>JH610856.1 GCA_000252485.1 Prochloron didemni P4-Papua_New_Guinea | reverse complement strand
GGGGATTTAGGGGGATAGAAAGGGATTTAGGGGGATTCAAAGGGATTTAGGGGGATTCAAAGGGATTTAAGTAGAAGTCCCCCTTATTAAGGGGGATTTAGGGGGATAGAAAGGGATTTAGGGGGATAGAAAGGGATTTAGGGGGATTCAAAGGGATTTAGGGGGGATTTAATACTCAATCAAAGTAATAATTGGTACATCTGGCAGTTTCTCTCGTCCCTTCAAATCCTTCAACTCGATAATAAAGCCAAAAGCCAACACTTCACAGTTCATTTGCCCCAACAAATCCGCCGTTGCCTTTGCAGTCCCCCCCAGTGGCAATGAGATCGTCCACAATAGCCACCTTAGCTCCAGGTTCCACCGCATCCCGATGGATTTCCAATTTATCCGTACCATATTCTAGCTCGTATTCCACTGCATTAACCGCTGCGGGCAATTTCCCAGGCTTGCGCACCGGAATAAATCCCGCATTGAGGCTATAAGCTAGGGGTGGACCGAAAATGAAACCCCGAGATTCCATGCCCACAATATAATCGGGAACCAAACCAGCAGCAGTAAACTTAGCGGAGAGACTATCCATAGTGTAGCGCAGTCCTGCTGGATCTTTGAGTAAAGTAGTAATGTCTCGAAAGAGAATTCCTGGCTGGGGAAAATCCGGTATATCGCGAATTAGAGATTTGAGATCCATGCTCCACGCCTTGTTACTTTCTGCCTTTAACTGGTTGTTTATGGCATTATGGCATTAAATTAGGACTTACGCAGAAACCGGGTTTTTGAACTAACAATTTGGAATAGGCCGTTTTATTTGGGTGAGAAACCGGGTTTCTAGGCTTGTTGCCGTCAGTCTTGTAAATTAATAAACAATGAGCAAGCAACAATTATCCATTTTTTCCTATCCTAGGATGGAGCCATATTCCACAACAATCCATATAGCGTCAGCACCCCGCGCCCTCTGCGGCGGGGCTTCGTGCCCTAAAGCCAAGGCTAGCTGACCAGTCTAAGTCCTCTTCGTGGGACTACGTTATCGGTAAGCGTTAAAGTTCCTACCCTGGGATGCGTGCCAGTCCCAGGCTCTAGAACCGAGTCGTTAAACAGCTCTAGGACGGGTAAGGCAGTGCGGCTTGGATAGTACCGACCGATAACTTTGACGAGGCCAACTCACCCCAGCAATGGGAGTTAAGGGAGGCATTACAGTCTCCCGCCCCGTAAGGGGACAGCGGATAAATCCGTGGTCACTGAGCGTAGTCGAAGTGCCGAGTCAACTTCTTCCGCGAGTTAAAACGTCGCGGTTTCCGTTTGCCCGAGAAATGTCATGAGCGAGCCAACTACTTTAATGTCTGATACCAGTGCCGATTCCAGTCCTGATTCCAGTGCGGCCCAGCAGTGGTCAAGCCAACCTTTAATTTTGGCCAGTCTGGCGGAGATTCCTAAAATCAAAACCTGTTCCGTCAACGTAGCGCAACAATTGGATTTAATGCTTCTGGCTCTGGAAGCTTTAGAAGTGGGGGGAGGGGAAAATATGCTGGCTGCAGCGAAAAGGTTAGAATTGCAGGACATAGTCAAAAATAGAGTAGTAATGTGGCGCTTGCGCTGTACCAATCCCTGGCGACGTTCCTATACTCGTAATATCCTCACCCTAGAACAAGCAAAAGCTTTAGCAATTCTTGTGGGCGATCGCGCATCAATCCTCACAGCGTTAATTCGCCAACTCCTTCTGGCGGAACAACAAATGGGAGCCAAAGCATTGCCCTTAGAACATCATTTCCGTCTTTCTCAATATTTAGAAAGCTTTCGTTCCCACTACAAATCCCGCATGAATCCCCGTCGGGCCAAAGTAGAACAATATTTGGCATCGGAAGATAAATTAAACCAGTTAGCCATTTCCCTCTTAAATAAGCTATTGTTTTGTACGGGAACCAGAGGCAGGTCGCGACTGTGGTTTAGTTTGTTTGACGGAGAGGTAGCATAATATTTAAATAGGTTTAGATGAACATTAAACGCCAATACAATTTACCCAATTGCACTTTAGTTTTAGATGGCTTGAGTAATGACGGTAGCATTTCCCAGTCAGGACAGCCTTTAATGTCTATTTTGCTCAATGCGGAATGTCATTTTCTGGGAACCAATCAAACCAACAAAACCATCAGCGGTGGGCGGGCTTTTTTAGAAAGTCTAGTAGCAGCAGTGAGCGCTTACGGACAGGAATGCCTCAGCGGACTGCATCATCCTCAGGAAAGCAAGGAAGACGGGGGGAAGCTAGATTTAACACCGGGGTCCAAGTCCCATTTACATTGCTTAACTTGGGAACCACCAGCAGAAGAGAATGGGGAAAAAGTGGAAATCGAGCTAACTACAGTACAGTTATTTGACCTAGTAGAAGCAGTGGATCGGTTGTTTGCGGACAGTGAAACATTGCCAGATTTGACCGTACCATTGCAGTCTGTCAGCAAGCGCTATCGTCAGTCAGAAGAACCTTTATTACATAGGGCTGCACCCCCTATTGTGGGCATTGGTAGTTTCTTACTCACAGCAGCTACTTTCTTTTTCCTTCCAGTACCGGAAGTTCCCAAACCAGAAGAACCCAAACTAGAGGAAAACACTACCGAGACCATTCCCGGAATCCCGGAACCAATTATTATTAATCCAGAAACTACAGGAACTACGGAAACTACAGAAACTCCTAGTTCTGATAGTTCAGAGGAAACAAACGAATTAGAATCAGACCAGTGACCAGTTTGGTCAGGTTGGGTGGACCCTATTGGTAAATAAATCAAGATTAGAAAAGAGATTTGTTTAAATCTGGTTCTGAATAGGGGCGATCGCTCTATTTAATTGTTAATCTCCCGGAGAGGAAGGAGAAAGTAGGGTGCGGCACTGCCCACCATCGGCTCATGTTATATCAAATCTGAAAATGTTTGCTACAGATACAATAGTGAATGATTTCAGCCCAGAAACCGGGTTTCTCCTATTATTTTAAGGATTAATGCTAAAATTTTGGAAAGAAACCCGGTTTCTCAACCACGGGATAACCTCAATCTATACTATGATGCAATAAACTATTTGTAGCAATCATTTTTGTATTTCATATTACTTAGAAAAGAGATTTGTTTAAATATGGTTCTGAATAGGGGCGATCGCTCTACTTAATTGTTAATCTTCCGGAGAGGAGGTATATAGAGAGTAGTTGTATAGTTTATCCCCTCGGAAAACATAGTCATCAAACAGAGAGGAGTTTCTACAGAAGCAATCTCTTGATCTCCTTCATCCCCATGGCATAATCTAAGCAAATGATGAGGAGGATAGAAACATCTGAGATAATCCACCAATAAAGATAGATTTGTGGAACTAATACTTACTGACCGACTAACTTCAATAGAATTAAAAGCACCTACCTGTGCCACTAAACAGTGAACCCGATTGTCAATTTTCATCTCCTTTTTCACTAAACTTGTGGCTTCATAAACAGCCAATCCCTCAGTACCAATTGATATTTGTAGACTAGCAAGGATTGTATCAATAAATGATAGAGCTGGAATTACTTTTACCGACAAACCTAATTCCTTGGCAGCAACTAGAATTAGCTGAGTAGGAAGCTCGAATAGCATGGGATCGCCGTAAGTCAAATAGGCGATTGTCTTATTTGGAGCCGCACGTTGGATTAAAAATTGGGCAATGTTTTCATATACCTCTATTCTTCTTTTTCCCTCTAAGTAAATATATGTAATATCTTTATAGTTTATCTTGTTTGTCTGCAAAAAAGATGCTAGATGAAGATTACTCCTCACCACGTATACTTCCGAGCATTGTTGTAAGATTTCTAGGGTTCTAAGGGAAATATCCCGGTATGGGTCTATGCCGTAACTCAAAATATAGATATGATCTTGAGACATTCTCTTGTTTCTCTTATTCTTCTTATTCTATTCTACAACATTTAATATCCAATACGAAAAAGAGTGCTACAGATAATAGACAAAGACGATCCCCCTAAATCCCCCCTTCGGCTACGCGGTCCCTGCAGTTCGACTCCGCTCACTGACCGCGTAGCCGAAGGGCAGGGCAAGCCTTAAAAAGGGGGACTTTCCAGGCTCCCCCCTTCGTTAAGGGGGGCTGGGGGGGATAAAGTACTTAGGTACTAAGAATATGAGTTTAAAACTGCTATATCTGTAGCATTTTTCTTTAGATTTGATATTATTTTAGCACAAATTTAATTAATGCCAAGCCCAAACCCAGGAGAGACAAGATCAAACCGAATAAAGATAGCAACATGGAATAGATAGTTCTAATACTATCATTGAGAGATTGAATTTTTTTGTCAATACTTTCTTCTAGCAAAGAGAGATTGAAAATAGAGCTGTAGCGCTCAAAAGCAACTTTGGTATAACTTTTTCTAGTAATGTATACACTTTGAAAGAAAAGATATAACCCTCTCAAGAGAGAACTTCTGATTATAGTCAGTTGCAAAGCCCTTACGATTAAATATATGGGAAAAACCCAATATAATAAACCATTGCTAGGGATGATGTTTAAATCCTCTGTGGATAATCGGCGATCGTATAATCTCAAAAGATAATACTTAGCAATAGGAAGTTCGCAAATTGTACTTAAAACTAATCTTTCTGTTGCTAATAACTCTGCCAAACTGGCTGAAAAATCTTCTTGATTGATTCGAGGATGAAGTTCAACGGTGCATCCTGCGGTTATCACCGATAAACCAAAATTAAATGGGTGAAACTCTGTTTTCTTGACTCGTTCTATTTCACTTTCATGAATATCCACCGTATTGCTAATCCAAACTTCCGCCAGAGCAGTAATTTCCTGGCTATACTTCTGAAGAATTTCTTCTTTCGAGTCACAAGGCATTTCCCCCACAAATAACATAGGGTACAGTAATTCAATTTTACTGTCAGGTTTCTCGGTCCCATGTCTAGCAACAATTTTTGGTTTCAGAACCAGCTGGCATATTTCCAGAAAATTATTGTAAAATTGATAATTATCCTCTTGAATCGTTATTAAACAGGATTGGTTGACTTTAACTCTCTCGTTAGTATTTCTCGTTAAAGCAATAATTTCGACTAATTCATTTAATTGAAAATTATATCCCTCTAAGGAAACCCAAAATACTATAGTAGCAAATGTTTCCTCGTAGATGGATATGTAGGCTTTAAGTTCCAGATTAGCCAAAGTTTTCCCGGTTGTTAATGTCAGTGACAATCTAGAGATAGACAACTCATATGATTTTAAAGGAAAACTCAAGCCTTGTTCCGAGAAATAGATTCTACTTCGGTAATTTTTTAAGTTTGTTAAACTAGGGGTATTGGTGGGTAAATTATTGCTTTCTGGAGAGATAACCAATCCATCGGGTTTAAATGGATAGATTCCCCCAAGATAAATATTCTTCCCAGGAAAAGGAGCTGAAGATTGATTTTCATTCATGCAAATTCTCAGTAAATCTAAAATAAGGGCATGGTAGATAATGCCCTTATTTACTATTAAACAATATGAGCATGAGCTAAGGATAGAGTGTTTTGCCTTCTAACAGAAGCAGAATCAAGAAATTTTTCTAATTCAGCAAGGTCTAAATACAAAAATGCCTTTTTTTCCTCTTCAGTGAGATAAGCGTATTCTGCAAACCGATGGATATGCTGAAGACTACTCCAGTCATGCTTTACTTTACTTAGGATGGCGTTGACATGCTCTTGAGACATTAATCAAACCCTCAAATTACTCAATAATTCTTATTCTAGCACCAAAGTAAAAAAAAGATTACGTTAATAGATGGAGTCACAGGCAAGATGCCTGTGCCACGATGACAGTTTTTATAAGCTATAAAATCAAATTGGATCATAATTTTTCAGCAATTGTAGGTTGGCGATTACCATAGCGAAACCCAGCAGCACCAAGTTGTGTTGGGCCTGCCCTGCCCTTCGACGACCCTCAGGGGCCGCGTAGTCGAAGGGTTTCGTGACTGAGGGCCCAACCTACAATTGCTAGCCCCCGTGAGTCCCCTGTTTCCCCCAGTGGGGGGGACCAAGGGGGGGGCATAATTAGACAATGGGCGACCGAGAAGCTCTCAGACGCAGCAGAGAAAGCGATCGCGGCAGAGTCAGTGCTTGATTATTAGAACAGTTTTCAAAAAAATAGACATCTCCAAAAAAGAAATTAATTTTCTTTTTTGTGTTTCAATTAACTTGAATAACTCTAATGAAGGAAAAAATGGTTGAAATTGTTACCTACATTAAAGATAATCCAACTGTGACATCATTATGAAACCTCTAATACAAATCCGAGCTAATTACGAACAAGACCAAGATGAGCGGTTTCAGCGCATTATCAATCTAGCATTGGAACTTTTTGAAGATAAAGAGGAAATACAACGGTGGTTATCCACTCCTAAAGCGATTTTAGGGGGCTAGACAAATTATAGGTATGATATTGTCGGACATGATATCACATATCAGTTAAAAAAGTAGGGTAGCACAACTGCGTCCCTACTGTGACTTTCTTGTTAAAGATATTAACTGATTAAAAAGAATCTAAATCCAATGCCTTAGAGCCACCTTTATGAAACTCGATTAACATTTTACCTAGTTGAGTCCAAATTAGAGCAGCAACCAGAAAGGTTGTTATGAACGATAAGCCATAGGAATACAACCGGTCAATACTAAAAACCTCTAACCCAGCAGCCAAAAAGATACAAATGCCAATACAAATCCCGAAAAATGGCAACTTGAATTCTAAGTTATTCATTTCATTGAGAATTTGTGGCGAAGATTGATTCATCCATTTTCGTACTTTTTGCTCTAGAATTGCCTTAAAGGCTAAACCGCAAGTCATGTAAATAAAGAAACCGGCAATTATTAAAAAATATGGAGGTTGAGGCAGATAGTAATACATGGTTTGTTATTGGTTGTTGGTTGTTGGTTGAACCGCAGATGAACACAGATGAACGCGGATGAAGAGATTGCTTTATTTAAAAGCATTGACAGTTGGCATAACAGCAGCAACTCTATCTCCTGATATTTCCTGCAAAGCTCTCAAAGCAACGTCAAATAAGCGCTGGGGTTTAAAATCATCTTTTACTAATGTCCAAAGACGTTGCACTTCCTCTGTATGCAGTCGGTCATCTTCAATTAATGCCATAATCACTCGATCGCGCAGGTAGTGACCTTCTTCGGAAACCAGGTATTGGAAACCTAATTGGGCAGTAGGTAAAACGTCGAATTCTCCCTCGGAACGAGCAATGGCAATCATATTTTCTAACCGCTGCCACTGGAATTTACCTTCTTTAAACAAAACATCCAACAAACGGCGACGCATTTGTTCGGACTCCCCAGTTAGCAATCTTTTCGATACATAGGGATAGGCAATTTCCACTATTTTAAAATTGCGATTGAGACTTAATGCCAATCCTTCTTGAGTGACTAAAGAACGAATAATCAGGGCAAATTTAGCGGGAATCCGGAAAGGATATTCGTACATCAACTGGGAAAAGCGATCGGTAATGGTTTTGAAGTTAAAGTCCCCCACACTTTCCCCTATGGCATCCCCCAACACTTCTTCCAAAGCGGGAATAATGGGTTTAATATCCGTATCCGGGGTTAAAAAGCCCAATTTGACGAAGTCATCGGCTAACCCTTGATAGTCTCGATTAATTAATTGAACTACAGAACTAACCAAAGTTTCTTTGGTGTCTTCCTCTAACCGGTCCATCATCCCAAAGTCGATATAAGCCATGGAACCGTCAGGAGTGGCAAAGAGATTGCCGGGATGGGGATCGGCGTGAAAAAAGCCGTATTCTAGAAGTTGGCGCAATCCCGAAGTAACCCCAATGCGGGCGATGGCCTCCGGATCTACTCCTGCAGCTTTAATGTTCTCTGTATCCGTCAGTTTAAAGCCGTGAATCCACTCTAAAGTGAGGACTCGGTGACTGCAATAGTCCCAGTATATTGCCGGAACTTTCACCTCTGGGTCGTCTTGGAAGTTAGCAGCAAATCTTTCCGCGTTTTCTCCTTCATGGAGGTAGTCGATTTCTTCAAATAACTTCGTACCAAACTCATCTACAATCAGAGTGAGGTCGTGACCCAAGTTGAGGGGTAGAAAATCTCCGAACAAATTTGCACCGCAACGCATTAAGTAAAGGTCTAGGGTTAGAACCGGGCGCAAATTAGGACGCTGTACCTTGACGGCTACTTCCTCTCCCGTCTTGAGAACCCCACGATAAACTTGACCGAGACTGGCTGCTGCTACTGGTTGGGGGGAAATTTCCCGATAAATCCAGTCTGCGGGGCGATTCAAATCCGCTTCAATAATGGCAAAAGCGGTAGCGTTATCAAAGGGGGGTAATTGGTCTTGGAGTTTAATCAGTTCCTCGAGGAAGTCCTGGCGAATCAAATCCGGTCTGGTAGAGAGAGCTTGTCCTACTTTGATAAAGGTGGGCCCAAGTTTGGTGAGCAGTTCTCGCAGTTCCCTAGCCCGTTGGAACTTTTTCTCTTCCTCTTGCTTTAGCCATTTATCCCACAGGAGATGTAGCATGAAGGTGGCAAAAAACCCAATGACGGTCAAGGTTCGCCAGATTACTTGCCAAGGTCGGTAGCGATAGTGACGGGCGATCGCTTCTGCATCGTAGCGTCTGAACCCGATGGAATCGGGAGACTGGTCTGAATATACCGTTGAATGCTGACTCACTCTATTTTTCTGCTTTTAGATTAAGAGGTGTATATAAAAATACACATTCCTTAATATTATATTGTTAACCATCCTTCTGGGAATGGCAACCCCAATATAGAGATTTGGACCCTCCCCGCTCAAAAGAGACGGGCAGGACTTACGCAAACAAGCCAATTCGCCGGGTTTCTCTCGGGATAAAACGGCCTATTATCCAGAGTTTTACTTCAGAAACCCGGTTTCTGCGTAAGTCTTAACGGAGTAAAGGGATCAAATCGTAATCTTGACGCTGGAAAGCAGAATTTTTCCCCCAATGTTGGGGGTTAGGGGGCTAGACAAATTTAGGACTTACGCAAACACACCTAGAAACCGGGTTTGGAGTCGAGATAAAATGGCAAAATCCAGAGTTTTAGTTCAGAAACCCGGTTTCTGCGTAAGTCCAAAAATTATAAGGACGATCTAAACGAACATGATATTACCCAGCATCGGGTGCGGTCACAAACAGTTGAATTGTATATTCTCAATAGTCACGGCTTACCCGCGATTGTTAGGCAGCCCAGAGGGCTACCCCACAATTGATAAATAGATATTTAGTCCCAAACAACTACTTTTGACCACACCCCCCAGCATCTTGAGAGATTGATAGAGCGATCGCTGCTAGTTGATCTCGTTGGATGGGTTTGATTAATCTGTCTGCCCAGTTAATTCGCGAATTTAACTTATTTGCCTCCTGTTCCCTTTCTGTAAACATCACTAAAGGTAATTGAGCTGCTCTTTGCTGGATTTGACTTGCCAACCAATTACCACTCATTTTTTTCAGATCTAGATCGATATAGCACTACGCATTTAGGTTAGGACATTAATAAAGCCTGAAACCTAGTCATAGCCAAAGAGTGAATTTTGAATTTTGAATTTTGAATTGCGCGTAGCGCTATAATGGCTAGATCGAATTCTTCCCCACTTTGCAGCCAAGTCAGGGCTTCTAGAGCTGAGGAAGCATTTCTAACCACCATGGCCAAAGATTGAGCTGTAAGGGTAAGAATTTGAAGATGAATGGTATTTTCTACTACACTTAATAAGCGCAACGATTTCTGTTGCACTAGCGCTATAGTATCAGGCTCTGGAGAAACAGAATCCTTCAGCTCAACCTCGGCAGCTTCGATTGTAAAAAAGAATGTTGCTCCTTGGGATGTAATGGGCAATTCTAAAGGCGATATTGCTCCTTAACTATTACTACTTCCTCAAACTTACCAAAGAGAGAGGCGATCGCTATCTCGAAGTTCTGCGGAGGAGCATCTATTTCCCTTACTTCCCCCTCTGGCAAATCTACCATGACTTCACCGTTGACATTTTCTGTCACCAGAGCAAGTTGCAATAAAGGTTTAACTGTGCTACGACTTATGGCTAAGGCCATTAACATTGCCAACAGAGAGATAGCTACTATCAGTTGTAGGTTGTGGATGTAAATGCTTACCCCATATTCTGACAATTCGCTGGATTTTATGAATTTGCTGCTATTCCAAATTATAATAGTTAAAGCTGGAAAAAAGACAAAAGCTACTAGTAAATTCAGAAGTTTTTGTACTAAGGATATTTTTTTCTTCCCATTGAGATATCTTGATAAACAATCAATTATTAAACTTGCTACTAGGGCATTTGCCATGCCATTGACTGCTTGTTGCAACACTGCCAACCAAATTTCTTGACCCGATAGATCCAAAAATAGATTGTACAAGCGGGATTGTACAAAGATGTGAATATTCTCGGAGTTTGTTCTATTATTTCTATTTTAAATATAGCGAAAAATACGGACATACCCTTTGTTTTTTCCTCTTTTTCTGTTAACTCAAGCTAAACAAGTCTTAATGGCTATTAAAAAGTTGGCGTTGCACAATTGCGGGATGATAGTCCAATTTCCAGAAGCTGAAACTATTGATAAATATAGCGCTTCGCGCTATAGTTTATTTTTCGTAGGTTGGGTTGAGGTAACGAAACCCTTCGACTACGCGGTCCCTGAGCGGAGCCGAAGGGCAGGGCAGGCCCAACACAACTGGGTGCGGCCAAAAACAGTTTAATTTTTGTCATCTGGTTGTTTGTTGTTTGAACCGCAGATAAACGCGGATGAACGCAGATAAATATAGATATTTTTGTTAGTTTTGTTGCTTTTTTGTTGTTTGTTATTGGTTACTTTTTTTTGTTTAGAGCAGTCGTCAGGACAA
This sequence comes from Prochloron didemni P4-Papua_New_Guinea, assembly GCA_000252485.1. GTDB lineage: Bacteria > Cyanobacteriota > Cyanobacteriia > Cyanobacteriales > Prochloraceae > Prochloron > Prochloron didemni. The sequence goes on along the minus strand of JH610856.1, from coordinate 14,848 downwards.
TTGCTAGACTCTAGAGCAACCGCTAGGTTGCTGTATAACTATCAACTATCCACTATCAACTATCAACTGCTACAAGTTTTTGGAAAATAGCTTCCAGATGGGCTACTAACTGCTGGGGTTGAAACAGAGGCAAAGTTTCCCTGTTGTTTTGCAACTTTTGACGAATCCCTGCCAACTCCTTCCGGTGAGTGGCTAGATGCACTGCTTTTTCCTCGTAGGTAGCAATACTATTGCAAATGAGAGACTCCAAGCCCGCCGCAGCACAGAGACTGGCTCCCATGCGGGAGGCGTTGGTATTTCCCAGTTGGGTCAGTAGGGGAACTCCTGCCCCTAAGGCACAGACTCCTGTAGAACCTGCCGAGTAGTTGAAGGTATCCAGAAACAGGTCTGCGAGGGAGTAGCGGGCTAAATACTGCTGGAAGGGTAAGTGGGGGGCAAAGATCAGGCGCTCCGGTTTTATGCCTTGACTGGCGGCTGACTGGCGTAGGTTAGCTTTCACCCGATCCGGCCCATCCCGAAGCCACAGTAGGGCATCCGGTACTTGCTGCAAAATCCTCATCCAGGTGGCAAAAACCTTGGGTTCTATTTTGCGGTGAAGGTTGAAACAGCAGAAAACAAAGCCCTCGGGGGGTAGACCGTAGTCTTGACGACTTGGATCCCCCCTTGATCCCCCCTTAATAAGGGGGGTTTGGGTTTGGGAGCTTTGAGCCAATTGGGACGGTACGGCAAACTGGTGGGGCAGATAGATTACTTCCTCCGAACAGTGGGGGGCTAACTCTGGGGGAACTACCCACTTATCGGTGAGCAAGTAATCCATCCATGGGGCTCCAGTGGTATCGGGATAGCCTAAATAACTGCACTGAATGGGAGCGGGACGGAGGGCAAAGATTTCCGGGCGGCAATAGGTAGTGTAACCTGCTAGATCGATTAAAATATGAATGCCATCTTGATTGATGCGGCGAGCAGTTTCCTCTGGGGACTGGGTGGAACAATCTACAAACACATCGCATCCGGCTTTAATATTAGCTTGCACCTCGTCTTCTATAGAGTGCAGGGAATAGGCAAAAATGGTAAATTGCTCCCGGTTGTGGTAGGGAAACAAATCTTGTACCAGCAGTCCTACAGGATGGTGGAGGAAATCCGGGGATACGTAGCCGATGCGCAAGGTATGGGCTTTTCCTTCGGGATAGTGGAACTGGACCCGTTGCTGAATCTCTGCTACGTTACGTTGAGTCCGAGCTGCATAATCCTGATTTACCGCCAGGTGCAACTTGGGGGATGCGGGAAAGAGGCTCAAGCTCAGGGGTAATAGAGGAGGATTCTCGGTTTCGGCACAGTGAGTTTCGATTCCCCGCAACAAGTCGGTGATGCGGCTGTGGTAATCCTGCCAGTCGCAAAGTTGCCGTCGGACGTAGTTAAGTTGGAGAGCTACCAAGTTAACCCACTGGGGATGGCGGTCCCCTAGCTGTTGGTAACAGTCTAGGGATGCTTCCAATTCCCCTCGGGCTTCGTACAAGAGACCCAAGTTGAACAGAGCCTCGGGGTGATGGGGCTGGAGGACTAAAACTTGCTGGAAACAGGGGATTGCTGCCTCTAAATCCCTTTGACTGAAGAAGGCTAGGGCCAAACCGTAGTGGGCCTCTGGTTCTTGGGGTTTCGCTGCAATGGCAGCCTGGTAATGAATGACGGTTTGGCTTTGTTTCCCCTGACTGGCTAACAGTCGGGCCAGATTGAGTTGAGCGGCCCCAAAGTCCGGTTTCAGGTCCACCGCCCGTTGGTAGGCTTTTAGGGCTGCTTGAATTTTGCCCGACCTCTGCCAGATGGCCCCTAGGTTACAATGGGCTTGAGCTAGGTTAGGGTCCAGTTCCAGCAGGTTTTGGTAGGTGGCTGTGGCTCGTTCTGTTTGTCCCAGCCGTTGGTAGGTATTTCCCAACTGGTTGTAAGCAGCCAGATAGTTAGGATGGAGCTGAATGGCTGCTTGAAAACAGGTGGCTGCAGCCTCTAGGGAGCCTTCCTGAGCCAACTGTTGACCCTGAAGAAATTGAGTCTTGGCGGCTTCAGGAATGGGGTAAATCCGATACTCCTCTCTTCGCCGCAGTTGATGTTCTTCTCCATTCTTTTCTAATTGATAAATTCGCAACATTCCCCGTCGCTCCAGAGCTTCGTTCACCGCTCGCTCGGACCATTGTCGCTGCAACGACTGTTGTTGATGGGTAATGCTTGCGGGATTGAGGCGGTAAAAATAGAGAGGACGTTGCAAATGATAAATTCGGCTTGCTTCTTCTACTCGCAAACAAAGGTCGTAATCTTCCGCAGATTCAAACTCCCCGTTAATACCTCCCACTGCTTCAAATACAGTTTGCCGCAGCAGGCGAAAGTGAAAGGTAAGCATGCTGAAAATTAGCTGGTGGCGGCGGTAGGGAGTCTGGCAGAAATGGCCCAAGCCCAGAACCTTGCCCTGGACATCCATTTCCAGGTAGTTGGTGTACACCATGCCGTAGTCTGGGTAGGTGTCCAAAAACTTGACGGTTTCTTCCAGGGCTGTGGGTGCCAGGCGATCATCTGCATCTAACCAGCCCACGTATTCTCCCCTGGTGAGACTGTGGGCTTGTTGCAAGGCTTTAACTCTTCCCCAGTGAGCCTGGGGGTGAAAGCGGATGCGAGGGTCTCTTTGGCTGTAAGTTCGGGCGATGAAAATAGATTCGTCGGTGGAACCGTCATCCCAGAGAATTAGTTCCCAATCGGTAAAGGTTTGAGCTAAAAGAGAGTCTAAAGCTTCTCTTAAATATGCCTGGGTGTTGTAGACTGTCATTACTAGGGAAACTTTGGGCTTTGATGTTTCCTCTGAGATGGCAGGACTTACGGCCAATTGGGTAGAAGAAGTTGTGGGTAGTTCGGTGGGTTGGGAAATGGGTAGTGCGGTGGGTTGGGAAATGGGTAGTTCGGTGCGTTGCGAACGCACCCTACTAATGGCTGAGATGGCAGGATTTACGGCCAATTGGGTAGAAGAAGTTGTGGGTAGTTCGGTGCGTTGCGCCCAGCTTCGCGCCGCTCTTAGCGACCGCACCCTACTGGTAGCTTTGGGTTTTGGGGTTGAGATGGCTTGGGTAGGCTGCAAAATTTTCTGCCATCGCTTCTCTTGCGATTGAGTTGGGGCTGTTTCTGAATAACCCAATTTTCTCAGCAGGGGTTCCAGGGCCATGCGAGTTGCCAGACTGGGCTGGAAATTAACTGCGATGCTGGTACTACCTTCCTGACGCAATCCCAGCTCTAAATAAGCTATCAATTTAGTACCGATTCCGTTACGCCGATAGGTGGGGGCCACAAATAGGGAAATAATCTCGGCGGACCCCGCAGGCAGTTGCTCGGCAATGGCGAAGGCCACCATCTCTCCTGCTACGGAGGCGGAAGCCCCGAACAATTCTCCTCGCTGGGGTTGAGTCAACCAGCGTTGCTGCAACGAAGGGAAGGTAAACTCGTCATAGTCTACTAAGTTATGGGGAGTGAGGCTGTAAACTTGTTGAAACTTTAGGGAGGCTAAGGCATCTGCTGAGAGAGGAGGGCTGATTCTTCGTTCCGAGTCTTTATTACTTTGAGCAGCAAAATCTTGGTCCCAAACTTCCTGAGGTACTCCGGGGATAGGAGTGGTATCTCCCAAGCTAGGTCGCTTAACGGTGGGTTTGGTAACCACTATACCTTCAGAACCAGGAAAAGTTACCAAGCGCTGGATTTCATCGGACTGAAACCCTAAAGCCTCGGGCTGACGCACCCCAGGCAGCACCACTATGTCAAACAGTTCTTCTACTACTCCTTCCAGATGGAGCCAGTGAATGGTTTTGCCCCTGTCTAAATCTATCAGCATTAAGCCGCAGTGAGATTCATTACCTGTTGCGGCGAGGCGATCGCTTAGGTCTAAACCGGTCATGGGGTTGGATCTAACTTTAGACAGGCCCACAAAAGCATAGTTGTGCCAAAAGGCCAGTCCTCGCACAAAGCCGGGACAGAAGGTGAGAGGGACGAAACTGCCTGACTCTAAATCCCCGTAGCCCAACTCTCCTGTTCCGGAATTGAGCAACCAGAGTTTGCCTTTATACCAGCGGGGAGAGTGAGGCATGGAGAGACCCTGAATAACTATCTCGTTACTCTCCAGATCCAGTACTATGCCTCCATCTCGCCGACAATTGCGCCAGCCACTGGCTTTATCGGTAGCGCTGCAGGCGGTCATGTAGGCAGGGCTGCCATCTCGCAGGGCCAAACCGTTGAGATGACAACGGTCTTCAGCTACTAGTTTGGAGATAAAAGGGGGTTGCCAGACCGGTTCAAAACTGTAGTTAGGGCTGAGGCGAGCCAAACAGCTAAAGTCAGTGTTGACAAAGAGCAACTCCCCGGAACCATCTAGGACTACATCGTGTACGTTGAGATCTCCGGTGGTGCTGGCTAGTTTGGGGAAGTAGAGGCGATCAGGCAAGCCTGGCGCTGCGCAATCGCAACCGTTGCGAGTTTCTCCTTTGGCCAGCAGATTATCTAACTGCCAAATTTGATAGCGGGTACTCATGTAAAGGCTATCTTCTCTGGCAAACAGTCCCATGGGTTTATCAAACAACCGCTCCTGCAAAGCTAGGCGATCGCTTGAGGTAGTGCCGACACAAAACAAACGGTTGGTTTGATAGGTAGTGAAGGCCAGACTGATATTTTGTTGTTGCAACCACTCTGGGAAGCCTTCGGAAATGCTTGCTTGTAAAGTGGGGGATGGAGAAGTTGACATTAATAATAGTTGTTTGTTGTTTGTTGTTTGTTGTTTGTTGTTTGTTGGAGGGCTTGGATATATTTCAATACATTTTTCTCTAGCTAATTTCTATAGATAAGGAATTTAAAAGTTTTCTCAATAAGCTATAAACAATACTTATTAAAAACAGCTTTTACAACTGTTTGGTTAAGGAGTTATATTGTCAAGGTGGTAAACTGTACCAACCTAATATATAAGGTCTCAATCTAGATTACAAGCAAACAACGAACAATTTCTTCCCTAAAATCTTTTTTTGTAGAACCGCAGAGGACGCAGAGGACTCAGAGAGAGAAGAGAGGAACTAAAAAACTCTCTCAACTACTTTGGAACAGATTAGATCTAATATCATGTCCGTTTATATCATACCTATAATTTGTCTAGCCCCCTAACCCCCAACATTGGGGGAACAATTCATCAAAGTCCTCCCTGTTTCTCCCCCCAGTGGTCAGTTGGTAAAGTTGGTAACAACTGGATATTTCTGAGGTTTTCGGAAAGTTGTCCATGGATAGATATTGTGGTGGGCAGTGCCGCACCCTAGGAAAAAACTTTGTACAAAGCTTGCATGGGCATTTTTCTTATCAACCTCTTAATTGTTAATTGTTAATTGTTAATTGTTAATTGTTCATTGTTCATTGCTCTAATATCTCAGATCTTGCAAGTTAAATCTCCGGCTTTCTGGGAGAAGCGCAGATTTTCTCGATAGTCTACTGCACAGTCAATCACTGCTGGTACGGATTGGTCTAAAGCCTCTTTCAGGGTGGGAATCAAATCCACTGCCGACTCTACTCCATAACCCTTTAAACCCATACTCTCGGCTAACTTGACAAAATCGGGATTGGTAAAATGAACGAAGGCAGATTGGCCAAATTGATTTAATTGCTTCCACTCAATTAAGCCGTAACCGTTGTCTTTGAAAATCAGGGTGACAAAGGGACAGCCCACCCGCAAAGCGGTTTCCAATTCCTGGCAGTTCATCATAAAGCCCCCGTCTCCAGTTACTGCTACCACTTTTTTCTCAGGATGGACTAATTTAGCGGCGATCGCCCCCGGAATGGCAATACCCATGGCGGCAAAACCGTTGGAGATAATGCAAGTATTGGGGCGATCGCAGTGATAGTGACGGGCCATCCACATTTTGTGGGCTCCCACATCGCTAATGACGATATCCTCCGGTCCCATCACCTGACGCAGGTCGTAAATTAGCTTTTGGGGCTTGATGGGGAAACCATCGTCTTGGGCATAGTATTGGTAATCCTCTCGAATTTCTCCTCGCAGTTTGGCCGATCGCGGTGTGGGTTTCCCATGCCGGTCTGAGCGTTTGAGAATATCCATTAAAGAGTCGGAAATATCTCCTACTATTTCCACTAAAGGAATGTAGCTGCTGTCGATTTCTGCCGGTTCCATGCTAATGTGAATGATGGGAATATTTCCCTCTAGATTCCACTTTTTCGGCGAATATTCAATTAAATCGTAGCCAACAGCAATTACTAAATCTGTCTGATCGAAACCACAACTAATTAAATCCCTTTGTTGCAAACCTACGGACCAAAGAGCCAGAGGATGAGTATAGGGAATGGCTCCTTTGCCCATAAAGGTATTGGCAACGGGAATATTTAGTTCCGTCGCCAATTCCGTTAAAGCTTCACTGGCACCTGCTCTAATTGCTCCATTTCCTGCTAGAATTAACGGTTGTTTAGCTTTAGAAATAGCTTCAGCAGCAGTATTAATACTGTGATGAGAAGCATTAATTTTTTCTCGGCTATCTTGATGAAGAGGTTTCCCCTCTGCTGCCATGGCGGCAATATTTTCTGGCAAGTCTACATGAACAGCACCAGGTTTTTCGCTTTGGGCAATTTTGAAGGCTTTGCGAATTATTTCCGGAGTATTACTAGGACGAACAATTTGGGCATTCCATTTAGTCACTGGAGCAAACATAGCCACCAAATCTAAATATTGATGGGATTCTTTGTGCATTCTATCGGTTCCCACCTGTCCTGTAATTGCTACTAAGGGAGCGCCGTCTAGATTAGCATCCGCAACTCCAGTCATTAAGTTAGTTGCTCCCGGACCTAGAGTAGAAAGGCAAACTCCAGCTTTACCAGTTAAACGACCGTAAACATCAGCCATAAAGGCTGCACCCTGTTCGTGACGGGTGGTGATAAATTGAATTGAGGAATCTTTCAGGGCTTGTAAAATATGGAGATTTTCTTCTCCTGGTACGCCGAAAATGTATTGGACTCCCTCGTTTTCCAGGCATTTTATTAGTAGTTCCGCAGTGTTCATAATAGCAGTTGATAGTTGATAGTTGATAGTTGATAGTTGATAGTTGACAGTTGATAGTTGATAGTTGATGAGGGTTGGATGTAACTAGCAACAGTTTTACTTATTTACTTGACCCACACTGTTTTGATATTGACAAACTCCCGAATGCCTTCAGGACCTAACTCTCGTCCGTAACCCGATCGCTTGATGCCCCCAAAAGGAAGACGAGGATCGGATTTAACTAAACCGTTAATAAACACAGAACCTGCTTCTATTTCTTCAATCAGGCGATGGCGTTCTTCTTGGTCATTGGTCCAACCGCTGGCCCCCAGTCCGAAGGCAGTACTGTTAGCTAACTCAATGGCTTCATCCAAGTTGGCTACGGGGAAAACCCCAGCCACGGGACCGAAAAATTCCTCTTTCGCACCGGGAGAATCCGCAGGAATTTGGGTGAGAATTGTGGGGGGATAGAAGTTACCGGGAGTATCTGGCAGCGGTTCCCCTCCCATCAGCACCTTTGCTCCCATGGCTACGGTATCCTTTACTTGCCGGTTCAAGTCTGCTAAAATAGCTGCAGTAGCTAAAGGACCGATATCCGTATTTTCTGCCATAGGGTCTCCCACTTTCAGAGTTTGGAACTTGCTCTGCAATCTTTCTTGGAACTCCTGGGCAATACTATCCACCACAATAAATCTTTTGGCTGCGATACAAGTTTGACCACTATTGAGCATTCTGGCCTTCACTGCAGTAGCAACTGTTTCCTCCAGATTGGCACTGGGGAGAACGATAAAAGGGTCGCTACCGCCCAATTCCAGGACAGTTTTTTGATATATTTGCCTGCAGTAGCAGCTAGACTGGACCCAGCAGCTTCACTACCGGTTAAAGTAGCAGCCATGACCCGATTATCTGCAATTATTCTTTCCACTTCCCCCGCACCAATGAGCAAAGTTTGAAAAACCCCTTCGGGAAATCCCGCTTCCAGGAGAATTTCCTCTATTTTGAGAGCGCACTGAGGCACATTAGAAGCATGTTTGAGCAAACCCACATTGCCAGCCATTAAAGCAGGGGCTGCAAAGCGAAATACTTGCCAGAAAGGGAAGTTCCAAGGCATGACCGCCAGAATAACTCCCAGGGGTTGATAGCGAATGAAACTAGTACTGGCATCTGTAGCGGCAGGGACATCAGCTAGGAAATCCTCCCCTTTTTCTGCGTAGTAGCGGCAGACAGAGGGGCATTTTTTTGCTTCCCCGATGGCTCCTGTAATGGGCTTACCCATTTCCTGAGTCATGATTGAGCCTATTTGGCGGTAGTCCCGCTCCAGGATTTGGGCAGCCTTCAGCAGCCATTCCTTTCTTTGAGGAATAGTGGTTTTGCGGTATTGGCGAAAACTGGCTGCAGCTTTAGCTAGTTTGGCTTCAATTTCCTCATGGGTGAGGGGAGTAAATGTTTTAAGAGTTTCCCCTGTTGCTGGGTTAACTGTGGCGATACCCATTTGTTTATCTCCTACCACAAGATTTTTGATACTTGGATGTTATATTTAGTAGTCTAGCTATTTTGCAGCTGGTTGGTGGGGATTTGCAACAATGCTTAATATTCTTATATAGTTAAATAGTTGTTGTGTAAACTGTTGGAGATGTCTATTATACTTTTCTTGTTTTAATTAAAGTTATAGCAATTCCCAATGAACAATGAACAATGAACAATTAACAATTTAAGAGGTTGATCTGAAAAAGATGGGTCATCAGATTAAAGAGGATGACCCAAACTGGTGAATTATGCTACTGTCCTAGAAACTTAAGAGCAAAAACCGAAATCGATGTGTTTCTAGATGAATGGCGATCGCTATATATTCAATATCTCCTACTGCCGTTTAATTTTACTCCGCCAAATTACTTAGTTATATCTCAGCCAAAATGCTGAACCCGGAAATAAATCGCACGGACTTGCCGGCTAAGGTTGTTAGTTGTTTCAAATAAATCATCTTATTCATCTGCGTTCATCTGCGTTCATCTGCGGTTTAAAATCTTCCAGATAAATATTTTGAATGGGAAAAGGAATTGTTATCCCTTCCAACTTATATCTTTTATACAACCTTTTAATAAACTCGTGCCTAATGAGTAGATGGTCGAAGAATTCCTGAACCCGCAAATAAACAGTAAAGTTAATACTAAAATAGTCAAAGCGATGATAGCGAATAAAAGTTTTGTATTTAACCACCCCTCCTTGGATATTTTCCATGACTTCCCTGGCTACTTCCAAGGTAACAGCCTCTACCTGTTCCAAGTCACTATCATAGCTCACTCCCACTTCAATAGGAACTAACATTTCCTTTTCCGGCAGATGATAGTTCTTGAAACTATCCTCCAATATTTTCGCATTGGGAATCACAATTAAATTATCGTAAATATCCCTGATTACTGTTTGTCGCCAAGCTATATCCGTCACGTAGCCTTCTTGACCGCTTTCCAGTTTAATATAATCTCCCATGCGCACCTTTCTGGAAGTAATAATGCCAATACCAGAGAAAAGGTTAGCCAAGGTACTTTGCAAGGCTAAACCAATAGAAACCCCACCAATACCGAGAGCAGTGAGTAAAGCGGTAATGGGAATCCCTACGGACTGAATGATAATTAAAAAGCCAAAGATAAAAATTAACAGTCTGGTTAAATTTTCCAACAAAGAAGTTAATTGAGAACCTTCCTCTCCTTTACTGCTATATAATTGAATGAAGCCCACAGCAAGTTTGGCAATAAGGATAGTTAGAGAACCCAAAAAGATAGCTAAGAGAACTTTAGCAGTAATTCCTCTGAGAGAATTAGTAATTGGGATAGTAAAAACAGCTAAATATAAACTACCAATAGCTAACCAAAAGAAAATCATCCCTTGGAGAGATTCAATAATAATTTCCGAACCTTTCCAGCCCATATTAACCGCAAATTTTCTCAGTCGGGCAAGACCTCGCTTTTCCAAAAATCTACCTAAGAATAAGGAGCATAAGATGACAATCAAAGGAAAGACGTAATAGCGTAAAATAGTTAAAGTATCCATTTATAGCAGTTGATAGTGGATAGTTGATAGTGGATAGTTGACAGTGGATAGTTGACAGTGGATAGTTGATAGTGGATAGTTGACAGTGGATAGTTGATAGTGGACAGTGGACAGTTGATAGTAGGGTGCGGCACTGCCCACCACAGCATCTATCGCTGTATTCAAAAGATAGTGGATAGTGGATAGTGGATAGTGGATAGTTGATAGTTATACAGCATGAGTTCAAGAAACCCTATACGGAAAAGCTCAATAATGTGATTCCTGGAAAAGCAGCCTGCTAGTTAGTTAATAACCAGAGAACAGTTCCCCCACAGAGGGCGATCGCCCCTATTAAAATCCGCGTTAACATTTTCACTCTCTCCTGCAAATCTTTCATTACTTCCAAATTTTTTTGTTCCCCTGGTGGGAGAGCATAGACTTGAAGTTGAACTTCTTTAGGAGTTATTTTTTCTTGTTGTTGTTTTTCTGGTTTTTCTTGTGCTTCTTCTTGGTTCTCGAAACTAACCTGTTCTTGCAGCCAGTCCGCGATGAGTTTGGGGCAGTTTTTTTGGAACCAACGGAGGGCAATTATTTTAAATACCGGTTTAGAGTTTTTGGCAATCAGCTTAGTAATCCCTTTCAGACTGCGAGAGTTTATTTTCTTGTCGATTAGATTGACTGAACCAATATCATAAAGACGCTCTAAGATAATGGTCACAGTAACTGCTTCTCTCCGAGCTAAATGTTCTAGCAAAAGTAAAACCTCATGGATTTTCTCTTCTTCAATGGGATTTTTTGGGGATGGGTTTTCCATTGTTGTTGGTTGTTGGTTGTTGGTTATTTGTTGTTGGTTGTTGGTTAATTGTGGGGTAGCCCTCTGGGCTGCCTAGTATTCTTAGGTTGTTGGTTATTTGTTGTTGGTTGTTGGTTGTTTGTGGGGTAGCCCTCTGGGCTGCCTAGTATTCTTAGGTTGTTGGTTATTTGTTGTTGGTTGTTGGTTGTTTGTGGGGTAGCCCTCTGGGCTGCCTAGTATTCTTAGGTTGGGTAGAGCGATCGCTCTACCCAACACCTATCACCTTAGCTGTTGGGTTTCGTTGCCTCAACCCAACCTACAATGTATCCGAAATGTGAAAAACTTTGAAAGTCCCCCTTATTAAGGGGGATTTAGGGGGATAGAAACTATAGATTGTGTTATTAAGGGGGATTTAGGGGGATAGAAACTATAGATTGTGTTATTAAGGGGGATTTAGGGGGATAGAAACTATAGATTGTGTTATTAAGGGGGATTTAGGGGGATAGAAACTATAGATTGTGACTGAAATTGGTGGTTATCATCTAAAATCCAAGATTGTATTGCTCCTGCCTTTCCTTGGCAAACAGCAACAATGAGATAAGAATATTCTGGCCAAGCAATACGGCGATCGCATTCCGAAGGAACGGGCTGACCATCGGGATGAGAGTGGTAGATGCCCATAATTTGTAATTGCCGGTTTCTCGCTTCTTTCTGGGCTCTTAACATCTCCCTGGGAGCAATAGTAAAGCGATTCCGTTTGCTATATTCCTTTCCCCATTCCTCCTCTGTAGTTGTAAAAGACTCTTGTTTGCTCCAACTGTTTTCTGTTTTCCACAGTTCTATCCCTATTCTCTCTGTGGGGGTTATTTTTCCCAGCACTAAGCCGCAACATTCCTCCGGGTAGGTAGCCTCCCCGTGGCGGCCTATTTGCTGGACATGTTCTGGCAGTAAGATTAAAGTTGGTATATTGGATTGACCCTGGACCATTGCTTATTTTCTTATTCTAAGTCTAAGATACTGAGAAAAGGATGTATAAAGCTATTGTAGGGTGCGTTCGTAACGCACCACAGTTCGTTCGTAACGCACCACAGTTCGTTCGTAACGCACCACAGTTCGTTCGTAACGCACCACAGCCTCTAGCTGCATAAAACAGCAACAGGCAACCCAATAAGTATATAAGAGGGAAACAAATTTCCAGCTGGAAGGGGGTGATTAATTGGGAGTTGTTTATATCGGCGATCGCGCCACTGGGAAAACCTCTCTCGCCATGGAGTTGATTAAGCCAGAATCCAAATATGTCAGGGTCACCAATATTTCTCCAACTGAATACCAGGCCATGAGGAGGAAACTTTCAGATGGAGCAGGGAATTTAAAAGCAACACCAGCTGATGATAGCGTCTATAAGAGTCATCCTCTTGAAGTCCAGGTGAGACTGCCAGCGGGAAACCAGAAGATTTTCGTAGATTGGCTCGATACCCCCGGTGAAGTGTGGCGCAAATCTTGGCAGTTAGGTAATCCAGAGCTGTGGGAAACCATGATAACTGCCGTTCAAAAGAGCGAGGGAATTATCTTGATTTTACCTCCCTATCGAGAAATGCCTGGATTAGAAGCCAATCCAGATGCCCATCAATTTCCCACTCAACAACAGTGGTGCAACCGCTTTCGCCGGTGGGTGGAATTTTTTGCTTGCGACTGTCCCAAGGTAGAACAGATTGTTATTTGTTTGAATAAGGCGGATTTGTTCTGCAATCTAGAAGCAGAAGCTAAGGAACTGGCTTATAAACCGGGAGGTTATGGCAAAGGTTGGTTTGACCGCAGCGCCTATGTTGCCGGACGCTATTTTCGACCAGTACAATCAGAACTGGCAGAGATTAACCAGCGAGTTCAGACCGCCACCGTGCGCTGTTTTCTCACCACTATTAAGAATCGTGGTTTATTAGAATTACCTTGGATTTATTTAGCCACTCATATAGCTTAGGTTAGCTTAGGAGGACAAAGATAAAATGGGCAGTATTGTAGTATTTGGGCCGCGCTGGTCCGGAAAAACTACCTATCTGGCTGGCTTGGCTTATTGGCCCAGTATGGGCAATCAAAACGGCAATAGCATCCTGGTTGAACCCATCAATCAGGATGCGAAAAAGCTAGTTAACTATACGAAAAATCAAATTCTCCAGCAAGAGTCTGTAAAAGCAACTAAACTTGGAGAAACCAAAGAGTTAATCTACCTCTTTAATATTAATGTCAAGCCCAGATTTGGACAAGCAGAACAAATTAATTTAGTAGCTAAAGATTATGCCGGGGAAATCTGGTCCAATATCGAAGATGCCGGAGAAATTATAGTCCAAGACCAAGATTTTTTTTGAGGAAGCTTTGCTCAAAGAAGTGCAAGGATGGTTAATCATGCTGCCAGGATGGGAGTGGGAATATGATGATTCTTACCATCAAGTAATGAAAATTTTAATAGAACTAATGGATAGCAAAGAACGCCTCAATGACTTGCGCCTGGCCGTAACTATGAGTAAATGCGAACGAGGAGAAATTTGGCCCGGTCGCATCGACCCAGAAATAGATTTATTTAAGAAAGAATTGAAAAGAACCTACTCTCTCTTGAAGGAGAAAATCAATCCCCAGAATTTGCGCTTTTATGCCAGCTCAACTTTTGGCGTTTTAGCCAGAAATGACCCCAGACCCAATCGACTTTTTGAAGCGGGAAATAAGGATAAGGCAGTGTTGCGAGACATGAGAAAATGGCAACCTTATAATATGATTGCCCCTCTCTATTGGTTAAATACAGGCAAGAGGTTTTGGGATGATATTTAAAAAGCTATTTAAGGGGTTAATCAAAAAAATTGTCCAATTTCTCAATTGGCTGTTTTTAGGCAAAAGCAAACAGAAGAACCCTCCCCCAACCGCTCCCTTAAATCCCCAGATTCGCACTATCGGCGATCGGCGATCGGGCAAAACCACTTATATCGCAGCCTTAGCTTATTGGCCCAATGCCAAACCCAACAGTCCCGTACAGACCATAGAAGCCATTGGGGATAACGCGAGAAAACTCATGGCTAAAGCCCAAAATATTTTAGAACAGGGAGAAGAATTTCAAGCCACTAATCTCCAGAATATAGACGAGGTAGAGGATTACGTACTGCAAATTTCTCTGAAAGAAGAATTTACCCCACGCTTCCTGTCCTCCAATTCAGAACCTTCTGCTTTAACTATCACCATTTATTGCAAAGATTATTCCGGAGAATTTTTCTTTGACTTAATTAACGACCCCACTAAAGATATACTAGAAGAGTATTTAGAAGACTGTAAAGAAGCTGACGGCATTATACTCTTAGTAGATGGCACTTCTTTCCTTCGAGACCGAGACTTTGCCCGAGGCATCGAAGAATTTTTCCGAAGATTAGACCAAATAGATGAAACAGGAACCAGAAAGCAAAGGCGCGTGGCCATGGTGTTAAATAAATGCGAACAACCAGAACTCTGGATTCAGAGCGATCAACCCCGACAACTAGCTGAATCTCGCTTTCCTAAACTGCTGAAAGCCTTAGAGAATTGGGAGGAAAGAGGATATATTGTGGTAGATTATTTTGCAGCTTCTGCTTTTGGCATGTTGGGCAGTTTTAAACTAGAGCCCAACGTCAAAAATATTCAGAGAGATAATCAAGGAGTGAAATCAATTATCCAAAAACCGAAACAGTGGCGACCCTTTGGTTTAGTAGCTCCTCTTTATTGGCTTGCTAGTGGCCACAGACATCCTCAATTAGAATTAGACGCTTTAGGGGTTTCACCTAAAGGCAAGAGACAGAGATAACTAGATAAGTAGGGTGCGGCACTGCCCACCACAAGCCGTAGGGTGCGGCACTGCCCACCACAAGATTTCAGGAGCAAACAAATGACTAATCCCAGCGAATGTAAAATATATGAATTTAGCTATTAGTAGGGTGCGTTCGCAACGCACCACACTACCTATAGCA
>JH610855.1 GCA_000252485.1 Prochloron didemni P4-Papua_New_Guinea | reverse complement strand
CCACACTACCTATAGCACCACACTACCTATAGTGTCTTCGACCAAATTTTGCGTAAGGCATTGCCCACCACAAGATTTCAGGAGTAAACAAATGACTAATCCCAGCGAATGTAAAATATACGAATTTAGCACCGGCATATTCCCCGATTTTGACTCTGATGGACGTTGGTTCTCCAGACGCTTCACCGGAAATTACATGAACGTATCAGTTCCTGGGGGAACCATTCCCCATGAAGTACAAAGAGCGATCGCCAACGAACTCTTCTCAGTAGTAGAAGGAGAAGAAGACAATCCCGCCATTGTGGGCCGCGTGGTTCCCGGTTCGACCGATTATTCCGTAGTAGCCTTAGCCACTCTGGGTAGAGATGAAATCAATCGTCCCATCGCCGTATATCGTTATTTTCTCTGCGAGGGCCAATATAATCTCTGGAAAATCCTAGCTTGGTTTAGACATTACTACCAGCAATACGGAAAACTGCCCACGTTCAATCCAGGAGATATAAGACAACAAGGAGATTATTTCACTCCTCCCACCGATTCTCAACATCCCAATATGACCTTAGATGATGCCGGTGAAAGATTGATAGAGCCACAAGATACTCCCATTCTCATTCAAGGACAGCAGCTGGATTTTCACCAAGTTCATATCTTGGCCATGAACAAGGCTTATCGAGTCAAGCAACCCGTGTCTTGGGCCTACAATGTAGAAGGGTTGGAGAAACCAAATCGCTTTGTCATTATCCACGCTGCCAGTAATGATGCTTATAAACAGATTAAAGCTAAAATCAGCCCTTCTCAGCAACAATTACAATTAGCTAATGTGGGAGTCCATGACGAAAAAGCTCTAGAATCTGCCATGAAGAATATAACTACTAGCGGCAGAGTCAAAGAGCAACATGCCCAAGTAATTGCCCAAGTAATTAATAACCACCAAGTAACGGAACAACATTGGCAGCAGTTATTCAAAGCTCAAGGAGCAGATTCCGCAGGCAAGGTTTCTAGCGCCCCCATGGCTCGGTTATTAACTCTCCGAGCCATGGTCATCCCTGAGAGATTACCTGATTTAGTACAGTGGTTTGATTTAGCAAGAAACCAGCCAAACAAAGAAGCTTGTTTACAGTTTCAATTTCAATTCTATCATTATTTTCCTGAACAGTTTCTAGACGAGCTAAATGAGAAGTTAGCTAAGGGTTTAACTTTTGTCATTGAGAAAATGCTTGCCCGGGAGTCAAGGCCAGAAACAATCGTAGAGATACTTCTACAGGACTTACGCAGCGACCCTACGGGTAGGGTGCGTTCGCAACGCACCACCAACTCTTCCGTAAGTTCTGTTCCAGGCGAAGAAAAAACTGCTTGGCTACATTGTTTACCACAACTAGCCCAAGATATTGGCGATGATTTTAGTTTTCTAGGTAATCTCGATTTTCAGCAGAAGTCGGCAATTAAACAACAAATTAATTCTAACCAACAAATACCTCAACTGAAGTGCAATCCCGTTCTGTGGACAAGATTATTAGATGGATTTTCTTTTAAAGCTACTCGCAAACAGTATAAGAAAAATATCAAAAACTACGATTTAGATTATTATTTCCCCCTAGCTCAGTTTTTTGAGAAGTTAAAAGCACCCAGATTAGCTGCTTATTTCTACCAAATCAGTCAGGGCGAAGTCCCCGATGAAATTTTCATGCCAGTCTTTCGTGAAGTTTTGCGTAACAATAATTCCCATTTATATTACGCAGGAGAATGGAAAATAAGAGGGGCAATATGTAAAAAAAAGTCTCTCCTACAATTAAGCTTTATTACCTTGCACCACAAACGAACTTGGAAAGATTGGCTGATTTTGGCTAGTCATCTGTTCTTGGAACTATTAGAACAGCTAGCCATAGGATTGCAAAAGCTCGTTAAGTGGATTATTACTTTCCCATTGAGAATGTTGTGGGGATTGGTAACAAACATATTTAAACTATCATGGGGATTGTTGAAAAATATCTTTTCTCTCTACAAATTAATTCCAATTTTTAGGGAAGAGCGCGATAATTACCAAACCTATCGCTATCGCGATAATGATAACATAGGTGTTGGAGGTTGTCTTGGAAGAGGTATTGTTGGTATATTATTAATAGCCTTGTTATTCGGTGTTCCAACCCTAGGTTACAATTTCATATTTAATAAAAAACCCATACCTTTAAGCTTGCCTAAGATCGATGTAATAAATATATCCAAATGGCTCTTTAGACCTAAGGGAAATCCTTTAGATTATAATGAAGAGCAAGCTTTAGCAAAGTTTATGACCACTACAGAACAATTGAATAAAATGGTAGAGGAAATAATTAAAGAACATTCTCAATATCAAGATATAGAGAAAAACACTAAAAACGCGATCAAACGTGTTTTCGGAATTGACCAAAACATTCAGTATGGCCAGATAATAGGTGGAACTATAGATGAGCAACAAAAGAAAGATTTACTCAAAAAATTGAGTGACTTTCAGGAGAAGATATCAGATTTTAGTGGCCAACTGGGAATAATAACCGCTCAATCCGAGCTGACAATTTCTAAATTAAAAGAAGCGGTAACAATAAAAGCGTTTGACGAAAGCGAAGAAGGAATTAAAAATGTGGTTGATAAAGTTTACGAAAAGGTACAACAAGATGAAGCTCTCCACAAGAGACTGTTACAAGAATTGGACATAGAAAATCAAAAATCAGATGAGAAAACTTGCAGTCTAAAGAAGCATATTGGGAAAACATTGGAAAGTCATCTAAAGATTGAGGGGAAGGTTTCTGTTGACTACTGTGACAATGTATCTATAAGCGAAAATCTAGATACATGGGTAAAGGCAATCTACAACTATCAAAAAGGAAATAATAATTTAAAAGCAACCGCAGATGGGATTTTAAGCTCTAATGGCAAAACAGCAAACAAATTAGTGGAGGCGGTAAGTGCGAAAGTCAAAGAAAATAAGAAAGAAGAATAATGACCTAAGATAAAGTTGTTTAGTAGGGTGCGCATTGCCCACCACAACATCGATCGCTGTGGTCAAAAGTAGTTGTTTCCCCCTGAATATCTAGAAAACCAATTGTGGGGTAGCCCTCTGGGCTGCCTAACTTTCAGGCCGAATGGGCTGCCTAGTGGGGTAGTTATCTCAAATCTAAAAAAGAATGCTATAGATATAGCAGGAAGGAAAATCATATTATTAGTCCCTAAGCGCTTTATCCCCCCCAGCCCCCCTTGTCAAAGGGGGGAGCAAAGTCCCCCAATGACGATTTAGACTAACGGTTGGGGTTAGAAACCGGGTTTCTGACCAAAATTTGAGCAATTTACCCTAAAATAATAGGAGAAACCCGGTTTCTTCGCTGAATTTGAGATTTGATATAACTTTCAGGCGCTCTGGGCTGCCTAGTGGGGTAGTTAATTTTTCCTAGGTTGGGTCGGAGGTAACGAAACCCTTCGACTACGCTCAGGGCAAGCCCAACACAACATGTAGGCTTGGCATAGCTAAAATGGTAGTCTGGATTTAGACTAACGGTTGGGGTTAGAAACCGGGTTTCTGACCCTAAGCGCTTT
>JH610854.1 GCA_000252485.1 Prochloron didemni P4-Papua_New_Guinea | reverse complement strand
AGCAACAAATACTTTATTCTTGGCAACATTCGGAAAAAATGTAGCGCTGCAGAATTCTGATTGTAATAAGTGCAATTCATCGGGCAAACCGGATTCCTCCTCACTAGGTAAGTCGTACATTGTGGGCAAATTATCTTTTTTGAGGAAGGATAATTTTACCTCATGGTCAAGGGTGGATTTGGCGATTGACATTGCTACTCTCCTTGTTGATAGATGTTTTAATTATCTAATATTTTGGGTTAATCTAAACGACTTGTATAAGATAAAAATGGAATAATAAATTTTAATCTTATATCAAATCTGAAAATGTTTGCTACAGATACAATAGTGAATGATTTCAGCCCAGAAACCGGGTTTCTCCTATTATTTTCAAGATTAATGTAGAAACTTGGGAAAGAAACCCGGTTTCTCAACCCACGGGATAATCTTAATCTATACTACGATGCAATAAACTATTTGTAGCAATCATTTTCGTATTTCATATTATCCCTGGGGCAAGAAACCAGGTTTCTTAGAGAAATTTGGCGATTGATACCAAAATAATATCAGAAACCCGGCATGATAGCTGATTGTCAATTATTCATCGCTGGGATTAATTCCTGCTTGTCGCAAACGTTTTAATAACTCCTCTATTCTTTGTTGGGCTTGGTCTTTTTCTTGTAGAGCCAGTTCTTTTTCCATTCGCTCCCTTTCTTTTTCTTGCAGAGCCAATTCCTTAGCCATTCGCTCCCTTTCCGCTTCTGTAGTTCGCCAATGACCTTGTGC
Organism: Prochloron didemni P4-Papua_New_Guinea; assembly: GCA_000252485.1. Taxonomy (GTDB): domain Bacteria; phylum Cyanobacteriota; class Cyanobacteriia; order Cyanobacteriales; family Prochloraceae; genus Prochloron; species Prochloron didemni. The sequence goes on along the minus strand of JH610854.1, from coordinate 106 downwards.
ATCGTACCAGCGTAACCACTGACGAGTGCAACCGCGATATTCTCCTTGCCAAAGTCCCAAACCAATGGATAAACTGGGTATCCACACTTTAGAATCGTTTAGTTCT
>JH610853.1 GCA_000252485.1 Prochloron didemni P4-Papua_New_Guinea | reverse complement strand
TACGGCAAACCAATCAGGACGCTTGTACCATTGGCTGTTCTGCCAGTCGTAATAGAGATTCAAGTCGCTGGCAACAAATACTTTATTCTTGGCAACATTGGGGAAAAATGTTGCGCTGCAGAATTCAGATTGTAATAAGTGCAATTCATCAGGCAAACCAGATTCCTCCTCACTAGGTAAGTCGTACATTGTGGGCAAATTATCTTTTTTGAAGAAAGATAATTTTACCTCATGGTCAAGGGTGGATTTGGCGATTGACATGGCTACTCTCCTTGGTGGTTAATATTTTAATTATATATAGCAGTTGATAGTTGATAGTGGACAGTTGATAGCTCCCTCGGGAGAATTCAAAATTCAAAATTCAAAATTCAAAATTTAAGAATTACCGTGGGGTAGCCCTCTGGGCTGCCACGACTATTGAGAATATAAAATTCAACTGTTTTTGACCGCACCCACATCAATATCTAGGTTTGTTGGGCGTTGCCGTTTCGTGACCTCAACCCAACCTACAATCTGTGGTGGGCAATGCCCACCCTACTAAAAAATTATCCGCGTTCATCTGCGTTCATCTGTGGTTCAAAAATCAATTTAAATAACATTTATTGTTATAGTCAAAAATGGTGCGTTAGGGCGCAAAATCTCAAGATAAGGTCTTGATGATTTAAATGTTGAAGCGCCTAACGCACCCTAGGGAAAAATTATTTATCTAACAATTATACAATAAAATTAAACCAATAATCACTGTATAATGATAGATAATTAATTTTTGCTTGATTAAAAACAACCCAAAGAATCGCGAGTAGCTACACCGGTTTGAGAATTAACCCCAGAAGCAGACTGGCAAAGTTGCTCCACTTGGTCGTAATCTAAAATTGCAGCAGTGAAGTCCGCTCCGGTAACGTCGGCCCCATTAAAAGTTGAACGCAAGATAATAGATTCCACCAAGATGGCATCCGTCAGATCCACATTGTCAAAAATTGTGATGTAGCCAAAACCATTAGTAAAATCAATTCCGTGGAGGTTAGCTCCAGTTAGGTTGCTGGTGCTAAAAACAGCACCGCGCAAGTCTAAATTGCTCAAATTTGCATTCTGCAATTTGACACTAACAAAATTGGCTTCTTGATAATCTTGCTTGGATAACTCCTCGTCCTTGAGAAAATCCTTTCCCCTGAGATCCGCATCTTTAAAAGCAGCGGAAATAGTGCTGGCAGTTTGTGCCATTGCGGGAAAAGGGTACAATAGCAGTGTTAGTGCTAAAAGATAGGCAGCAATTAGTCGCAAAAAGTTCTTCATCTAAAAATTCCTTGCAGGTAGCATTATCAATTTTATCGGAAGCGGTTTCAATCACAAACTATGGGACAAAATTCAATCACCAGCAACTGGCCCAATTTTCTGCAACAGCTACTAGAGGGACAATCCCTCTCGACGGACCAAGCATCCCAGCTGATGACAGCTTGGCTGGAAGAAGAAATTCCCCCGGTACTCTCGGGAGCAATTTTAGCGGCTATTCAAGCTAAAGGAGTCTCTGCCGAAGAATTAACGGGAATGGCGGAAGTTCTCAAAAGTCAGTCTTTACAACAAGAAACCCTCAGCCACTCGGAACCGGTCATCGACACCTGCGGTACTGGGGGAGATGGAGCTTCTACTTTCAACATTTCTACTGCGGTGGCTTTTGTTGCTGCTGCGGCTGGAGTTAAAGTAGCCAAACATGGCAATCGCTCTGCTTCCAGTAAGGTGGGTTCGGCGGACGTGCTGGAATATCTGGGAGTTGATTTATCGGCTCCGGAGGAACGGGTGAAAGGAGCTTTGGCAGAAGTAGGAATTACCTTTTTATTTGCTCGGGGTTGGCATCCTGCTATGAAAGCTGTTGCTCCCCTGCGAAGTACTTTGAAAGTTCGCACCGTGTTTAATCTTCTCGGCCCTTTGGTAAATCCTTTGCGTCCTACGGGTCAAGTTATTGGGGTATACGATGGCCAATTTTTAAGCAATATGGCAGCAGCTTTGAATGGATTGGGTACTCCGAAAGGGATAGTTCTTCACGGTCGAGAACAACTGGATGAAGCGGGATTGGGAGATTCTACTGACTTGGCTTTATTGACTGGAGGTGAAGTTAAATTAACCAGTATTAATCCCAGAGAATTAGGTTTAAAACCAGCACCAATTCTGGCTTTAAAAGGAGGCGAACTAGAAGAAAATGCCACAATTTTGCGGGATGTTTTACAGGGGAAAGGAACTCGATCGCAACAGGATGCGGTGGCTTTGAATGCTTCTTTAGCGCTGCAAGTGGGAGAAGTTGTATCTTGGGAAGACCATGTTGGGGGAATTGCTAAAGCAAGGGAAATTCTTGCTGATGGTGCAGCTTGGAGGAAGGTGGAGGAGTTAGTTAATTATCTAAAATAGACTATCCCCCTAAATCCCCCTTGTCAAAGGGGGACTTTGAGAACAAAGTTGAGTATTGGTAGGTTGAGTAGAGCGATAGGGAAACCCTTCGGCTACCGCCCAACAAAAACGTTGTTGCTGTTGGGCTTGCCCAGAGGGTCGTCGAAGGGTTTCGTTACCTCAACCCAACCTACAATCTAAAAACTTAATCTATAAAAATTCCAATATCAATCTAGGTCATTGATTTGGAGGAAGTTGAGCTACTATTAGATTAGATTGGCATTCCAGCTATTTCGACAGAAAAAACAGATTCAAAAGCTAATGCCTCGAAAAATACGCGAGTATAAAGTTGAACTAGATGAGCTTGGTTTTAGAGAAATCAGACGCGATCGCGGTAGCCATAGAGTTTGGAAACATGGGAAATTGAGGAATGGGATTGTTATCGCGTTTAAACGCTATCTCGTTTTATTAATTCTTCATTTTGATTCTTTTCTTCTTGATTATCAGTGCTGATACAAACCTGGATTAACTAACTGCATAATCTGACAATTCGCGGATATAAGTGGGATGAAACCCAAGCACAATATCCTGTTTAGGAATCCCTTTCTCAACTAAATCCGCTCCCAGATCTCGTTCCGTAGAATTAGCCAAAAGCCAGACTTTCTGATTACGAATAGCAAAATGAATGGGGCAATGATGTATCCAACGATCTTGATGCCAACCCAGGTGCCAAATTTGATAATGATGCCTTTCGGTATCGAAGCTCACTTCCACCTCAATTTCACCATAGGATGGCTTATGTTTTGCATATCCCAGCAGCAAATCTTGCACGATCGCCTGATAACGCGCTAGTTTTTCCATAGTACAATTTCCTGCGCAACAACATTGTAAACTAAAAGTTTGAGATTATTTTCTTCTATAATGGCATCTGCACCTAAATTGATTTCTATATCAACTGCACCCACTTTTTAGTATTCGTAGGTTGGGTAGAGCGATAGCGAAACCCAACATAAACGTCATTGGTGTTGGGTTTCGTTGCCTCAACCCAACCTACAATCTTAAAACTGCTCTTTAATTAAAAAAAGATATCGCTCAGAGAAAACTGGGCAAATTCCAAAAATATTAGTAATACCGTATAGCTGATAAGGTGGGCAATGCCCACCCTACGACGCGATCGCGGTAGCCATAGAGTTGGGAAACATGGGAAATGGAGGAATGGGATTGCGATCGCATTTAAAGATGGAGAAGATGTACCTCCTTATCTAGAAAAACAGCTCAAAAAAGCCTGTAGGCAGTTATAATTAGACCCATGAACTACAGCATATAGTTTTGGTAAAATCAAGGCAGTCGGTTTGATATATTAACTGTCAACTGTCCACTATCAACTGTCAACTTATATATCGTGCTATCTCAAGCTAAACCAGCCCTGTTAGTCCTCGCCGATGGAACTCACTACCAAGGAAAATCCTTCGGCGCTAACACCACAGCCATGGGTGAAGTGGTATTCAACACGGGGATGACCGGTTATCAAGAAGTACTGACAGACCCCAGCTACTGCGGTCAAATCGTCACCTTTACTTACCCGGAACTGGGAAATACGGGGGTTAACCCAGAGGATGAAGAATCAGACGGACCCCAAATCAAAGCGGTTATTGCTCGCAATATTGCCGGTCGTCCCAGTAATTGGCGTGCCACTCAGTCCCTTCCAGATTACTTATTACAACACAACATTCCCGGTATTTACGGCATCGATACTCGCGCCTTAACCAGGAAAATACGTTCTCTTGGGGCTATGAATGGAGCCATTTCTACGGAAATTCTCGACCCTGAAGAGTTGCTGGCTCGGGTAAAAGCAGCACCGAATATGGAAGGGTTAAATTTGGTAGAGAAAGTAACGACCAAGGAAGTTTATCAATGGTCTCAACCCACAGATAGCCATTGGGAGTTTGATTTGGTAGAATTCGACCGAAATGATGCCAAACCTCTAACTGTGGTAGCAATTGATTTCGGCATCAAACGGAATATTCTCAAGCGTCTCACCAGTTACGGCTGTAAAGTAATTGTTGTACCAGCAAATGCCACTGCAGCAGAAATTTTGCAGTATAACCCTGATGGTATTTTCCTTTCCAACGGTCCGGGAGACCCGGCAGTAGTAACTGCAGGAATTGAAACTGTCAAAACATTACTGGATGAGGGCAAACCTATTTTCGGCATTTGCATGGGACATCAAATACTTAGCTTGGCTTTGGGGGCAGGAACATTTAAACTTAAATTCGGTCATCGGGGTTTAAACCAACCTGCTGGTTTGAAACAACAGATAGAAATTACTAGTCAAAATCACGGTTTTGCAGTAGATCCCAATTCTTTAAATCCAGATGTAGAAATTACCCATCTCAATCTCAACGACCGAACCGTGGCGGGATTGCGTCATAAAACTTTACCTTTCTTCTCGGTGCAGTATCATCCAGAAGCTAGCCCTGGTCCTCACGATGCAGACTATTTATTCGCTCAGTTTGTCCGCTTAATGAGAGAGAAAAGTTAATTTTGGCTTGTTAAATTAAGATTAATCCCAGACAAGTTAGTGCTATAATCTGCAATTGACCAAATTACTTTAGGGAAAGGGAGGCCATTATTCCTGAGCAACTAGCCTTGACAGTGAGCTTGAGGGGCACTCGCGAAGTCAAGGAAAACTACCAAATATTTCGTTTTACTGGCTTGTTAGATGCTTTTTCCGAACCCACTTTTCGCAAGGTAGTAAGTAACTGCATTGACTCCGGACCAAAAGACATTATTGTAGTTCTAGCTCAAATCGATTTTATCGATAGTTCTGGTTTGGGTGCTTTAGTACAGTTAGTTAAACAATGTAAAAATGCTGGTGGAAGCTTTCAAACTGTCACCAATGCCCGAGTGAAACAAACAGTTACGTTAATTCGTTTAGAAAACTTTCTCTCGCTTCAGCCTTCGGTAGAAGTGGCATTAGAAAATTTGAAAAAAAAGAATGCTGGTTAAGCAACTCGGGGCAATAGACTGTGGGAAAGGCTCATCTGAGCGAAACAGATGAACTCAGTTCATATAAGATTGCAGCCCACTGGTAAGGCTGTTGCCGATTTTTCCATGGAGCGACTTTCGCCAGCTTCTTTGGCATATATTGGGGATGTAGTTTATGAACTCTATATCCGCAGCCATTTCCTTTTTCCTCCCAAACGAATTGCGGATTATCATAAGCAAGTGGTGAGTCAGGTGCGAGCTGAAACTCAGGCGGCTCATTTGCTCTCTTTAGAATCAGATCTCACAGATGAGGAAAAAGAAATTGTGCGTCGAGGAAGAAATGCAGCTGCGGGGAAATCTCGACGTATTTCAGCGGCAATTTATCAACAAGCCAGCGGTTTAGAGACTTTAATCGGATATCTCTATCTTACGGATTTGGAGCGCTTAGATCAATTATTAGAAAAATTAAATATTTCATCTAGAACAGTGGATAGTTGATAGTGGATAGTTGATAGTTGGTGTAGGGGCGTATACCTGGACTGACCTCTGGGAACCTATGGACCCTCCCCAACTAGTCTTCTCTGACAATTTAGATCGAACTTACGATACCTCTCGGGAAAACGAAAGCCGCCCCCCCTGTTTCCCCCCACTGGGGGGGACCAAGGGGGGAGCGGATGAAGTTGAGGAGGCGAATAAATTGGCCTGTACCTCTGTTAATTGACTTTAGCACAAAGATTGACAAATTTATAATTTTTTGTTATTCTCAAAGAGGAGGTAGAATATAATGTACGGATGCCAACAAGACTTAATCAAAACCCCTGAATGCTTGCCTTTTCTAGAATATCTTTGTAGAACCGCGAACAAGCTAATTAATTGTGGAATATATCTCGCCCGTCAGCGGTACTTTAAATGCGGCTATATTCCCGGGAAATATGAACTCGCTCGCCAGCTGAAGCAAAATCAAAACTTTAAATTTCTTTTTTCTCAAGCTGCTCAACAAACGTTGAGAGGAGTTACTGAGTCCTTTAAATCTTTTAAGAAACTTTCTGAAAAGTACCAGAAAGGGGAACTAGAAAACCGTCCGCGGCTACCTAATTACCGAAAAAAGGGAGGAATGGGAGTTGTAACCTATCCCAAACAGGCATTGAGACTAAAAGAAGGGAAAGTCCGAATTCCTCTCGGCTTGAAAGTAAAAGCCGCTTTTAAAGTCGATGCTTTCTTCCTTCCATTTCCCACCAACCTAGACTTCAAGAGGATTCGAGAAATCAGAATTATCCCTCGTAACGGTTGCTTCTATATCGAGTGGGTGTACAAATTAGAAACCCAACAAATCGTAGTTGATAAGGAGAAAGTCTTGGGAATTGACCACGGACTTGATAACTGGTTAACTTGCGTCCGCAACGAGGGAAAGAGCTTTATTGTTGATGGGAAGCATCTTAAATCCGTTAACCAATGGTATAACAAGCAAATAGCTACAATAAAAGAAGGAAGGCCCCAAGGATTTTGGTCAAAAAAACTTGCAAACATTACAGAAAAACGGAATCGCCAAATGCGAGATGCAGTCAATAAAGCAGCAAGACTAGTAATCAATTATTGCCTACTTAATGGCATCGGTCGGATAGTCTTTGGTTGGAACAAAGGTCAAAAAAATGGTATCGATATCGGGGCAAAAAACAACCAAAAGTTCGTTCAAGTTCCTACGGCAAAACTCAAAGAACGCATCAAGCAATTATGCGAACAGTACGGGATTGAATTCATTGAAACAGAGGAAAGTTACACCTCGCAAGCATCGTTCTTAGATGATGATTTCTTGCCGACATTCGGTGCAAAACCCGAAAGCTGGAACCCATCTGGAAAGCGAGTTAAACTCCGATTATATCGCTCTGCCAATGGCAGTTTAATTAATGCTGACTGTAACGGTGCAGCCAATATTTTAAGAAAAGTAGCGGCAACTTTAGGATTATGTCTTGAAGGAGTCAGTAGCGGCGTTTTGACTACGCCCGCAAGAGTCCATTTCTGGGCTGCTTGTGAATCCCCGTCTCTTTAGAGCGGGGAGTGTCAAAGATGTTAAAAAAAGTTAATAAAAAGATTAAAGATAGTAGAGATAGTAGAGAAACTAGAGACGATAGGGATAGTAGAGACGGTAGGAATAGTAGAGAAAGCAGGGATGTTAGAGAGAGTAATGATTTAATCTACGGTCGTCATTCTGTCTTGGCAGTCTTAGAGAGCGATCGCCAACTGAATCGCATTTGGATTACTTCTAAACTCCGCTACGATCCTCGCTTTCACTCTCTTCTCAGAAAAGCTAAATCCAATGGTACTGTGGTTGAGGAAGTCAGCCTCCACCGCTTGGATCGCATTACCAAAGGGGGCAATCATCAAGGAGTGGCAGTAAATGTTGCTCCCTATACTTACTGGGAATTATCTCAGTTAATCGCTACCGCCAAGGAGAATACAGAATCTCCAGTAATCGCCATCGCCGATGGAATTACCGATCCTCATAATTTAGGGGCAATTATTCGCACGGCGGAGGCTTTTAAAGTGCAAGGTTTGGTCATACCCCAGCGCCGCGCTGCTTCAGTTACTTCTACGGTTATGAAAGTAGCTGCAGGAGCATTAGAAAATTTTCCTATCGCTCGAATAGTGAATTTGAGCCGCGCTTTAGAAACTTTAAAAGAGGCCGGTTTTTGGATTTACGGTACTGCTAGTAATGGGGGTAAACCTATATACAACCTCAAATTCAGCGGTGCGATCGCCTTAGTTATTGGTTCGGAAGGGGAAGGTTTGAGTCTTTTAACAGAGAAGTCTTGCGATTTTCTCCTGTCTATTCCTCTCGGGGGCAAAACTCCCAGTCTCAATGCTTCTGCGGCAGCGGCGATCGCTTTTTACGAAATCTACCGCCAACTCAATCCCAATCCACGGGAGATTAATCTTTCCCAGACTTCAACCGGCTTGCCGAAGGAAGATTAAGAACTGTAAAGTAATGTCACAAAATTTTCAAAAAAGTTACAATATCAGTACGAATCGAATTTTCAACCTAAAATGAAAGAAGCTTTAATAAAGATTCTCGACTTTTTGGGATTAGCCTACTGGGTAGAGATTGTCACCGCTAGTCCCAGTTGCACCTATTATTTCGGTCCTTTTCTGAATAAAAAAGATGCTGAAATAGATAAAGGTGGTTACATAGAGGATTTAAAGGATGAAGGAGCTAAAGATATTGCTGTCACTATTAAGCATTGCAAACCCAGCAATTTAACTATTTTCGACGAATCTAAACAAGAGCAATATGAGTTGCCAAGAAATTCCTATGTCAGCCCTCGCTTTTTCCGATAATTGTCTTAACAAACAACAAACACTTCGCAAGCGCTCAGTGCAGGCAACAAACTATGATATCATGAATACTATGATTGACGTATTGGTGATTTTAATTGGCATATTGTTGTCTCTTTTCTGATTGAAAACAACAGCAAAAATTAATAAACAAACAACAAACTATGATATCATGAATACTATGATTGACGTATTGGTGATTTTAATTGGCATATTGTTTTCTCTTTTCTGATTGAAAACAGCAGCAAAAATTCATAAACAACAAATAACAAACAAATAACAAACAACAAACTATGATATCATGAATACTATGATTGACATATTGGTGATTTGAAGAAGGCATATTGTTTTCTCCTTTCTGATTGAAAACAGCAGCAAAAATTCACAAACAACAAATAACAAACAAATAACAAACAACAAACTATGATATCATGAATACTATGATTGACATATTGGTGATTTGAAGAAAGCATATTGTTGTCTCTTTTATGATGGAAAACAGCAGCAAAAATTCATAAACAACAAACAACAAATAACAAACAACAAACAACAAATAACAAACAACAAACAACAAACAACAAACAACAAACAACAAACAACCAATCAGTTATTGTATAACTATCAACTAGCCACTATCAACTGTCAACTGCTATAATAAATGTCTTCTAATAAGCACAGATCGGGAACAAAAAGAATAGCTTATCAGGAATTCGGCAATTCAGATAATACAGCAGCCTTAGAAAAAGCAGTACCGGATTTACCTCCAGATAAGCAAAATTTGAGAGTGCAAACAACCAGAAGCGGACGGAAAGGGAAAACAGTCACCGTTATTAGCGGTTTTCAGAGCAAACCAGAAACCCTAGGGAAATTACTCAAACAATTAAAAACCCAGTGTGGTAGTGGTGGAACCCTGAAAGACAACAATATCGAAATTCAAGGGGACTGTAAAGACAAGATTTTGCAAATCTTGTTAAAGTTAGGCTATAAAGCAAAAATTAGCGGCGGTTGAGGACAATACTGGGTTCATGGATCAAACAAGCAACAAGCAAGAAACAACAACTAAGATTATCGTTCTGGATGACGATCCCACAGGTTCTCAGACGGTTCATAGCTGTCTATTGTTAATGCGCTGGGATGTAGAAACCTTGAGAATGGGACTTGCGGATAAAGCACCGATTTTCTTTATTCTCACCAATACTAGAGCCTTGACTGCCACTAAAGCAGCCTCCCTTACTAGAGAAGTCTGTCAAAACCTGAAAGTAGCCCTGGAAGCGGAAGGAATTGAAGATTTCCTCGTAGTCAGCCGCTCTGATTCTACTCTGCGAGGACATTATCCGGTAGAAACAGACGCGATCGCTGCAGAACTAGGGCCCTTTGACGCTCATTTTCTCGTTCCTGCTTTCTTTGAAGGAGGACGCATTACTCGAGACTCGGTTCATTATCTTTTGGTTGATGGCATAGAAACTCCAGTCCACAAAACAGAATTTGCCCAAGATTCGGTTTTTGGCTATCAACACAGTTATTTACCTGACTATGTAGCAGAAAAAACCCAAGGAAAAATCCCAGCAAAAGCAGTAACCAGGTTTAGATTAACAGATATCAGAAATAACTCTCTTGCGAGTTTAAAGCAGCTCCAAGCTAATACTTGCTGTGTTGTAGATGGAGAAACCCAAGAGGACTTAGATCTTTTTGCTGCAGATGTCCTAACTGCAGCAAGTTTAGGCAAGCGCTTTCTCTTTCGTAGCGCTGCCAGTATTCTAACTTCCCTGGCAAAATTAGGCAAACAACCGGTGGAACCAGAAGAAATGGCTCGCTACAAACCAACAGCCAACCCGGGAGTAGTGTTAGTTGGTTCCCACGTGCAAAAGACGAGCCAACAGTTAAAGAAATTACTGCAAGAGTCCACAGTAGAAGGGATCGAAGTAGATGTAGTGCAGTTGCGTTGTCAACCCCATCGCCGAGAGGACCTGTTGGCAGAAGTTTTGGAAAAAGTAGCAAAAACCTACCAAGCCAATAAAACCCCAGTAGTATATACCAGTAGGAAAGAATTAACTTTTGAAAATATTCAAGAGCGTTTGGACTTCGGTAAGGTAGTTTCCTCCTTTCTGATGGATGTGGTCAAGGGATTGCCGGAGGATATTAGTTTTCTGATTTCTAAAGGAGGGATTACTTCTAACGATGTTCTCAGTACTGGTTTGGGTTTAACTGCAGCAAAATTGCTGGGTCAAATTTTGCCAGGATGTTCTATAGTTCGTACTCCACCGAATCACCCCCAATTTCCTGATTTACCCATAGTATTATTTCCTGGAAATGTAGGAGATGTGAATGGATTAGTTACAGTTTACCGCCGTTTAATGTAAAGTGGATAGTGGATAGTGGATAGTTGATAGTTGATAGTGGATAGTTGATAGTTGATAGTTGATAGTTATACAGCACCTTGACGGTTGCTCTCGCTAACGCTATATTAAGTTAACGATTAAGAATTGTAACAAACAACAAATAACAAATAACAAATAACAAACAACAAACAACAAACAACAAACAACAAACAACAAACAACAAACAACAAACAACCAATAACCAATAACCAACCCACCAATGACCAATGTAACAAAATATCTTTCTTTGGTAAATAGTTACTCTCAAGTACATTTAAAACTTGAGGGAGAAAAGCTATTGCTAATCTTACCAGAAGGGGATAAATCCATAATTGATTGGTGGTCTGTTGTAGATGAGTTAAAGTGTCGTTTAAATGGGAGCGATAGCTCTTGGAAATCGGGAACGAGGGTGGAACTTATAGCTAATTATGCTTTAGAAGAAAAACAATTGCAGGGTATAGCACAGGCTCTGGAAGAATTTAAGCTAAAGTTAAAGTTGGTTTGTACTAGCAATCGTCAAACAGCAATAGCGGCAGCAGGCTCGGGGTTTTCGGTACAACAAGAACCGCACCTAGAGACTGTGGTAGATTCATCTCAAACACAGTCCCAAGAATTAGCTGAACCCCTTTACCTCAAAACTACTATTAGGTCCGGCATGGAAGTGCGACATCCCAGCACAATTGTTATTTGGGGGGATTTAAATCCCGGGGCAAAGGCCATCGCCGCAGGGGATATTTTCGTCTGGGGTCGTCTGCGAGGAATCGCTCATGCGGGATCAGGGGGCGATCGCTCCCGCCACATCGTAGCACTGAAAATGGAACCTACCCAGTTAAGAATAGCAGATACATTAGCTCGAGCGCCCTCAGCCAATCCCGAGCGGTTTGAGCCAGAAGTAGCTTATATTGCAACAGAAGGAATCCGTCTCGCTAAGGCGATGGATTTTTTCAAGACTCATTCTTTCTCTGAGACTATTGGCGCTTGGAGATAGTGGATAGTGGATAGTGGATAGTGGATAGTGGATAGTGGATAGTGGATAGTTGAAGGAAAAAAAGAAATAAACATGAGTCGTATTATTGTTGTTACCTCCGGCAAAGGAGGAGTGGGAAAAACTACTATTACTGCCAATTTAGGCTCTGCTCTAGGTAAGTTAGGACGAAAGGTAGCTTTAGTAGATGCGGATTTTGGCCTCAGAAACTTGGATTTGCTTATGGGGCTAGAAAATCGAGTGGTCTACACGGCGATGGACGCTATTGGGGGGGAATGTCGTTTGGACCAAGCATTGGTAAAAGATAAACGGCAAAATCAATTAGTATTGTTGCCAGCAGCGCAAAATCGCAACAAAGAAGCTATACAACCCACTCAGATGAAAGAAATAGTCAGTAAAATAGCTCTCAGTTATGAATATATTTTAATTGATTGTCCAGCAGGGATTGAAATGGGCTTTCGCAATGCGATCGCTGCTGCAGGAGAAGCCTTAATTGTCAGTACGCCAGAAGTAGCCTCAGTGCGAGATGCGGACAGAGTTATCGGTTTGTTGGAATCTCACGGCATTGAGAAAATTAACCTGATTGTCAATCGTCTCAAGCCAGACATGGTGCAAATGAACGAGATGATAGGAGTGGAAGACGTTCTCGATGTTCTCTCTATTCCTCTAATCGGGATAATTCCGGAAGATAAGCGGATGATTGTGGCCTCAAACCGAGGAGAGCCTTTAGTATTGGGACAACCTGATTCTCTTCCAGCCATCGCCTTTGATAATATTGCACGACGATTAGAAGGAGAAAAAGTACCCCTTCTCGACCTCATGGCGGCGCAGGACAATATAATTAATCGCCTTCGCCGCCTGTTTAGAACTTAATGTATTGTTTTTTTTAGGAGTTATTGCGGTAATGGATAATGGAAAATTAGCTATGATTAACGAAATGTTAGAAAAATTATTTCCTTGGAGAGCCTCGGTAAGTAGTCGTTCGGAAGCAAAACGCCGTCTTAAATTGGTTATTGCTCATGATCGCGCTGGTTTAAACCCAAAAATGATAGAGTTAATGCGTGAAGAAATTGTCCAGGTGGTAGCTCGCTATGTGGAAATTGACCCAGAAGATATGGAATTTTCTCTGGAGAGTAACGAAAGAATTAGTTGTTTAATGGCTAATTTACCAATTCGACGGGTCAAAACCACCACTGAACCAATGCTGGAATCTTAAGCTATAATTGATACTTGATTGCTTGATTGCTTGTAGAACATTTTATGGATAATCTATTGAAAGAGGATCTGGATTTAAGCTTGGGGGAATGTCCTATTACCGCCCCAGTTTGGTTGAGCATGGCTACTAGTCCCTTTCTTTTTGGTCTAATGGCCTGGGAATCACTTACGGAAACTTTAATTGAACTAGGACAAGCTAGCGAGGAAGTATTTCGGGGCGATCGCTTGCCAGTGCTTCATTTGCCAGAGGAAAATCATGAATCTTAGTGTAGTCATTAAGTAAACTTTATCAATTAAATAATTAAAATAATATTAAATCTTTGTAGCTGGACTTGTCTTGAGCTATATAGGTAGAGCATGTTTTCTGATAAATTCCAAAATCAGGAGTTACGCAGCTACTCTATTAGTAGAGTGCGTTGCGAACGCACCGTAAGTACCTAGGCAAAATTAATTGGATATTCGCTCATTGCGGTCGCTTGTATTTATGGGTTGCGGTGCGTTGCGCCCAGCTTCGCGCCGCTCTTAGCGCCCGCACCCTACAATGGGAGTCAAAATTATATACAAATAATTTTGCACGACTACTTACTACCCATATGTCTTAGACCAAATTGTGCGTAAGTCCTGAGAAAATCAGTAGTCAGCAGTAAACTGTTGTAATTAGATTTTCCTCTTCAAATACCCATTGATTTATCGCGGAGAGATTCAACCTTTATTTAAGATTATTTTGGATAGAGATCCTTTGAAAAGCTTAGTGCCGGTAAACAGTTCGGTTAACAACAAATTTTCCAACTTACCAAAGCAAATATGATTACCAGTTCCCTCGATCCAGCATCACCACTAAAAGAAAATATTGTTCCCACATCAGACCTATTATTACATCCTCGACTCAAATTAGTAGAAGATTTATGGGAGTTAGTTCTCCACTCGGAATGCGGACAGGAATTAGTAGATTTACTCAAAAAACTACGCTCGATCCGTTCTCCAGAAGGGCAAGCAGAACTACCAGAATCCTCCCTTCCCAATCTAATTGAAAAGCTAGACCTTAATGACGCTATCCTTACCTCTCGTGCTTTCGCTCTCTATTTCCAACTGATTAATAGCGTAGAGCAGCACTATGAGCAAAAAGCCCAACAACTATTACAACAAAGAACATATTCAAAAACCCCAACAAATTACCCCTCTTCCAGTGCCCACAGCAACAGCAATGGATTCTCAAAAGATGGCAATGGTGTAGGCATATCCCTGTTAGAAAAAAGCTTTGCCAACAGTACCACAGAAGGAAAAAAAGCAGGAACCTTTCACTGGCTTTTTCCCTACCTGCATCAGTTGAATATGCCCCCCGGTAAAATTCAGCAATTGCTAGACCAACTAGACGTGCGTTTGGTATTTACTGCTCACCCCACAGAAATAGTGCGCCACACCATTCGCAAGAAACAAAGACGAATTGCCAATATTCTGGAAAAACTAGATCGGGCGGAAGAAACTTTTGGGGTAATGGAACGGACTGATTCCCCAGAAGTTCAAGCTGCAAGGGAAGAGCTAATCCAAGAGATTCATCTTTGGTGGCGCACCGACGAACTGCACCAATTTAAACCAACAGTTTTGGATGAAGTAGACTACACTCTTCATTACTTTCAAGAAGTCATCTTTGATACCATTCCCCAACTATCTAGGCGACTGCAACAAGCTTTGAAAGAAACTTTTCCAGGGCTGCGTCCTCCTCGAAACAATTTTTGTTACTTCGGTTCCTGGGTAGGAGCAGATCGAGATGGGAACCCCTCGGTAACGCCGGAAGTCACTTGGAAAACTGCTTGCTATCAAAGAAATGTGGTTCTGGAAAAATACATCCAGTCTATGGACCAGTTAACTATTCTCTTGAGCTTGTCCATGCATTTGAGTAGTGTTTCTCAAGAATTGTTGGAATCTTTAGAGCAAGATAGTATCTCCATGCCAGAAATTTACCAAAAGTTGGCAATTCGCTACCGTCAGGAACCCTATCGACTAAAACTGGCTTACATCCAGAAACGGCTGGAAAATACCAGAGAGCGCAATAATAACCTGTCACCTCCAGAAGTAAGGCAAGAAGTTGGGGAAACCAGCCAAAATATCTATTCTTCTAGTGACGAGTTTTTAGGGGAGTTAAAGCTGATTCAGCGCAATCTGGCAGAAACTGGCTTGAGCTGTAACGAACTAGACAATTTAATCGCTCAGGTGGAAATCTTTGGCTTTACCCTCACTGAGTTAGATTTTCGTCAAGAATCCTCCGTCCACTCCGATGCGATTACAGAAATTGCAGCTTATTTAGATATTCTCCCTCAATCCTACAACCAGCTATCGGAAGCAGAGCGCACCCAATGGCTGGAGAAAGAATTGCGGACTCGTCGTCCCTTGATTCCAGCGGAAATGCCCTTTTCAGCCAAAACCTGCGAGACCGTTGAAACCCTGCGACTGCTGCGGCAATTGCAACAGGAGTTCGGTAAAAAGATTTGCCAGACCTACATCATCAGCATGACTAATGATGTCAGCGACGTATTAGAAGTATTGCTCCTCGCTCAAGAAGCAGGACTGTACGACCCTGTCACCAGAGCCACCACTATTCGCATCGTACCCCTGTTTGAAACAGTAGACGACCTCAAACGAGCGCCAGAAGTGATGGAAGCTTTATTTAAACTGCCCCTCTATCGAGCTTCCTTGGCAGGAGGAGACGAGGGACTCAATAACAACGATAGAGAAGAAAGACAACTAGCTCCTTTAGAACCAGCTAATTTACAAGAAGTGATGCTGGGTTATTCCGACAGCAATAAGGATTCTGGTTTCCTCAGCAGCAATTGGGAAATTCATAAAGCCCAGAAAGCTTTGCAAAGGGTAGCTCGCAAATATGGAGTTGCCTTGCGGATTTTCCACGGACGGGGAGGCTCCGTAGGTCGCGGTGGCGGTCCTGCTTATGAAGCTGTTTTAGCTCAACCAAAGGACACCATTGATGGCAGGATTAAGATTACCGAACAGGGAGAAGTGCTGGCTTCTAAATACTCCCTGCCGGGATTGGCACTCTACCATTTAGAAACCTTGGTTACGGCGGTAATTCTCTCCAGTTTGCTGGGCAGTGGTTTTGACGATATCGGGCCTTGGAACGAAATTATGGAAGAATTGGCAGGGCGATCGCGCTCTGTTTATCGGGCATTAATCTATGAAGAGCCAGACTTTCTCGATTTCTTCCTTTCCGTTACTCCCATTGAAGAAATAAGTCAGTTACAAATTAGCTCCCGTCCTGCAAGACGTAAGAGCGGGAAAAAAGATTTAGGCAGTCTCCGAGCAATTCCTTGGG
The DNA here is from genome assembly GCA_000252485.1 of Prochloron didemni P4-Papua_New_Guinea. Taxonomy (GTDB): domain Bacteria; phylum Cyanobacteriota; class Cyanobacteriia; order Cyanobacteriales; family Prochloraceae; genus Prochloron; species Prochloron didemni. Next base: position 2,583 of record JH610853.1, on the reverse strand, counting down.
TGTTTAGTTGGACCCAAAGCCGCTTTTTATTACCGGCTTGGTATGGTGTCGGCACGGCACTGCAAGAGTTTTTGGAGCAAGAACCAGAGGAAAATCTGAAACTATTGCAGTATTTTTATGGCAAATGGCCCTTCTTCAGAATGGTGATTTCCAAGGTAGAGATGACTCTGTCTAAGGTAGACATGCAAATGGCTCGCCACTATGTGGAAGAACTGTCCAAACCAGAAGATAGGGAGCGCTTTGACAAACTATTCCATCGCATTGCTGAAGAATACCATCGAACTCGGGAGATTGTGCTGAAAATTAATCTACAACAGCGGCTGCTGGATGGCGATCCGGAGTTACAGCGTTCCGTGCAACTGCGCAATGGTTCCATTGTTCCCTTGGGCTTTTTGCAAGTTTCCCTGATTAAACGGTTGCGGAAATACAGCGATCGAACCAAATCCGGCTTGGTTCATTTCCGCTACAGTAAGGAAGAATTGCTGCGGGGAGGGTTATTAACCATTAACGGTATTGCTGCAGGAATGCGCAATACCGGTTGATATATAACATTGTTTACTTGCTAATACCGAGGTAACATTTTAGAGAAGAGTGTATGGCATGCTCTTCTACAAAGTTGAATAGATTGTAGGTTGGGTTGAGACCAGGAAACCCAACAATCCTAAATATTTGTGTTGGGTTTCGTGATCGCAAAGCGCTATAGGTAGAAATTCTCTTGTCTGAGGGGAACATTCATCAAATGGTTAACTATCCACTATCAACTATCCACTAATTATTAACCTCAAAAATCTCTATCCTCACCAACCCGATGCAATTATCTTCACCATTACTAGAACCGCCAGAACCATTAGTGGCAAAAGACCGAGCTGCCTTCAGCGATCCTAGCTTTGCCAGTAACAAACTATTGCCAGTGCATCGCTGGGTTCCCTGGATTGCAGGTTTTTCCAGCAGTTTTGTCAGCAAAATCTTAGCAGAAAAGTTGAACTTTCCTGGAACTGTGCTGGACCCTTTTGCGGGAGTAGGTACAACCTTAGTAGAAGCCCTTCTAGCAGGTCATAATGCCATGGGGTTTGAGATTAATCCTTATGCAGCTTTTGCCTGTGAGATAAAAATTAACTCCCATAAGCTTAATTCTCCCACAATTAGAGAAGCAACAGCTCAACTGGAAAGCTTCTACAACAGCAAAATCTCCAGCAACTATTTACCCGAAAGTAAACCTCCAGTTGGCTTATTTCCCGCAAATCTTTTTACAGTTTGACTGTTTTGCACAAAGTTCTCATCGTTCAGGATTTTATCAACCGCCTCCAGGATCTACAAGTTCAAGAAATATGTAAACTTGCCTTTGCTTCAACTATGGTTGATTACTCCAACTATTCTTACGAGCCAAGTTTAGGCACTCGAAGGGCAGCAGGTAAACAGGAGATTGAGGATTTTCCAGTTCTCAATCTCATTGTGGAAAAACTAAAGACTATGGCAGTAGATCTAGATTGGCTTGCAGATAAAGTCAGGAAAAGTTCTAGCCAAGGGCAAATTATTACCGACTCCTTTTTCCACTGCCAGAATTATCTTCAACCAGCTTCTGTAGATCTAGCTATTACTTCTCCCCCTTATTTAAACAATTATCACTACATTCGCAATACTCGCCCTCATCTCTACTGGCTTGGCTTTGTAGAAAAGCCCAAGGACACAAAATCTCTAGAGCAGCACAACTTTGGCAAATATTGGCAAACTGTACGAGATTTAGATGAGGTAGATTTAGACTTTCCCAACCCCCCTGTAGAACTTGTAAAACAAATTACCTATTTGCGTACTCTCAATCCAGAAGGAGGTAGCTATGGTGGTAATGGCTGGGCTAATTATGCAGCTTCATATTTCAACGATTGTTATAAATTTGCTCAATGCTTAAAATATGTCCTCAAGACAGGTGGTTCTGCTTTTATTGTTGTGGGAAACAGTATTTTGCAAGGAGTGATGATTCCTACAGATAAATATCTCGGTCAAATTGCGGCAACTGCAGGTTTGGAGTTGGTGGATATTGATGTTCCACGAGCAACTCGTGTTGGAAATAGTATTATTAAATCAGATGTGCGAGTGGCCAAGGCAAAAAACTCAAATCGTCTCTATGAAGCAGTAGTTGAAATAAGAAAAAAGGGTTGAATTAGATAATTTTAGCAATGATGTTTTCCAAAGAAGGAGAAACACCTGTAAAAGAATGCTACAGATACAATAACAATTGTCTAGAGAATTGTAGGGTGGGCATCGCCCACCACAACTGACTGGAAAGTTTGCTTTATATAATGACAAAACCTCTCCCTTTCTTCTTGCGGTGAGCGCTTACCCTGAAAGCGAGGCAGCCCAGACTTGCCCTGCGGGGGCTACCCCACGATTGACTTTATAAATATTCAGCTGAAAATAACTACTTTTGGCCACACCCCTTGATACGGTTGAATTTAAGCCCAAGCAAGCAAAAAAAAATTCTCAAAAAACTTCACCTTTTAAGATTTTGTTACAAAGCTTGACAATCAGCAGATTTTGCGTTATCAGAGAAAGTCCCCCTTTGATAAGGCTTGCCCTGAGCGAAGT
>JH610852.1 GCA_000252485.1 Prochloron didemni P4-Papua_New_Guinea | reverse complement strand
ATTTAGGGGGATAGTACCTGTAGCACTTTTGTATCTATACATATTGATTATTATTGAAAACAATAACTGAGAACTTAAGACAAATAGGCTGGTAGAGTAAAGTGGAAGCAACTACCTTGATTAGGAATGCTCTCAGCCCAAATTTGACCGTAGTGAGCGCCAACAATCTGGCGACAGAGAGCAAGACCTAAACCATATCCATCCTTAGCTTCATCTCGCTTGAGGCGAAAATGGCCCTCAAAAATCTTTTCTCGTTTCTCTTCCGGAATCCCCGGACCGCTATCCCCAACAGTAATCTGTATTTTCTGAGTGGTGCGATGGAGAATGGAAAAAGCGATACGGCCTCCTTCTGGAGTATATTTAGTAGCATTATCTAAAAGATTGACAATGACTTGCCGCAGTAATTCTTCATCGCCATAAACAGGAGGTAAATCTTGAGGAATATCTTTTTCTAGGACTTGAGATTTACTGACAAACTGAGTTTGAAACTGACCCAAAATTTCCTCGCAAAGAGACTGCAAGTAAAACTTACGAGGATATATTTCCAGTTTAGCGCTTATGCTCTTGGATGCCTGCAAGATATCACTAATCATGCGGTTCATAATTTGAAACTGGCTTTTTGCCTGCTTGTAGAGCTGCTCTTTGAGCTGGGCATTTCGTTCCTGAGAAAGTTGAGTCTGAGCTAATTCTAAAGTTTCCACAGCGATGGAAGCAGCGGTGAGAGGACTGCGCAAATCGTGGGCCAGCATTGCCACAACTCGGTCTTTGAATTCTAATTGTTCTAATAGTTCTTCTTTTTCCTTTTTGAGACGGAAGATCTCATCAGAAAGCTCGATTAATTCTGCGGAATAGTTGACAGAAGCGCTCGCGAAGCGATCTGCTTCGCAGTGCGCCGATGAATCAGCAATCCCTGGATCTTCTACCTCCATCCGATCAGACTCCCGTTGTGCCAGCTCAATTTGCCATCGAGGCCACCACTTGGCCAACTGAGCGATGAGATCGCTGCCAGCTAAGATCTGCCTGGGTGCGGGGGCGATTTTGACCAAAGCCGGAGTAGCTACTAGCCGCAAATATTCCACTAAATGGGGTTGCTCTCCCAACTCTATTACTTGCAGTTGGAAGGAATAATCTGCCTTTAAGCTTTTCAGATAGTTTTGGATCTGCTGGATATTTTCTTGAGAACTAGGTCGCTCGTCGATAAAAAGCAGCAACTGAAGCAAAACTCGATCTTCAGTTTCTCGATCTAAATCTATCTGCTTACTATAGGATTTTGGCACTGGGGACAAACACCAATACGCTCACGACAAGAAAAAAGTTTGCGCTAACAGCCTGTTCATCTTTTGTTTCCTTTAATCTTAATGTCTATTTTAGAGTTTAGGCAATTGATCGGCGATATCCGGGGGTATAAAGCAAAGATATAGATCTTCATTTTGCTCTCAGAAAAGAAATTTGGCTCGGATAACACAGTTCTAAGCGTCGGAGCTTAAGATAGTATAAAATCTATCCTAACCTGCCGACTCCCCATATTCACCCAACAATCTCGAAACAATTATGCCCCTTGGCTACCTCGCTCTTGTCCTTCACGCTCATTTACCTTTCGTTCGACATCCTGAAAGCGAATATGTTTTGGAAGAAGAGTGGCTGTTTGAAGCAATCACTGAGACTTATATCCCTCTATTGCAGGTTTTTGAAGGATTAAGACGGGATCAGATTGACTTCAAAATTACCATGAGCCTCACCCCTCCCCTGGTGTCTATGTTGCGAGACCCCTTACTGATTGAGCGCTATGATCGGCATTTAGCTAAATTAGAAGAATTAGCTTGCAAGGAAGTTCAATCAAATAAAGGTCATATTCACTATATTGCCAAACATTATGCAAAACGATTTAATGAGATTCGTAATACTTGGGAAGGCTACAATCGAGATATCGTCTTAGGTTTTCAACAATTTATCAAGAGCAAAAATCTAGAAATAATTACCTGCTGCGCTACTCATGGCTATCTTCCACTCATGAAAATGTATGAGGAAGCAGTTTGGGGGCAAATTAAAGTTGCTTGCGAGCATTACGAGGAAAACTTCGGTAGTCCTCCCAAAGGGATTTGGTTGCCAGAATGCGCTTATTATGAAGGTTTAGAGAGATTGTTAGCGGATGCTGGTTTGCGCTATTTTCTCACTGACGGACACGGTATTTTTTATGCTCGTCCCCGTCCTTGTTTTGGCAGCTATGCGCCTATTTTTACAGAAACTGGAGTTGCTGCTTTTGGTCGAGACCACGAATCTTCTCAGCAAGTTTGGTCTTCCGAGGTGGGATATCCTGGTTCGCCGGAATACCGGGAATTTTATAAGGATTTGGGCTGGGAAGCTGACTACGAATATATTAAACCCTACATTATGCCCAACGGTCAGCGGAAAAACACGGGAATTAAGTACCACAAAATTACTAGTCAGGGGGCTAGCTTGGCCGAAAAAGAGTTGTACGATCCCTACTGGGCGCAGGAAAAAGCAGCGGAACACGCGGCTGATTTTATCGAGAACCGAGAACAGCAAATTGAGTACTTAGCGGGAATTATGGAGCGCCCCCCCATTGTGGTTTCCCCTTATGACGCGGAGTTATTTGGTCACTGGTGGTATGAGGGGCCTTGGTTTGTGGATTTCTTGTTACGTAAGTCTTGGCACGACCAGAATACTTATGAGATGATTCACTTGGGGGATTATTTGCGCTCTTATCCAACTCAGCAAGTCTGTCTTCCTTCTGAGTCAAGTTGGGGTTATAAAGGTTTTCATGAGTATTGGTTGAATGAGGCCAATGCTTGGATTTATCCCCATTTGCACAAAGCAACGGAACGAATGATTGAGTTGGGGAATAAGGAACCTGAGAATGAGTTGGAGTTGAGAGGTTTGAATCAAGCAGCGCGGGAGTTGCTGTTGGCACAGTCCTCTGATTGGGCATTTATTATGCGCACTGGAACAATGGTACCTTATGCAAAACGACGCACTCGATCACATTTGTTGCGTTTTAATAAGCTTTATGAAGGTATAAGTAGGTCTGAGATTGATTCTGGTTGGTTAGAAAAAGTAGAAAAGATTGATAATATTTTCCCTTCTATTGATTATCGGGTTTATCGTTCTAGAGTGGTTAAGGAGGAAGAACAAATCAATGAACAATTATCAATGAACAATTATCAATGAACAATTATCAATGAACAATTATCAATGAACAATTATCAATGAACAATTATCAATGAACAATTATCAATGAACAATTATCAATAAACAATTATCAATGAACAATTATAGCAGTGGATAGTGGATAGTGGATGGTGGAAAGCAATATATAACAAAGTAAAAGGTGGGCATTGCCCACCCTACACTCTCAACAAACAACAAACAACAAACAACAAACAACAAATAACAAACAACAAATAACAAATTTTATCCTCCACCAACAATGGTTACTATTTCTAAGCGATCGCCTTCTTGCGGCAATGTTTCGCTCCAATATTGTCGATGCAGTATTTCCCCGTTGTATTCTACAGCAATTAAACGAGGATTTAAGCCCAATTGCTCGAGTAAATTTGGCAATTTAGTTTGAGGAGAACAACTAGTGGGTTCTCCATTGATTTGAATAGTAATTTCAGTAGCAAGATTAGACATAAGTTTGAGACACTTTACTAGGTTCTAAACGGAGGAAACTGTGTTGTTTGGTGAGTTGGGAGATAAAATATTGAGTAACAAGGGTAGGTTGTTCTGCCTGCATGATAGCGCGAACCACCGCTATTCTTTCCGCTCCGGCGCTCAGAACCTGATTTACATTATTGGTATTAATCCCGCCAATGGCAAACCAGGGAATGGGGGAATTTTCCGCTGCATAGTTGATATACTCCAAACCAGCAGCAGATTTTCCCGGTTTGGTGGGGGTTTCCTGTACTGGACCAACTCCAATATAATCTGCTCCTTCTGCGATCGCTTTTTCCATTTCTTCCGGGTTAGTAGTGGAACGACCGATTATTTTTTGCTTCCCCAACAGTTGTCTTGCTAAGGCAATGGGGATATCTTGCTGTCCTAAATGTACTCCATCTGCATCCACTGCCAGAGCTAAATCCACGCGATCGTTCATGATAAACAAGGCATTGTAATTATGACACAACTGACACAGTTGCTGCCCCTTCACAAGGCGCACCGCATCGTCCATATCTTTATCTCGATACTGCACCAGTTTCAATCCTCCTTGCAGTGCTGCTTCAACTGTGGCTAGTAATTGTTCTGACGGGGAAGTTACTAAATAAAGCTGACAGGACAGAAGCTGCTGATGACGATTATTGTTCAATAAATTACTCTCTAGAGTATAGACTTGATAGCGCATTTGCTTAAAAGCAGAACCCATTTTCGGTTGAGAGAGTTTGCCGTATTCTTCCAAAACTCGCATTGCTTCTTGAACCCGGCATAAATTAGCCTGCAACAATTCTTCGATACTCTTGCGTTCCTCTTCTTGGGGATGAGATAGGGTAGTACCGGTATCGCCGGGAGTATCTCTTGCTTGGCGCAATTGGGGGGTATGCCAACGAGCAATCTCTTGTCGCAATTGCTTACACTGGTTGGCTAATTGGCTATTATTCAGCCCGAACCGACACCATTCTTCAATAACGCGCAGGCCTTCTCTAGCTCGGTCTAAATTAGCATCTAAAATGCGGTAAACCGCTTGTTCTTGCCCTCTACTCTGGCTCATTTTCATTAAAATCTCCTATTTTCCAATCCTAAAACGCTTCTGGAGCGAAAAAGCGTTGATTGTTACATTTTTCTTGTAGAGGGAAAATTTAATCTTTGGTAACTGTAGGCGTGTACAGCCCTGCGCCCCTACCGGGTCAGACTTTCACGGAGAGGGGGAGATTCGAACTCCCGGAAACGGGGCTACCGCTTCACCTGATTTCAAGTCAGGCGCATTCAACCACTCTGCCACCTCTCCATTGATTCAATTATATCCCACTTTTCAACAATTAACAATGAGCAATAAACAATGAACAATGAAGAATTTGTAATTGGGGATCTCAAGAGCTGCAACTTCGCCGCTTTTGCATTATTCTAGCTCAACTCAATGGGTGATGGAATTGGTTCCTCCTGTTGATACAGAGTTTCTGAGGATGCTACTTGGAAATTTTCCTCTAGCCAAAGCAGGGAAATTTGCTCTACTCTCTCGAAAGAGAGAGTTACGAGAGAGAAATGACGCTGGATGCGGCTATTTCTCTTCCTGATTCGCGGTACTCTAGCGGCATTGAAGTAAATTGTACCCTCCCTTTGCTCTACCATGGTTCTCAAGCGGGATTTAGTGTGGCGCAGGTTATGGTGCATGTGACCAAAAGTGACCAAAGGAATATGCTTCCCAGTTGCGCGAACTCCGGCGATCGCCTCCATAAAATCCAGATCGCCGTGGTCTCCTTCCATCGGTTCCCAATCTCGTCCGCAAATATCTTCCGAGCGATCGCCCAAACCCTTCGGTCCGTTGTGACCTAGAAAGATAATAGTATCGTAAGCTGCTCGATTTGCCGCTTCCATAATCAAATCGCGGGATTGGGCAAAGTTGTAGACCTGAAAGCGATCGCGCAAGAACGCCTTATTTTTCCACTTTTCACCCCCCCAACTAAAAGGACGACTGCCAACAACCGAGAGATTAAACTGGGGAAAGTCTAGTTTTCCGTATCCCACATGGGTATCCCCCAACAAATCTAACTGTTGCTGGACTCTATCTTCTTGACTATGTTTGTAGGGAGACCTTCTTCTACCCCAGACCGAAGCAGTAAACCAAGCATCGTGGTTGCCCATGATGACCGCTTTTGGTAAGTCTAGAGAAGCGATTAGACGGACTATTTCCAGCGATTCGTTGCCAAAGTCCCCCACAAATAAGACTAAATCCACTCCTAGGGATTTCAGAGCTAGTCCATCTGCTTCTTCCCACTTGTCGTGAATATCCCCAATTACAGCAATTTTAACTTGGTTTTTTGTCATCTATCTCATTTATATTGTGGTTTAATCAGGGTGCGATCGAAAGTAGTTGTTTGGGGCTGAATATCTATATTATCAATCGTGGGGTAGCCCTCTGGGCTGCCTAACAACTGTTTGTAACCACACCCGGAGCGCAAGCCCGATCCTCCCCTAATTATCTTAAAAGTATTTATTGCCAAAAATGAGGACTATGGCCATTTTTGCTAAAATGTTTCTAATTCATTAAGATAATATCATGTCAGCTAAAGATTTATTTCACGGTGCTGCTCGTCGAGCATTAGAAAAAGATGGATGGCAGATTACCCACGATCCCCTGCATATTAAGATTCAAGAAGTTGAGTTTTTTATCGATCTTGGTGCTGAACGGATTATTGCCGCTCAAAAGGATGGACAAAAGATCGCAGTAGAAATTAAGTCTTTCCTTGGGCGTTCTAATATTAATGAATTTCACACTGCATTGGGACAAACACTCAACTACAAACTAGCTTTGAGGAAAAAGGATCCAGAACGTGTACTCTATCTCTGCATTTCCCGAGATATTTTTCGAGACTTTTTCTTAGGAGAATTTATTCAAGAGAGTATCTTAGAATATGGAATTAAACTGCTAGTTATCAACATTATATCAGAGGAAGTGGTTTTATGGCAAGAATAAATTATTCTAAGGTTGTTGAAGAAATTCTAGGTCATCATACAGGCAACGATCTAGAGGAAGAAACAGAAGTTCAACTTTTAATAGACCGGGAACGAAATCATTATCAAATTTTACACTTAGGTTGGATTGAAGAAGGACAGGTTCGGGTTTATGCTTGTATCATTCATATAGATATTAAAGAAGGAAAAATCTGGATTCAACGAGATGGGACAGAAATAGGAATTGCTAACGAGCTTCTGAACATGGGAGTTCCAGAACAAGATATTGTCTTAGGATTCCACGCTCCCTACAAACGGGATTTAATCCAATTAGCAGATTCATAGCAGTTGATAGTGGATAGTGGATAGTTGATAGTTGATAGTTGATAGTTGATAGCTCCCGACCGTCGAATTCAAAATTCAAAATTCAAAATTCAAAATTCAAAATTCAAACATGTTGAATTGACGAATGTCTCCGCAAAAAATGGCAGAAACTAGAAAAGCCTTATTCCTCTTGGGTTTTAGCTTGTTGTCAATTTTCAGATTCGGTCGAGGGTATTAAGGCTGGGAAGATTGGGTCACAGACAGCATGGCAGGTTAAGAAAAATAACGGGAAAACCTAAATAAATAGAGCTGGAGACACCTGAAACATCTCCGCCAAAGTCTTCGCCTGAGACTTACTAAGAGCGCGTTTCCCATTAACAATCTCTGAAACAACTCCTTTAGACCCAATCTTGCCCACTAAATCGCTCTGTCTGAGATTATTCTCTTCCATCAAATGCAGAAGCACTTCATGGGCAGAAGCCGTTTTTGGTTTGGGTTGCTTCTGGTCAAACTCTTTGACTAGGGCAGCCATCAACTTGAGTAATGCCGTTTCTTCAGGACTACGGTTTGTTTTTCTCATTAACCCTAGAAGCTGATGACGAACCTGATTATATTCGGCTTCAGTCTCAATAATCTTGGGTTGGAATTTGACTAAAAGCTCAGTATAGGAGTCTTGATCAATTAAATTCGCCATTTTGTCTTGAGTTAATTGTTAAAATTTATATCTGTGAGAAACGCTTCATAGGCAACCAATTGTAAAGAATAATCAATCACAGCAATTAAGAAGGGATCTGCGAAGAGCCCGCCTCCAGCAGCACGTGTCTAATATACTTTCTCTCAAACTGTAGCACGCAATCCATTTGTAGTACTTAATGCCACAGTACTACCGGCGGAATGTGGGATATAAGGGTTTCAGAACCAATTCTTACGATGTCTAATAGTCTGTAAGCAATAATCCTCAGTTATCTTACTATCGATAACTTTTAAATCCCTTAATTAGTAATAGTTTGAGCATATTTTGAGCCATTTCAGATTCGGTCGAGTTATACACTATTTTTAGTTATTTATTTCTCTAACTTAAGCTTTTTTTCTGCTGCTCTCAAGTTCTTCAAACAAATATTTTCCTTTTTGCGATCGCCTATTTCTCTAAAAATCATTAAAGACTGTTGATAGTATTTTATTGCTCCTTGATATAGTCCCTGAGAATAGTAGATATTCCCTAGATTGAGAAGACATTCAGCTTCTGTAAGGTGATCGCCTATTTCTCTTGAAATTTCTGAAGACTGTTGATAGTATTTTATTGCTCCTTGATATAGTCCCTGAGAATAGTAGATATTACCTAGATTGAGAAGACATTCAGCTTCTCTAAAGTGATCGCCTATTGCTCTTGAAATTTCTAAAGACTGTTGATAGTATTCTATTGCTCCTTGATATAGTCCCTGAGAATAGTAGACATTACCTAGATTGAGAAGACATTCAGCTTCTCTAAAGTGATCGCCTATTGCTCTAAAAATCATTAAAGACTGTTGATAGTATTCTATTG
>JH610851.1 GCA_000252485.1 Prochloron didemni P4-Papua_New_Guinea | reverse complement strand
GGGGGATTTAGGGGGATAGTCCCTTCTAATATTGGCTTCAAACTAAGATTCCTTGCTATTACCGCTTCTTAATCCTCAAGCAGCAGCCAAACTAGACTTTAAAGGCTCCCAGCGGAAATACCGATCGCCCCCTAATTCCAAAGCAACTTTAATCTTCGGTTCCAACTCAGGTAAATTAATCAAATATTCCACCTCTTGACGAGACAAAATCTGTCCTTCCATAATCCACAAAACCAAACCTTTAGACTTAGGTGGAAGAGCTTCCAAATGAGAAAGAGCAATAGGCGGGACGTAATACACCGGACCCACAGCAGCATTTTGGGCAATATTCTTTTTCCCCAAGTGAGCAGGACGCACCCCATGAACTCCCATTAAATAAGCCCCTAAATCTCCCAAACCCCTAGCAGTTAGATTTAAAGTGTTGTACCCCGCAGCCCGCAAGCGCCGCTGATAGCGCCCCTCAAAACCTCCTTCCAAAGGAGCATACAACCCCATCGCCTTCCACTTTTCCAGATCGCGGATGAATGATTTGCCAGTGGTAATTAGAGCCATCTTTGTCCTAAATGTTTTTGTTACACACCGATTATATAGTTCTTGCCTTCTATATATTGTAGGGTGCGGCACTGCCCACCGAGAGCGTTATTTATCTCCTCAACTGCCCCTAAATTGACCCTCTTGAAATTAAAATCTAACTTCCATCGCCCCGCGAAAGTATATTGGTGGGCAGTGCCGCACCCTACTGCTGTCCCAGAACTCAAAAAAAAATTTCTCAAATTCCTTGCTTTTTACTCGCACCTTGATATATGATTAATGATTGTGACCTAAAAAGCTCTCTGACCGTCCAAGTCAAAAGCAAGAATAGCTCAACCCTGAGAAAAAGTCTAACCAACTATTTCCCTGAGCCAACAACCACTAGGTCAGTCTAAAGAACAAAGAAGCATATAGCCTCCCTTCGAGATACTGAGGAAACATTTCCTTAAGTCTCCGGGACCCAAGGCGAAGACGGCGATCAGTTGTTAGAACTCAAACAATAACTAGACCGCTCGAAACAAAATTATCGCTTCCCAAAAACTAACCCATCTCCCCCTGACTAAATCGGGAGATAGATGTTGCTGAGTCTGTAGGAAAGCCTTGCGCCCTCATTCTAAGTAATCCAACTCTTGCGGGTATTTTTTTGGCTATTTTTGATTTCATTGTTAATTGTCCATTGTTAATTGATTAATGGAGGGGCTATCTCCGTGTCATTCGGTATCCTCGGCACAAAACTCGGCATGACCCAAATATTTGACAAGGAAACTGGCGCAGCCATTCCTGTCACAGTGGTTCAAGCTGGTCCGTGCGTAGTAACCCAAATTAAAACTAAAGAAACTGACGGCTATACCTCAGTTCAAATCGGCTACAAATCTGTCAAAGAAAAAGCGCTCAACCAACCCAAACTAGGACATCTTAAAAAGTCCAGCGCCCCTCCTTTGCGCCATTTAAAAGAATATCGCCTCGAAGACACCACCTCCTACGAGCTAGGTCAAACTCTCAAAGCAGATGTATTTGAAGTGGGTCAAGTAGTAGACGTAACCGGAACCAGCATGGGTCGAGGTTTTGCCGGCTATCAAAAACGGCACAACTTCAAACGAGGCAACATGACTCACGGTTCCAAAAACCATCGCTTACCCGGTTCAACTGGTGCGGGAACTACCCCCGGTCGGGTATATCCAGGGAAAAAGATGGCAGGTCGCTACGGCAACACCCAAGTAACTACCCGCAAACTAAAAGTAGTGCAGGTAGACCCGGAGAAAAACCTCATCCTCATCAAAGGAGCAGTTCCCGGTAAGCCAGGCGGTTTATTAAACATCCGTCCTACTAAGAAAATTGGAGGGTAAACACCACAGAGACACAGATAATACAGAGAGAAGAAATAAGAGAGAAGAGAGAAAAGGCCAATGGTTAATTGTGCAATTAAAAACTGGGAAGGAGAAGAAGTGGGGCAGGCAACCTTAGAGTTGCGGGTTGCCAAAGAAGAAAATGCCTCCCATATCGTCCATCGAGCCTTAGTAATGCAAACTACTAACGCTCGTCAAGGCAATGCTTCCACCAAAACTAGAGGAGAAGTTAGAGGTGGCGGTAGAAAACCCTGGCGACAAAAAGGAACCGGACGAGCGAGAGCAGGTTCCACCCGTTCTCCCCTCTGGCGAGGAGGTGGTGTCATTTTCGGACCCAAACCCAAAGAATACAAAATCAAAATGAATCGGAAAGAACGGCGTTTGGCTCTGAGAACAGCCTTAAATAGCCGTCACGAAGATTTAATTGTGGTAGAAGATTTTGGCGGACAATTTGCCAGACCGAAAACCAAAGAATTAGCAACAGCTATTACTCGTTGGGGCGTTCCTGAAGGAGCAAAAGTTCTTTTAATCCTCTCGGAAATTGCGGAGAATGTCCATCTTTCCGCCCGCAACATGGCTAAAGTGAAAACGATTAAAGCCACCAATCTCAACGTCTACGATCTCCTCAACGCCGACAAAATTGTCACCACCCCAGAGGCCATCGCCACAATTCAGGAGGTTTACAGTGATTGAGTACAATCCCCGCGACTTGGTGGATTTAATAATTAAACCCATCGTCACCGAAAAAGGCTCCCTTTTACTAGAGCAAAACAAGTACGTCTTTCAAGTACAAAAAAAAGCAACCAAACCGGAAATTAAAGCAGCGATCGAAAGTTTATTTGAGGTAAAAGTAACCAAGGTAAATACCCTAATTCCACCGCGCAAAAAGAAGAGAGTTGGGAGAACTATGGGTTACAAACCTCAATATAAAAGGGCGATCATCACTTTAAGCCCAGAGGACAAAATCGACTTGTTCCCAGAAGTATAGCAGTTGAAAGTTGAGAGTTGGGAGTCCAGTTTATAAAGTCAGCAAACAACAAGCAACGAACAACGAACAACAAACAACAAACAACAAATAACGAACAACAAATAACAAAATGGGTATTCGTTCTTACAGACCATATACTCCCGGTATCCGCCAAGCAACAGTTTCCGACTTCAAGGAAATTACCGCCAAGGAACCGGAAAGGTCTCTCACCAAACACAAACACAATCCCAAAGGTCGCAACAATCGCGGTGTAATTACCAGCAGACATAGAGGTGGGGGACACAAGCGTCTCTATCGTCAAATTGACTTCCGTCGCGACAAGCAAAATATCCCCGCCAAAGTAGCCACCATCGAATACGACCCCAATCGTAACGCTCGCATCGCCCTACTGTTTTACCAAGATGGGGAAAAACGCTACATCCTCGCTTCCGCAGGACTGAACGTTGGGGACACCGTCATTTCCGGCATAGATGCGCCCTTTGAAGTAGGTAACGCCCTCCCCTTGAGCAGAATTCCTCTAGGTACAGAAGTTCACAACGTAGAACTTACCCCAGGACGAGGCGGTCAAATCGTCCGGGCAGCGGGAACTTTCGCTCAGTTAGTAGCTAAAGAAGGTAATTACGTAACCCTCAAGCTCCCTTCTAAAGAAGTGCGCATGGTACGTAAAGAATGTATCGCTACTATTGGCAAAGTAGGTAACGCCGAAGCCAGAAACTTAAAACTAGGTAAAGCAGGACGCACTAGACACTTAGGGAAAAGACCCCATGTTAGAGGTAGCGTCATGAACCCAGTAGACCACCCCCATGGCGGTGGTGAAGGGAGAGCCCCCGTTGGTAGAAGCGGTCCCATGACTCCTTGGGGTAAGCCAGCTTTAGGAGCCAAAACCCGCAGGAAGAAACAAAGCGATGCCTTAATTGTTCGTCGTCGCAAATAATTAAACCAGAAAATCTAGAGGAAATTACTAATTAGTAATAATTATGGGACGTTCGTTAAAAAAAGGACCATTTATAGCAGACAAACTGCTAGCTAAAATTGAAAAGCTCAACCAGAGCAATAAAAAACAGGTAATCAAAACCTGGTCGAGAGCATCCACAATTTTGCCGCAAATGGTAGGACATACCATCGCAGTTCACAACGGTCGCCAGCACGTACCAGTGTTTATTTCTGAGCAAATGGTAGGCCACAAATTGGGAGAGTTCGCCCCCACCCGTACCTTCCGCAGTCATGCGAAAGGGGATAAAAGAGCCGGTCGTTAATTGAAAAAGAAAACAATGCCTGTAGATACTAAAGCAGAAGTAAAAGCGATCGCCCGCTACATTCGCATGTCTCCCTTTAAAGTGCGACGGGTGTTAGACCAAATTCGCGGTCGCTCCTATAGGGAAGCCCTAATTATTTTAGAATTTATGCCCTATAGAGCCTGCGAACCAGTACTGAAAGTATTGCGCTCTGCCGTAGCCAATGCGGAGCATAACAACGGAATCGAACCCGCCAGCCTCGTGGTCAGCAAAGCCTTTGCTGATGGAGGTCCCAGCCTGCGGCGTTACCGTCCCCGAGCCCAAGGACGAGCCTATCAAATTCGCCGACCGACTTGTCACATTACCGTTGCCGTTGCTCCCTTGACGGAAGAATAAAGCACAAAGAGGAAAAATAGTGGGACAAAAAATACATCCAATTGGTTTTCGCCTCGGCTACACCAAAGAACATTTATCTCGATGGTATGCCGACAGCAAGAGGTATCCGTCCCTGCTGCAAGAAGACCACCAAATCCGCCAATATATCGAGAAAAACCTCAGTAATGCAGGTATTTCTCAAGTGCGCATCGAGCGCAAAGCAGACCAAATAGACCTAGAAATTCACACCGCCAGACCCGGAGTAGTAGTAGGTCGCGGTGGAAGCGGCATCGATGCTTTGCGCACTGGTATTCAAGCCAGTTTAGGAGGCAGTCGCCAAATCCGCATCAACGTCATCGAAGTATCTCAAGTAGATGCAGACGCGGCCTTAATAGCCGAATATATCGTCGGACAATTAGAACGTCGAGTTTCCTTCCGTCGAGTAGTGCGGCAAACCATTCAAAGAGCGCAAAGAGCCTCAGTCCAAGGCATTAAAATCCAAGTCAGTGGTCGCCTGAACGGAGTGGAAATTGCCCGTACCGAATGGACTCGCGAAGGAAGAGTACCCCTCCACACCCTGCGAGCTGACATCGACTACTCCTACAAAACAGCCAAAACCACCTACGGCATTTTAGGCGTTAAGATTTGGATCTTCAAAGGAGAAATCATCCCCGGTCAGGAAGAAGTAGCAGCCCAAGCTCCACAAACACCCCGCCGTCAGAAACGCCGCCAACAATTTGAAGACCGTTCCGAATAAAACCCTATCGCTATGTTAAGTCCCAGAAGAACCAAATTCCGCAAACAACAGAGGGGACGCATGAGAGGAATGGCCTACCGAGGCAGCACCATTAACTTCGGTGACTTTGCCCTCCAAGCCACAGAACCCTGCTGGATCACCTCTCGTCAAATAGAAGCAGCCCGACGAGCCATGACCCGTTATATCAAACGGGGCGGTAAAATCTGGATTCGCATCTTCCCCGACAAACCAGTCACCATGCGTCCGGCAGAAACCAGAATGGGTTCCGGTAAAGGTTCCCCTGAATATTGGGTCGCCGTAGTCAAACCCGGGAAAATCATGTTTGAAATTGCTGGCGTATCCCAAGAGGTCGCCAAAGAAGCAATGCGATTGGCATCCCAAAAACTACCCATCAAAACTAAGTTTATTACTCGCGACGAGGAGTACGTTTAGATCGTGTCTCTACCAAAAATAGCAGATGCCAGAAAATTGTCAGACGAAGAACTGACAGCAGAAATTTTGGCCGTAAAAAAACAACTATTTGAACTGCGACTGCAACAGGCAACCAGTCAGCTTACGGAAACCCACAAATTCAAGCACAGTCGCCACCGTCTCTCCCAACTACTAACAATAGAAAGAGAGAGAGAACTGGGAATTAACGTGGGAACAAGAGCAGCAACTGAGGAGGAATAAATACTTATGGCAGTCAAAGAACGAGTGGGAAAGGTGGTCAGCGACAAAATGGATAAAACCGTAGTTGTCGCTATTGAAAACCGTTATCCCCATCCTAAGTACGGCAAAATCACCATTAAAACCAAGAAATATAAAGCTCACGACGAAGAAAATAAGTGCAAGGAGGGTGATCTGGTTCGCATCCAAGAAACTCGCCCCCTCAGTCGTACCAAACGCTGGAAGGTAGCAGAAATAATTAATTGAGATCGATTAACCAACAATGATTCAACAACAAACATTTCTCAACGTAGCCGACAATAGCGGGGCTCGCAAACTAATGTGCTTGCGAGTGCTGGGAACAGGTAATTGTCGTTACGGCAGAATCGGCGATCGCATTGTTGCCGTAGTCAAAGATGCCATTCCCAACATGGGAGTAAAAAAATCCGACGTAGTCAAAGCAGTAATCGTCCGCACCCGCCAGTCCTTGCGCCGAGAAAGCGGCATGAGTATTCGCTTCGACGACAACGCAGCCGTTATTATCAACGACGATGGCAACCCCAAAGGAACTCGAGTCTTCGGACCCGTAGCCCGAGAATTGCGGGAGAAAAACTACACCAAAATAGTCTCTCTTGCACCGGAGGTAATCTAATGGCCAACAGTACAAAAAAAACTAAAACCACCACTCGCTATAAAATGCACGTCAAAAAAGGCGATACAGTGCAAATTATTGCCGGTCGAGATAAAGGGAAAGTCGGAGAAATATTGCGGACCTTTCCTAAAACCAGCAAAGTCATTGTCCAAGGAGTAAACATCAAAACCAAGCACGTTAAACCCCAACAAGAAGGAGAATCAGGACAAATAAATACCTTCGAGGGGCCCATTCATAGCTCCAACGTAATGGCTTATTCGGAAAAGGAAAAAATTGCCAGTCGCATTTGCTATACTTTTACCGAAGAGGGTCGCAAAGTCAGAATGCTCAAAAAAAACAGGGGAAATCATTGATTAATTAGTTGTTAGTTATTTGTGATTGGTTATTTGTGATTGTTTATTTGTGATTAGTTATTTGTGATTGGTTATTTGTGATTTTGATTTCCTCTTGGCTTAAGAACAACAAACAACGAACAACGAACAACAAACAACAAACAACGAACAACAAACAACAAACAACAAACAACAAACACTTCGGCTACCCTTCGACTACCCTTCGACTTCGCTCAGGGCAAGCGCTCAGGGCAAGCGCTCAGTGCAAGCAACAAAGCTAAAATTATGCCACAAAGATTGAAAAATATTTACGAAGAGAAAATAGTACCTAAGTTAAAAGAACAGTTTGGATATACAAATATCCATCAAGTTCCCAAAGTAGTAAAAATAAGCGTAAATAGGGGATTAGGGGAAGCATCTCAAAATGCAAAAGCCCTAGAATCTTCTCAGATGGAATTTGCCACAATTACCGGCCAGAAACCAGTAGTCACCAGAGCCAAAAAAGCGATCGCAGGATTTAAAATTAGAGAAGGCATGCCCGTAGGACTGATGGTGACTTTGCGTTCAGAAAAAATGTACGCTTTTTTGGACAGATTGATTAGTGTTGCACTCCCCCGAATCCGAGACTTTCGCGGCATCAGTCCCAAAAGCTTCGACGGACGGGGTAATTACAGCTTAGGTATTAGAGAACAGCTAATTTTTCCAGAAATAGACTACGATAGTATCGACCAAATTAGAGGCATGGATATTGCCATAATTACCACAGCAAATACCGACGAAGAAGGCCGCGCCTTACTGAAAGAAATGGGAATGCCCTTTAGGAATAACTAAGTCTAGGAACGGGAGGCAAAAAAGCAATAATGGCGGCAACCGACACAATTTCAGACATGCTAACGCGCATCCGCAATGCTGGGTTAGTCGGACATCAAAACACCAAAATTCCGGCAACGAAAATGACCCAAAACATTGCCAGAGTACTTAAAGAAGAAGGCTTCATCGAAGACTTTGTTGAAGCTGGAGAGGGCATTAAAAAACATTTAGTAGTTTCCCTCAAATATAAGAAAAATCGCAAGCCAATCATTCAAAGATTGCAGCGAATCAGCAAACCAGGATTAAGAGTTTATTCTAACAGGAAAGAACTGCCCAAAGTACTTGGCGGAATAGGCATAGCTATCATCAGTACCTCAAAAGGAATAATGACCGATAGGGAAGCCAGAAAACAAGGAATTGGCGGCGAAGTACTGTGCCACATCTGGTAGTTTTGGTTCTTCGTTCCCTTGACAAACAAACAACAACAAACAACCAACACTTCGACTACCCTTCGACTACCCTTCGACTTCGCTCAGGGCAAGCGCTCAGGGCAAGCGATCAGTGCAAACAACCAACAACAAACAACCAACAACAAACTAACAAATAGTCATGTCCCGTATTGGCAAACGCCCAATTGAAATTCCCAAGAAAGTGACCGTTAAAATTAACGGACAGCACATAGCAGTGAAAGGTCCCAAAGGAGAACTAGAAAGAGTTCTTCCTGCCTTAGTAGAAGTAAAACAAGAAGGGGAAACCCTGTTAGTCCGGCGAGAAAACGATTCTCGCACCGCTAGAGAACGTCACGGACTCTGCCGCACCTTGGTAGCCAACATGGTAGAAGGAGTAGCCAAAGGCTTCGAGAAGCGCCTACAAATACTCGGAGTAGGTTATCGCGCTCAAGCTCAAGGGAGCAAATTAACTTTAAATGTCGGCTACAGCAAACCAGTTGAAATGACCATGCCCAAAGGCATCCAGGTGCAAGTAGAAAAAGGCAACACCGACCTAATTATTAGCGGCATAGATAAAGAAGTGGTGGGCAATATTTCCGCCCAGATTCGCGACGTTCGTCCTCCAGAACCTTATAAGGGCAAAGGTATTCGTTACCTAGGAGAAATGGTAAGACGTAAAGCAGGGAAAACAGGTAAGAAATAGAGATGAAGCTCACCCGAAAAGAACAAATCCAGCGCCGTCACAAGCGGTTGCGGACGAAAGTCAAAGGAACAGGCGATCGCCCTCGTTTAGCCGTCTTCCGTTCCAACCAACACATCTACGCTCAAGTAATCGACGATACCGCACATCATACCCTAGCGGCAGCATCCACCCTAGAACCAGAAGTCAAATCCCAAATATCATCAGCAGGCACTTGTCAAGCCTCCGCAGTAGTAGGGAAATTAGTTGCAGAGCGCACTATGGCCAAAGGAATAGCCAAAGTTGTCTTTGACAGAGGAGGCAACCTTTACCACGGTAGAGTCAAAGCCCTAGCAGAAGCCGCCCGAGAAGTTGGCTTAGATTTCTAGTCTTTCAGCAAATCAGGAAGAAAATAATGGCAAAAAATACCAAAGGCCGTAAGAAGAGCCGCACCAAAGAAGAATCAGCATGGCAAGAGCGAGTGATTCAGATTCGCAGAGTCAGCAAAGTAGTCAAAGGTGGTAAAAAATTGAGTTTCCGAGCGATTGTTGTGGTCGGGAACGAAAAAGGTCAAGTAGGGGTGGGAGTTGGTAAAGCCAGTGATGTCATCGGCGCAGTGCGCAAAGGAGTAGTAGATGGGAAAAAACAATTAATCGACGTTCCTCTAACCAAATCCAGTTCCGTCCCTCATATTGCCAATGGCATTTCTGGAGGAGCCAAAGTAATAGTTAGACCAGCCGCTCCAGGTACTGGGGTAATTGCCGGGGGAGCAGTTCGCACCGTATTAGAATTGGCAGGAGTCAAGAACATCCTCGCCAAACAACTCGGTTCCAACAACCCATTAAACAATGCTAGAGCCACAATTGATGCCTTAGAAGGGTTGCGAACATTTTCTGGAGTAGCCAAAGAAAGAGGTATTAGCCTCGAACAACTTTACGCTTAATTCAGTATTGGAGGTTGTTAAATGAGATTACACGAAGCCGCCCCTAAAAAAGGCTCGAAAAAGCGTCGCCGTCGGGTAGGGAGAGGCATTGCAGCAGGACAGGGAGCCAGTTGCGGCTTTGGCATGCGCGGTCAAAAATCCCGTTCCGGTACAGGAACGAAACCAGGATTTGAAGGCGGTCAAATGCCTTTATATCGCCGTGTTCCCAAATTAAAACATTTTCCCATCGTCAATAAAAAAGAATATACGATCATTAACGTTAGCAAGCTAGCATCCCTTCCAGCCAATACAGAAGTGACCTTAGCATTTTTGATGGAAAAAGGGATTATCACCACTAACGACGGACCCTTGAAAATTCTCGGTGATGGAGAGTTAAACGTTTCTCTTCAGGTTAAAGCAGCTGCCTTTACTACCAGCGCAAAACAAAAAATTGAAGCTGCTGGAGGAAGTTGGGAGGCCATTTCATCAATCACCAGTGAGAAGTAGATCTTTGCGTAGGGTGCGTTAGGCGCTGACCGAGTATCAATAACACTCATTCTTAAATATTATCCTGCGCCGTAACGCACCAGCCAAGATTCACTTAGAACCCAATTAACGTTTCTAGAAATAGATGGATATTATAAATAATGATAGGCAATTACCCTATCCCACATAAAACAACAAACTATGATTGAATGAATACTATGATTGAAAACAGCAGCCAAAATTCATAAACAACCAACAACCAACAACCAACAACCAACTATGATTGAATGAATACTATGATGGAAAACAGCAGCCAAAATTCATAAACAACCAACACTTCGACTACGCTCAGTGCAGGCAACAAACAACAAACACTTCGACGACCCTCTGTGCAAGCAACAAACAACCAACAACCAACAACCAACAACCAACAACCAACAACTCATGGTAGTAAGTCAAAACAAAAGCCCAACGGCTCAAGAAACCTTTATGCAAATGGCGCAAGCAGCCGGACTGAGAGGTCGTTTGCTTGTCACCATTGGTTTACTGGTGTTAGTACGTTTCGGAGTATTTATCCCCCTACCCGGAATTAACCGAGATGCCTTTCAACAAGGAATCCAAGATTTACCAGTACTTGGATTTTTAGATATTTTCACCGGAGGTGGTATTTCTGCCGTCGGTATTTTTGCCCTTGGCATTTTACCATATATCAATGCCTCCATTATCATGCAGCTTCTCACCGCTGCCATTCCTTCATTAGAAGACTTGCAAAAAAAATGAAGGAGAAGCGGGAAGGCGGAAAATTTCCCAAATTACTCGTTATGTAGCCCTGGGCTGGGCCATAATTCAAAGTGCAGGTATTACCATCGGTTTGCTTCGTCCCTACGCTAACAATCCAGGCTTCGGCTTTATCGCCGAAACAGTACTGGCATTGACAGCCGGTTCCATGTTCGTCATGTGGCTATCGGAATTAATTACGGAAAGAGGCATTGGTAATGGTGCTTCCCTCTTTATTTTCGTGAACATCGTGGCCACCTTGCCTCGCACTTTAAGCAATACTATTGAATTTGCCCAACAAGGCGGTCGAGAAGCAGTAGCTCAAGTAACAATTCTCTTACTGGTGTTCTTGGTGATGATTATCGGCATTGTCTTTGTCCAAGAAGGAACTCGACGCATTCCCATTATTTCCGCCAGAAGGCAAGTAGGCAAAAGACTTTATCGGGAAAGAAAGAGTTACTTACCGCTGCGACTGAATCAAGGGGGCGTAATGCCGATTATTTTCGCCTCTGCTGTTCTGATTTTGCCCTCTTCCTTAGCTGGGTTTACTAGTGGTGATGGTAATTCCCAATTAAATCAAATTTTGATATCTATAGTCAATGCTCTCAGACCTGACAATTGGATCTATGTAGTAGTGTACTTAGTCTTAATTCTGTTCTTCAGTTATTTCTACGCTTCTTTAATTGTGAACCCAGTAGATATGTCCCAAAATCTCAAAAAAATGGGAGCTTCTATTCCAGGAATTCGTCCCGGAAAGACAACAACTCAATATTTGGAAGGGGTAATCAATCGACTCACTTTCTTAGGAGCAATATTTTTAGGAATTGTAGCTACAGTACCCACTTTTGTGGAAACTGCCACTGGAGTTACAACTTTTAGAGGTTTGGGTGCTACCTCCCTGCTAATTTTAGTGGGAGTTGCCATTGATACGGCCAAGCAAATTCAAACTTACGTCATATCCCAAAGATATGAGGGAATGGTCAAACAATAAAGTTTGTGGATGCAAAAGTTTGTTTCCCCCTTTGTTCATAAGGGGGGATGTAAATTCTAAAATCCGTATATTGAGAGTTTTGAGAAGCAACCAATAACAAAAGTGAAACGATTAATTTTTTTAGGGCCTCCAGGATCGGGGAAGGGAACTCAAGCTTCCCGTTTGGCTACAAAAGTTGGAATACCTCATATCTCCACAGGGGAAATGTTGCGAGAGGCTATCACGCAGCAAACTTCCTTGGGAAAACAAGCCAAGACTTATGTAGACAAAGGGGAATTAGTTCCCGACGAATTGCTATTGGGTTTAATTAGAGCAAGATTAGCCGAACCGGATGTCAGCAACGGTTGGATTTTAGATGGGTTTCCTCGCAACGAGAGCCAAGCAGCTTTTTTAGATAAACTGCTCCTGGAAATGAATCAAGCCTGCGATTATGCCATTAACTTAGAAGTTCCCGAACCAGTCTTGATGGCTCGGTTGTTAGGCAGGGGTCGTAAAGATGACAATGAAGCTACCATTACACGTCGCTTAGAGGTTTATCATTCCCAAACAGCACCAGTACTGGATTTTTATCTTGCTAAGGGTAATCTCAAATCAGTCAATGGCGATCGCCCTCTGGAATTAGTGACCAAATCTTTGGAAGAAATTATCGCTGATTGATTATGGCCGAAAATTTTCCCAGCGCTCGGCAAGTTAAGATATATTAATAAAACCAAGACAGCCGGTTAGTCTGTTCCAAGCTAACCAGATGTAAAGATTGAGGATAGAAAATTGCCTAAACAAGATTTAATCGAAATGGAAGGAGTAGTGACCGAATCCTTACCTAACGCTATGTTTAGAGTAGATTTAGATAATGGTTTTAACGTTCTCGCTCATATAGCTGGGAAAATAAGACGAAATTATATCAAAATTCTACCAGGCGATCGCGTAAAAGTAGAATTAACCCCCTACGACTTGACTAAGGGAAGAATAACATATCGCATGAAAAATAAAAGATAAACCAAAACAAGCTAACTAAAATGAATAGCCATGGGCGCTCGCCGTTTATTGCTGGCTGGTTATTGACGAGGTAGCAACTCTTCCAAGAAATAGTCAAATTCAGTTAGCTGAGGTGCTAGCTAGTAAGCAAAAATCTGGACAAAGATTGACAAACGGGTATAAACTTGCGCTTATTCAATTGAATCATCTAGTAAAGCCGATCTATAGAGCGAAAAACCACAAAATATGTCACCCCCTCAGATGCAGCCTCCAGACTTGGAGTATCAATTAAAAGTCTTAGACGATGGTCAGAGTTCGGCAAAATCAAAGCTATCCGAACCCCAGGCGGTCAAAGAAGATTCAGCATCGAAGAGTACGATAAGGAAGATCTCCCCGTTGTCTTCTATGCAATCCGCTCTACTAACTCCCAAAAAGATGACCAAGCTCCGCAAGCTGAATTTCTACTGCGAGCATACCCAGAAGGGGAGCTGGTTAAAGAAGTTGGATCGGGACTCAATTTTAAACGGAGAAAATTTATCAATATTTTGGAACGAATTTATCAAGGTGATGTCAGATTCCTTGTCTGCGCCTACCCCGATAGGCTCGTCAGATTTTGCTTCCCATTGGTTGAATGGTTGTGCGAAGTATCAGGATGTAAACTCGTGGTTTAATATGAACGCAATCTCTCTGGCCAACAAGAACTCGTTGAGGATATCTTGTCCATCTCCCACTGCTTTTCTGCTCGGTTATACGGATTGCGAAAATACAAAAAACAAGTCAAAGAAAAGTTACAAAAAGAACCCACGGAATCAGACAAAGAAACAGCCACCCAATGCGCTCCGGAAGATACGGGTTTATCCAAGCAAAGAGTTACATAGAATCTGGAAACAATGGCTTGCTGCTTATCGTTGGATTTATAATTGGACGATTGCCAAAATATCAAAGGATGGTCTATCTTCTGCTTACGATTTACAAAATCAAGCTAGAGCAGCCACTAGACCGAATTGGGTGAAAGAACTTCCAGGTCATCAATTACAAGAAGCAGTAGCTGACGCTGTAGACGCAGTTAAGCAAGCTAAAGCTAATCAGGGTACAGCAAAGTTTAAATCTTGTCGTGCCTACTCCCAGGTAATTAAATTTAAAGCTGGAAACTTTAAAAATGGAACCTGGTATTGCCGCGTAACAAAAGGACTTTCTTTTGTTAGTTTTCAACCTTTGCCATCTGAATGCATTTATGGAACTCAATTGGTTTATCAAAGGGGCAAATGGTTCGCCTGTTTCCCTGAATATCGTCCGGTTACTAACACGGATTGCTCCAGAGTGATAGCACTAGACCCAGGGAATAGAACTTTCTTGACTGGGTATGATGGAGAAACAATTTTGGAGATTGGCAAGAAAGACATCGGGAGAATTAATAGACTCTGCTCGCATCTTGACCAATTAATGAGCAAGATTGCTTGTTCTAAAGCCAAACGTCAACGTTTTAAAATGCGACAAGCAGCCAATAGAATTAGAGAGAGGATTCAAAATCTGGTAAAAGATTTGCATAATAAAGCAGCTTCATTCCTTGTCAGACATTATAAGTTAATATTTCTTCCTATCTTTGAAATATCTAAGATGGTCTTGCGTTCTGCCCGTAGAATCAACAGCAAAACAGCTAGAAATATGCTTACTTGGAGCTATTATAAATTTACTCGTAATCTAGAGCAAATGGCTGACAGGAATGGGGTTATAGTTGTTAAATGCAATGAATCTTACACATCTAAAACATGTCCCAACTGTGGCCATATTCACGACAGGTTGGGAGGCTCTAAGGTCTTTCGATGTCCTGAGTGTGGATTCACTGCTGACAGGGATGCTAATGGCGCACGCAATATCATGTTGCGTGCAATGAGAGCAACTGCCTTCACCATTTCTGGTGACGCTATACTTATCTCAGATTTTTCCAGCAATGGGTAGATTTGAGCAGGTTAAATGTTGCACAAAATAGATTAAAATTGATATAATAGTAAGCTTGCAGAGTTTCCTGGGAAAAAAATGAAAGTTAGAGCATCGGTAAAAAAAATGTGCGAAAAATGCCGCGTTATTCGACGACGCGGTCGAGTCATGGTGATTTGCCAAAACCCCAAGCACAAGCAAAGACAGGGCTAGTATCAAGCCCCCCAGTAGGATTCGGGATTTTCAGGGAGCAATAAACAGAAAAAAAGGGAGAAAAAAAGCGTGGCAAGGATTGCTGGAGTAGACTTACCCAGAGATAAGCGGGTAGAAATAGGTCTTACTTACATTTATGGAATTGGTTTATCCCGGGCTCAAGAAATATTAGCTAAAACAGGGGTGAACCCAGATACGAGAGTTAGAGATTTATCAGATGAAGACGCTGCTACTTTACGCACGTTCATTGAAGCCAACTATCAAATCGAAGGAGATTTGAGACGTTGGGAAGCAATGAATATCAAACGTTTAGTAGACATAGGAACTTATCGCGGTCGTCGTCATCGCCTGGGATTGCCAGTAAGAGGTCAGCGAACTCGCACTAACGCCCGCACTCGTCGAGGTAGACGAGTAACAGTTGCAGGCAAGAAAAAAGCACCTGGCAAGAAGTAAATTGTACTGTGTGTCATTAATTAATTGTCCGATACAAAGAAACTAGCCAACAAGTTGATTGCAAAGAAATACAAGTAAACTCACATGCCTCGCCCAACCAAAAAAAGCAGTTCCAAGAAAAATAAACGAAACGTTCCTAACGGAGTAGCTCATATTCAGTCTACCTTCAATAATACCATTGTGACAATTTCTGATTCCCAAGGAGATGTTATCTCTTGGGCATCCGCTGGGTCCAGTGGTTTCAAGGGAGCAAAAAAAGGAACACCCTTCGCAGCGCAAACTGCAGCAGACAGTGCAGCACGCAGAGCGATGGAACAAGGAATGAGACAAATAGAAGTAATGGTAAGCGGTCCGGGAGCAGGTCGCGAGACAGCTATTAGAGCGTTACAAGGATCGGGGTTAGAAATCACCTTGATTCGGGATGTCACTCCTATTCCTCACAACGGCTGTCGCCCACCTAAACGTCGTAGAGTCTAGTTTTCAGGCTCCTCTCCTTTGACAGGAGAGGATTGTAGTATCATAGGGAGAACCTAGATAAGACATAAATACTACCACCTAAACCCTTTACTTTCCATAGTAATTTGCCCTCGAGCCAAAACCTCAAATATACATGAATTTTAGTTTTATCAATTGTGTATATGTAGGGTTTTCGGTTAAGCGATCGCCTGTAGGTGTATATATCCGACTGTCTCTCTTATTTTAGTGGCAATGGCCATTTAGGGCAAGGCTTCAAACCAATGTTTTTTTTGGTAACGAGTCATCCGTTGGAGCTGTTTTTTACAACATCTCCACCTAACACATACTGCCCAAAACATATGATACATGACAACAAAGGGAGGTCACTCTGTGGCTGAGTTTAAAATTGATTGTATAGAATCCAAGACACAGAAAAGTCAGAGTCAATATAGCAAATTTATCCTCGAACCTCTCGAACGCGGACAAGGAACCACTGTAGGTAATTCTTTAAGAAGAGTTTTGCTCTCTAATCTGGAAGGAACAGCAGTCACCGCGATCCGTATAGCTGGAGTAAATCACGAATTTGCCACCATTGATGGAGTGCGGGAAGACGTTCTAGAAATCATGTTGAACATGAAAGGAATCGTCCTCAAAAGCCACACCAATCAGCCCCAGATTGGTCGCCTGAAAGCTACAGGCTCCGGGACGGTGACAGCAGCTCAGTTCGACCTCCCCTCAGAAGTAGAAGTAGTAGATAAAAACCAATATGTTGCTACCCTGGCAGAAGGGTCAACCCTAGAAATGGAGTTTCGGATCGAAAAAGGAAAAGGTTATCGAGCAGTAGAAAGAACTAAAGATGAAAATACTTCATTAGATTTCCTGCAAATAGATTCGGTATTCATGCCCGTTACTAAGGTAAAATATAGCGTAGAAGATGCCACCCTAGATGGTTCCTCCGCCAGAGACAGGCTAATCCTCGAGATTTGGACTAATGGCAGTTTAGAACCCCAAGAGGCCCTATCTCAAGCTGCGGGAATAGTAGTAGACTTGTTCAATCCTCTCAAAGAATTGACTTTTCAATCAATTCAACAAGGATATACAGAAGAGGACAATCCCAATAGCCAAATTCCCATTGAAGAATTGCAGCTATCGGTAAGAGCCTATAATTGTTTGAAACGAGCCCAAATAAATTCTGTTGCCGACTTGCTTGATTACAGTCAAGAAGACCTTTTGGAAATCAAAAACTTCGGTCAAAAATCAGCGGAGGAGGTAATTGAAGCCTTGCAAAAGCGTTTGGGCATCACTTTACCTCAAGAAAAATCTTCTCAATCCTGATATATATGAAGGGAGAAAAAATGCCATGCGCCATAGATGCCGTGTACCCCAACTAGGCTTGCCAGCGGATCAAAGGAAAGCTTTACTCAGATCTCTAGCAACAGAACTGATTCGTCGCGGTCAAATCAAAACTACCAAAACTCGTGCCAAAGCAGTACGAAAACAAGTAGAAAGAATGATTACCCTGGCCAAAGATGGTTCTTTGGCAGCTCGGAGAAAAGCCTTGGGCTATATTTACGACAAACAATTAGTCCACGCTTTGTTTGCCGAAGCAAAAGAACGGTATGCCGATCGCGCTGGAGGCTATACTAGAGTAGTGCGTACCGTCCGTCGTCGGGGAGATAATGCAGAAATGGCGATTATCGAACTAGTTTGATGTTATTGCTCAATCAACAATAATTGATTAATAACAACCAAAAAAGAATAGCCTTAGTTATTCAGTACCTAGGAACTCATTTTCACGGTTGGCAGCGACAACCTAACCAGCGGACGATACAAGAGGAAATCGAAAAGGCGATCGCCTCGGTAGTGGGACACCATGTTAGTATCTCCGCTGCGGGGCGTACTGATGCTGGAGTACACGCAGCAGCTCAAGTAGCTCATTTCGACTACTGCGGTTACATTCCACCCGAACGGTGGATGGCTATTCTTAATGATCGCCTTCCCGAGGGGATTTTAATTAGAGGTTCTGCCGAAGTAGCTTTAACTTGGCACGCTCGTTTTGCCGCCAGTTATCGTCGTTATCGCTATACCATCTATACAGACAAGACACCCAACTTGTTCCTCAAGCCATTGACTTGGCATTATTATTATGCTCCTCTAGATGAGTCTTTAATCCAAGCCGCATTAACACCTTTGCTGGGTACTCATCATCTCGCAGCCTTTCACCGCGCCAATTCTTCTCGCACTAATTCTTGGGTGGAAGTTCAAGCAGTAGAATGTTATCGAAGGCGATCGTTACTTCATCTAGAAATCCAAGCCAACGGTTTTTTATACGGCATGGTCAGGCTGCTAGTGGGAAAGCTGGTAGAAGTGGGAACCGGTAAGCTAACACCAGAAAGCTTTACCACACTATGGAAGTCCCAAAAGCGAGAAGAAGTGAAATTTTCAGCCCCAGCTAGAGGATTATGCTTGCTCAGAGTGGGCTACGAGCAATTTCCCTTTCCCCCTGAAATTTGGTTTGATACTCAACCAACCTTTCTCTTTTCCCAAACAACCAACACTCTCGCGTAGCGGCCCCAGAGGGTCGTCGAAGGGCAGTGCAGGCAACCAACAACAAACAACCAACAACCAACAACCAACAACCAATGAATAAAACTCCTCTCCCTGTAGAAGAAAAATTAGAAAGACAATGGTATGTCGTAGATGCAAGCCAACAGCGCTTGGGACGACTGGCAACAGAAATTGCCATGATTCTTCGGGGTAAAAACAAACCGACCTTTACTCCCCATATGAATACCGGAGACTTCGTGATCGTTGTCAATGCCGAAAAAGTAGTTGTTACTGGCAAAAAACGTAATCAAAAACTATATCGTCGTCATTCCGGTAGACCGGGGGGCATGAAAGAAGAAACCTTTGCCCAACTTCAAGGACGCATTCCCGAGAGAATCATTGAAAAAGCCGTTAAAGGAATGCTGCCCAAAAATGCCCTCGGTCGTAAACTATTTACCAAATTGAAAGTTTACGCCGGACCAGATCATCCTCATCAATCCCAAAAACCCCAAGAACTAAAAATCAAAACTATTCCCGGAGGAACTAACTAATGCCAGAAGAAAATACCGATAAAGTTATCTATGCAGGTACGGGTCGCCGGAAATCTTCCGTAGCTAGAGTTCGTTTAGTTCCCGGTGAGGGAAATATAACTGTCAATGGCAGGTCAGGAGATGAGTATTTCAATCGCATTGTCAGTTATATTAATTCTATCAAAGCACCTTTAGACACCCTGGGCCTGGAAAGCGAATATGACATTCTAGTCAAAGCTCATGGTGGCGGACTAACCGGTCAAGCAGATGCCGTGAAGTTGGGAGTAGCTAGAGCTTTATGCGAACTAGATCCGGAAAATAGAGGCCCTTTAAAGACAGAAGGGCATTTGACTCGCGACCCCCGAGCAAAAGAGCGGAAAAAATACGGCTTGCACAAAGCGCGTAAAGCACCTCAATACTCTAAGCGTTAATTTTTCTGTGGTGGGCATTGCCCACCACAAAACGAGAACAATAACTACTTGTTCGCTGTCATCCAACTATATCGATAGAGTAAGTACTTTCCTTCTGACCACACCTATTGACAACAGCTTTTTTTCCTTTGCCATCAAACTATATCGATAGAGTAAATAACTAACCATAGTTGGTAGTTGCCTTTAGTGTCAACTACTTACTCCCATTTGCCTTCGTATATTAAGTAGCCTATTATTTTGCCTGTTTGCTATGTTCTGAGTAACACCTCAGATCCGATTTCAAATTTGGGTTTTTTGTTTTGGTTTTTCATTTTCCCCCCATTGTTTTTTGTTATATCAAATCTAAAAAAGAATGCTACAGATATAGCAGGAAAGAAAATCATATTATTCAGCGAAGAAACCGGGTTTCTCCTATTATTTTAGGGTAAATTGCCCAAATTTTGGTCAGAAACCCGGTTTCTAACCCCAACCGTTAGTCTAAATCCAGACTGCCAAGCTGTGCCAAGCCTACATGATTATATCTGTAGCAAACATTTTTTGATTTCATGTTAGTTCTTCGGGAGTAAAAGTAAAACTCAAACAGTTTATTGTCAATTTTCATGAGTTCTTTTCTCATTTTTTCACCGTAAACTAATATTTTCGTTGGGTTCAATCTTTCTATCGTTTTTTCTGTTCCTTGAATAAATGTTCTGGCGATCCGCGTAGCGGCACTGCGCGTGCTGCGGAGCAGATCCCTGCGGGATCGCCAACTATTTTCCCAGGAGAACCAGACCATCTCAGAAGAACAAAACCAGAAGCGATCAGCCGTTTCTAAAGAAGGCGTTGCTGAATCAAGATCTGAAATAATAATAAACCGTAGAGGACGCAGAGGAAGCAGAGAAAAAAGAGAGGCAGCAGCCTTTATTTTTCGACGGTTGTAATTGTTGTTGTCAATCTAATGAAATTAGGCTGTAAGGACGGATTTTAGTTTTTTGTACTTTCTCATAGTAATTGGTTGATTGGGGTCTACTTCAATCCAAAGCACAGCTCCACAAGGTAAAGGATGTTTAGGGCTGTAAACCACTCTAGCTTTGGCGGGAATCTCCACTTCATGGCAGCGGCGAGTCTTCGACCCAATGATGACGGAAATTGGGGGTTCGTTAGCGCCGTTGGCTCTGTGGTCGGCGAAAACGCTTCTGTTAATATGAATTCTGGTTTCAGCGGTGCGGGGCCTTTTGCCCCAAGTGCCTTTAGGGCCACGAGAGCCAGGTTTAATTTTGGGCATTCCTTTTATTAAGGGGATGACCCACCGTCGCCCTTGTTTGTAGGCTCCCACAACTCTTCCCTGCTGTAAGAGTTGGCGCAGTCTCACAGCACTGATATTTAAGAGGAAGGCCGCTTCAGTGGTTCCAATTAGTTCTGCTTGCGGTGAGCGGAGTCGAACTGCGGTTTGGGTTGCTTGGTTCTGGCTCATTACTTTTAATCTATCGCTATAGTTATAGCATAAATCAAAAAAACTCCTTTGTCAAGTCTTTTTTGGATTTTTTTTTCAATTAATTATTTGGTGGCATGGGTTTGCTAACTATAGCGATAGAAAATTTGGCAAGATAGAAATTGGCGATTGCCAAGTCAACCAAACTCTTAACCCAAATACTATAGCGTTGGGTTCCACAATAGTATGCTATACTCAATAAAACTTAGTCTACAATAACTAACAAGGTGTAAAATGAGCCAGGATAAGAAAGATTTAAAAGAAAAAGCCCAAGGTGCAACATTAATTGCCGGGGGAACCGTAGCAGGTGCTGGGGTTGCAGCAACTGTCGGTGGTATGGGTTTGGCCGTAGGGGGAACCGCAGTAGGCATTACAGCCGCCCCGGTGGCAGCAGCAGGATCCATAGTGGGTTCAGCAGCTTATGGAGCAAAAAAAGCACTAGAAGAAAAAGATGCTACTGCCTTGGCGGCAATAGCTGGTGGAGCTGCTGCTGGTGCAGGAACTTCCGCTTTAGTAGGAGGTATGGGTTTAGCCGTGGCCGGAACGGCGATCGGGATTGGGATGGCTCCTCTTGCTGCTGCTGGTGCAGTGGTGGGACTAGCTGGTTACGGTTTGAAGAAGCTATGGCTTGAGTAATGGCGAGAAAAAAGCCCAACCCATTGCAAAAACTCGTGCGGGGGGCAATTAGGGATTGGATTAACCAGGCTAATTCTAGTTCTAAGGGAAATCAATCCCCTAATAAGTCCCAGAAGAGAAGAAAAGCAAGCACTGACAACGGGATCTCTTCGAGATCCCGTTATATTCCTCCCTCAGTAAGAGTCTCTGTATTGCATCGAGATGGCTCTAAATGCGTTTTTTGCGGTCGCACTGCAAAGCAAATTGAGCTAGAAATAGATCATATTATTCCTTTTTCTAAGGGTGGTAGCAATGACTTAAGCAACTTGCAAACTCTTTGTATTGATTGCAATAGAGGGAAAGGTTCTCGTATTTTGGACTGAATTGTTTTCTAAGAAGATAGGCGTTTACGACCCACCAGGTTATCTTCTTTCCATCTTTCCCTCTTTCCCTATTCAGAGGGAAAAACTAATAGACTTTTTCAGCAATAAAAAACATCAAGCAACAAAG
>JH610850.1 GCA_000252485.1 Prochloron didemni P4-Papua_New_Guinea | reverse complement strand
ATTTGTTATTCAGCAACTCAACTGGCGTTTTAACTCTCTCTCTCCAGAACTGCGATCTAAGATTGAATCGCTTGACCTAGAACAAGTGGAAGCTCTAGGAAAAGCATTGCTAGATTTCAAATCCTTAAAAGACCTAAATACTTGGCGAATGGCTCAAAGACAATAGGCTCTATTCAGGAACTCTATGGAATATAATCTTTCTAATACCTCTATAAAAGGAAATGAGATAATCGGTTATGGCTCCGGAGTAATCTTTTAACTTAAAGCGAGCACGACCCCTGTTTGCGTGTAATCTGTTAAGCCAAGAAACCGGGTTTCTAATATTATTGTGGTATCTATATCCAGATTGGTCAAAGAAACCCGGTTTCTAACCCTAGGTATTAGTCAATAAACAAATAATTTAATCTCTCTATTCCTTATTCTAGTTCTTGAAGTTGTTTGAGTGTCTGCTGATACAATTCTATATATCCTTGCTCTAGATATAGCTCTTTAGCTTTACGGAAATCCTCACGGGCTTCTTCTTTTTTTCCTTGTTTTTTGTAGATTAAACCTCTGATGTCGTAAGGGTTAGCATCGTCAGGATTTAGTTTAATGGCGATTGTGTAATCGGCGCACTCTCCGCGGATCCGCTTCGCGGTGCGCCCCCTGATAGTCTTTTAAGTCATCGCGATCAATACCCCTGTTGTAGTAAGCGTTGGCATCGTCAGGATTGAGTTTAATCGCTTGGCTGTAATCGGCAATCGCTTCTTCGCGATCGCCTTTTTCAACTTTATCGTAGGCTTTATTCAAGCATTTGCCTATTGTCCAAAAAACACCTAATCCTATTACGATTGCAGTTACAACTTGCCAGGAAATAGCAAGGGATTTTTTCTTCATGATACTTCTCGGGAAAACGGAAACCGCCCCCCCTGTTTCCCCCCC
>JH610849.1 GCA_000252485.1 Prochloron didemni P4-Papua_New_Guinea | reverse complement strand
TGTAGGACTATTCCGATATGCCTCTATATTATAGACATATCATTAAATAATTTTAGGGACGCACAGCCGTGGCCCCCAACCTAACGATAAATATCTCTACGATGACCAATAGACAAGATAGTTACAATTTTATCTCGGTCATTTATTTCATAAATAACTCGATAATTACCTATACGAATCCGCCATCCATCACGTCGAGACAGCTTTAAACAGCCACTTGGTCTAGGTTGTTGAGCTAATTTCAGGATGGAATCTCTAACTCTTTCATAGTCTTCCTGCGGTAAATTTCCTAAAGCCTTTTGACTCTGACGCAGTATATTAACCTGATAGCTCATTGTTGCTGACTTTCGATTTCTGCCATAGCTTGCTGGAAGGAAATAACCTCATCCCCAGACTCTTTTGCTTGATCGTAAGCCCTAATAGCATCTAATTCTTCTAATTCTTCTAACAAATATTGGTATTCCTCCATTCCTAAGAATACCCCAAGACGATTCCCTTCGGAATCAGTCAGATATCTTGCTTGTATTTGCATCATCGGTTATTGGTTGTTTGTGAATTCTGACTATATTATATATAATAAAACAACTTATAGCGTTTCTTGAACTCATGAGGTACATCTATATACCGGCCTATGAACCTGTTTAGTATGGGTGCGGTCAAAACCAGTTGGGTATTCGTTCTAGTTTTTTCAGAATATTGTAACTGCAGGGAGTCAGGAGACTATTGATACTGCTTTTGACTACAGCGATGGCGTTGCACAATTGCGGGATGATAGTCCAATTTCAATGAGCTGAAACTATTGATAAATAAGGAAAAAATTTTGGGCATATATCCAAATCATCCCACAGAGATGCAACGCCTCGACCAGTGCCTTCACTATTAAATAAATCGG
The DNA here is from genome assembly GCA_000252485.1 of Prochloron didemni P4-Papua_New_Guinea. Lineage (GTDB taxonomy): Bacteria > Cyanobacteriota > Cyanobacteriia > Cyanobacteriales > Prochloraceae > Prochloron > Prochloron didemni. Next base: position 15,751 of record JH610849.1, on the reverse strand, counting down.
AAAGGGGGTCGTTATTGCGATCCTCAACTAACCTTTCTAATTCAGGACTGGTAGGTTGACCACCGTCGTAACTATCGAAATCTCCCTCGTGGAAACCCACCCAGAAAGGACTCAGATGGATACCCTGTTCTGGGGCAAGGTTCTGGATTGTTATTTGGATTGTTGTCATTAGTTGTCCTAATGTAGAATTGCTCCATCATACCCAATGGATCTCTATTCTGTCTTGGAGCAAAATGAGATTAAATTGAGAATACCTTTAAAAATAATTAGAACTAAATACATCCCAGCCAATCATAAGGGATTGTATTGCTAACAGCTTCTAGCTGCTGTCAGCAAAATCTCGCCCATGTTTAGTTCTCCTTTTTCCCTCTTCAGTCGAACCTTACCGAAAGCAACCTTTGAGAAACTTTGTTCCTTGTGGCAGCAAATGGCTGTGCTTGCAGGGGAAGAGACTTTGTCAGTTGGAGAGGAACCCTTTGAAGAAGAAAGCGGTGCTAATGCTCGTACAGAAAAGTTTAGACTATTAGTATCTCCATCAGTAAGCGCTTTATTGTTAGGTAGACCGAGAGGCGAAGATTTATATTATCAAGTAACTTTAACCTTCGATCCTCAAGCCATCGCCGATTTTCTACTTCAACTGGGGGAACAGCTCCAGGATCGTCCTTTACTGCGCCAACTACTTTCCGAGGCTAGTGAAACTCAACTGAATGGAAATAGCAATCTCCAAAGTCTATTCACCTTACAATTGCTAGAAATTCTCGCACCATCTGAGGGGACTTCTGGCTTGGAAACAATCCCATATCCTCGTTTTTCTAACTATCAGCCTATTGAAATAATGTTGCGCGATCGCCTGGAACAAGAAAGAATTCTCAATCAGGTAACCCTGCAAATCGGCCAAAATCAGGATTTATTGGGTATTGTGAACATGACCCTCCAGCAAGTGCAACATCTGCTTCAGCTAGATAGATTAGTTATTTATCAATTGGGAGTCCCAGATGCTAATAATAGCACAAAATTAGTAGATCGAGTCACTTATCAAGCCAGAGCAACTGATGCAATTCCGGACCTGCTCAATTTTCACGATGAAACTTGTTTTGCCGACAATCCTCAATGCCGGGATAAATATCGCCAAGGATTTACCTTAGTTGTAGATGATGTGGCAACATCTAATTTAGCTCCTTGCTTGCAGTTGTTAATGCAAAGGCTGAACGTAAAAGCCAAAATTGTCACCCCCATGATGGTGGAAGATAAACTGTGGGGATTTTTAATTGCCCACCAATGTTCTGGAAAACGGGAATGGAAAGAAAGCGATGTCAAGTTTTTGATTAATATTGCTCAATATTTAGCCATCGCTATTTATCAAAATCAGTCTTATCAACAGTTGCAAGAACAGAAAAAGAACTTGGAAAGACAGGTGAAAAAGCGAGCTGAAGAACTGCAAGATGCCCTCATGGCTGCTCGCATTGCCCATCAGTCTAAAAGCGAATTTCTCGGTAATATAAGTCACGAATTGCGCACTCCCTTAACCTGCATTATCGGCTTGTCTAACACCCTAATTTATTGGTTATTTAACGAGAAAACAGAGCGCCATCTCCCCTTGGAAAAACAGCGTCAATATCTCCAAACCATTCAAGACAGTGGCCAAAAATTACTAGAATTACTCAATAATATTTTAGAATTCTCAGAAGTAGAAGCAGGAAAATCTCTCTTAACTATTAGGGAGTTTTCCCTTCGCCATATCTGTCGCCTCGTCCTGCAAACTTTTTCTGGCGAAGCCCAGCGACAAGAGATTAATCTAGAATTAGAGATGGAGGTAAGTCCAGAAGGCGATCACTTTCGGGGCGATCGGGAACGAGTCAAACAAATAGTCTCTCACCTTATCAATAACGGCATCAAATTTACCCCTGCTGGTGGTAGAGTGATTCTGAGAGTCTGGCGGGAGAATCGCCAGGCAGTATTTCAAGTGGAAGATACAGGGATTGGCATCGCCGAACACCACTTACCCCTTTTATTTGAGGAATTTCAGCAGTTAGAAAATTATCGAGTTCGCAGTTACGGAGGTGCTGGTTTGGGTTTGGCCTTAACCAAACAACTGGTAGAACTCCAAGGTGGTAGAATTGAAGTACAATCTACAGTAGATCGAGGTTCTTCATTTACTGTTTGGCTTCCTTATCAGTCGGAGTTAGAATTGAAAGTAAAACCCCTAGTCCATGAGATTGATAATTTTCCTGTCTATAATAAAACAATAGTTTTATTAGAAGAAGATGACAAAGTAGCAACTTTAATCTGCTCACTGCTCACTGCAGCTAATTATCAAGTAGTATGGTTAATAGATACCTCTACTGCCATGAAGCAAATCCAACTGCTACAACCCACTATGGTTATTCTGGATTGGGAATTTACTCAACAATCTCTGGAGGATTTTTCCTTGCATCTGCAACAATTAAAGAATAAATCTCAATTTAAGTTACTGATGCTCGTTTCTCGCGGCTCTGAAATAGAGGAAATAGAGGAAAAAGTTATTGTAGATATTTCCAACTGGGGCGCAGATGATTATTTATATAAGCCAGTATATCCCAATCAATTATTAGAAAAAGTCCAATTATTAAGAGCAGATAGGGAGTATTTTCATGAAATATAAACCGCAGTTAATTTCTTTTAAGATGATGGTGAATCGGCTAGTGTTAGACCGCCAAACAGCAGAGGAAATTGGCAATCTAAAACAGTTGTGGCTAGATCCAGAAGCAGCACAAGTAAAAGGCTTAATTTGTAGCTGCAGAAAGAGTCGCAAGAAGCAGAAGAAGCAATTATTTACTTGGTCTCAAATTGCTAGTATTGGCAATGATGGTATTTTTGTCAATCCTAGCAGGAATGAAGTAATCGAAGAAGAACCGGAAGCAAATGAATTAGTAATTGGGAAGGAACTCTGGACTGATACAGGCAATAAAGCTGGTAAAATTGTGGATTATTTGTTAGAATTACCAGGAGGAAAAGTAAAAGCATATTTATTTGTAGTTAATGGTGTGAGTAGAATGTTAGATGGCATCTATCTTCTGCCAGCAGAAGCCATGGAGCGGGTGGGAGAAAAACGAGCGATCGCCTCTACTGTTGCAGTGGAAAATGCTGGACATTACAGGGAGGGCCTAGGTGGCAAACTAAATTTAGAAACAGCGGTTTTGACAGCTCAACAAGGAGTAGGAAAACTTCAAAATGTTGTTAACAAAGGGACGCAGAAGGCAAAGGAAACATGGTTGCAGGCAGAAGAGAAAATTAGAAATTCTGTTGATTTAGAACAATTAAATAAAGGAACGGAAACAACCACAAACCAGATAAAACAAGCAGTAGATGCAGCACACAAAGCCACGGAAAAACTACAGTATTTTACTCGTTCCACAACAAAACAAGTTAAAGCAAAGTTATCTAATGCCCAAGCAAGAATAAGAAAAAACCAATAAAAATAATCAAATTAAGATATAGTTTTTTCAGAATATTGTAACTACAGGGAGTCAGGAGACTATTGATACTGCTTTTGACTACAGCGATAGATGGTGTGGTGGGCAGTGCCGCACCCTACTAAAAAACTCTGTCAACTGTCAACTATCCACTATCCACTATCCACTATGAACCATGAACCTCCAATTGATAAAATCTAAGTTAGTAGTTTCTTGTCAAGCCCCGGTAAATTCACCCTTACACGAGCCATCGGTTATTGCCGCCATGGCTGAAGCCTGCGTTCAGAGTGGCGCTGCCGGGGTGAGAATCGATACTCCTGCCCACGTCAAAGCAGTGGCAGAAAGAATACCAGGAGTGCCAATAATCGGTCTCTGGAAAAAACAAGTGCCGGGATTTGAGGTTTATATTACCCCTCAATTTGCAGATGCCGCAGCCATCGCCGCCGCAGGAGCAGATATTATTGCTATAGACGCTACAGACAGAAAACGTCCAGGGGGAGAAACTGTTGCTGAAATAATCAAAAAAATTCATGGGGAACTGGGTAAATTAATAATGGCAGATGTGGATGATATGGGGAGCGCGATCGCCGCTGAGGAAGCAGGAGCTGATTTAGTGGGAACAACTCTTTACGGTTATACTGCTAAAACTGAACATCTGTCTCCTCCGGGCTACTCTCTTCTAACTCAGTTGAGAGAAAAATTAAATATTCCAGTTATTTGTGAAGGAGGCATAGCCTCGCCCAAAATGGCTCGTACTGCTTTAGAATTAGGAGCATACACCGTCGTAGTGGGAGGTGCCATTACAGGTATCGATCTGAAAATGGCAGCGTTCCAAACCGTTTTTATTCCCTAAACTGATGAACTTTGAAACAGCATTACAATTAATCAACAACGCCGTAGTTGCTCTTACAGGAAGACATCTCAATCCTGCAGAGGTAACTATTCTTCGAGGAACTTGGCACGGTATGACCTACGATCAGATGGCCAGTGAATCTCAATATAGCCTCAATTACCTGATGCGAGATATTGGACCGAAATTATGGAAACGCCTATCGGAAGCTTTGGGGGAAGAGGTGGGCAAAACTAATGTTCGGATAGCCTTAGAAAGGCGTTACTCCAAGTCATTTGCTCGAAGTTTATCCTCAGTGGAATCCAGCAGCCAACTACAAACAAAATCTAGGTTACGGAACAAGCACGTGAGGCAAACCAACCAAACCAACCAACTAGACGATCGTCCAGAAACAGCTGAGATACAATCCACTAAGGATTGGGGAGAAGCGCCACAACTATCTGTTTTCTATGGTAGAACCGAAGAACTTAAGAAGCTAAAACAATGGACTTGCGAGTCAGGCAGCCGCATCATCTTGCTATCCGGATACAGCGGTATTGGCAAAACAGCTCTGTTACGAAAGTTAGTAGAAGAAATAAAAGATCGCTTTGACCATGTTGTCTGGCGCAACTTCAGTCACGGACTCACCGCAAAAGGGCTTGTAGACAATTTGCTTCAATCCTTATACTACCCTATATATAAATATAAACCCGATCGCGTATCTCAACTAATAGATTCCTTACGTTCTTTGCGCTGTCTGTTAATTTTGGATGGAGCAGAAACTATTATGGCACCAGGACAGCTGGCAGGACGCTATGGTAAGGGCTATAAGGATTACGGCCAACTGTTGCAGCGGCTCGGGGAAGCATCTCATCAAAGCTGCATCTTAATTTCCAGTCGGGAAAAAATCAACTTCGTGAACATGTTCGCTACAGAAAATTCCCCCATTCGCGGATTTATCCTTTCTGGATTCCCAGAAACAGAAGCCCAGGAGATCTTATTGGCAGAAGGATTGGTAGAATCGGAAGATCTGCAAGTATTAATCCACCGATATCAGGGCAATCCTGCAGCATTAAAGATTGTTGCTAAACTGATTCGAGAACTATTTAATGGCAATGTCTCTGAATTTCTCCAGCGCAACATCTTTATTTTCGGGGAGCTCGAAGAACTTGTGGCTTCCAGTTTTCACAGCTTATCTCCTTTAGAAAAGGAAGTCCTTTCCTATTTAACCATTCTCCCTCCACCAGTTTCCTTCTCTAACCTGGAACAAAACATTTACTCCTCAATATCGCCCAAAAAACTGCTAGAAGTATTAGCTTCTTTAAAAGGGCGTTCTCTCTTGGAAACCTCCACAGAAAATGGCTTGTCCCTCTTCTCTGGACAGCCTATGGTTAGGGAGTATATCACTAAACAACTGATGCAAGAGATTGGAGGCAGTTTTACAACTGAAGAGGCAAAACTGCATCAATTGTCTCCCAATCAAGAAGAGTCCATTGAATTAAGTTTATCTCCGAGAAAAAAAGCTGTAAACTTAAGCCAATGGGTGGAAAACAAGTTTCAAGGTTGGCAGTCTTTGTCAGTTCTCTACGATACTAACTCTCATAGTTTGGCTACCATGTTACGGCGAACTTTTCATTTCCGCAGTCAGAACTTAGTCAAACGATTTAAACAGATTCTCTTGGAGACACCAGAAAAAGAACAAGAATTGATTCTATTAGTAGGAATCGCCGTTGAAACCAGGCAAAAACTCCGAGTTCGCCTTCAACTTCAACCTCTAGAAGTAGACAAAATGCTCCCTGGTAATATTCAGCTCAGTTTGCTCCATTCCTCGGGAAAAATTCTCAAGTCAGTACAATCGAACCATGGAGATGACTTCATTCAACTGCCTCCCTTCTCCGGTGTTTTTAATGAAAAGTTTAGCATTAAAATAGAACTAGATAGCACTACTATTGTAGAATATTTTGCTATTTAATTAAGTAGGGTGCGGCACTGCCCACCACGGCGTTGCATCGGTCGGGGATGATTTGGATATATGCCCAAAATTTTTTCCTTATTTATCAATAGTTTCAGCTCATTGAAATTGGACTATCATCCCGCAATTGTGCAACGCCCAATTTAATTTTTATTTTCTATTTAAATAGAAGCTCATTTTCCCAGCTTCCCCAATTTTTCATAAATTATTGCTAATAAATCTTAATAATCCTGGGTATTTTGTATCATAGACTACCATTTTTACATGGCCAAGCAATTTTTTCAAAATAACAACTCTCTCTTTTAGATAAGATTAAATTACGTTTAGACTTGCTACTATCCCCCTAAATCCCCCTTATCAAAGGGGGACTTTGAATATAATCCAAGCATAGACTTTAAAGACAACCGTAGGGTGGGCATTGCCCACCATAGATATATAGGCATTGCCCATTGTTTTATTAACACCATTTCCTCATTAATTATTAAATAAGAATTAGATTTATAGCGCTTCGCGCTGGTGTCGTTACATGCGACATTTGTTGTACAAAGCGAAAGGGGCATTTTTCCTATCAACCTCTTAATTGCCTGCACTGAGCGTAGCCGAAGTGTTCATTGTTAATTGTTCATTGGGAATTGCTATAGCAATTGCTTATAAAACTATTGTATATCTGGAGCATTATTTTTCAGGTTTCATATAACAAACAACCTCATTTGTTTATTTAATTTTGAAAGGGCGGCACGAAGCGCTCGCGTAGCGATCCGCTCCGCGGTGCGCATTGGGGGGATAACCCAATCAATTCAGGATTGTGTGGCTTAAATTGAGAATTCAACTATCACTGGAGTATGATCGCTAGGTTTAACCAGTTTTCTCGGTTCCACATCGATCCAGCAATTAATTGCTCCTTGGTAAAGCTTTTGAGTCAGGTAGTGGTGGTCGATACGCCAACCCCGGTTTCTTGGAAAACCACCAGCTCGATAATCCCACCAACTAAAATGTCCTTCCCCGCTAGTAAACTTGCGGAAAGCATCGGCTAAACCTAGTTCTAGGACTTCCTGTAAAGCTTCTCGTTCCCTGGGAGAACACATAATATGCTTTTCCCCTCTGGGTTTATAAATATCCTTATCTTCTAAGGCAATATTAAAATCCCCACAAACACACATTTCTTGGGGTTGATTTTCTTTCAGCACTTCTAAATATTTACGCAGCACTTTGAGCCAGCGCAATTTATAATCATATTTCTCACTGCCAACTGCGCTACCATTGGGAACGTAGAGATTGACGATGCGAACATCACCGACAACCCCAGCAATCACTCGCTTTTGCTGGTCAAAATCTTCTGCTTCTATCTCACCAATAATCGGGGCAAAACCAGTGGTAACATCTGTGATTGGTATGCGACTGAATATGGCTACCCCATTATAAGCTTTCTGTCCCGAGATATAAAGATAATAACCCAATTCTTGAAAAGCTTTTTGGGGAAAGCGATCGTCCATGACTTTTGTTTCTTGCAAACAAAGAACATCGACAGGATTATTTTTTAACCAGTCAACTACAATTGCTTCTCTCATTCTAATTGAGTTGACGTTCCATGTAGCTACTTTCATCAGTTGATAGTTGATAGTGGATAGTTGATAGTGGATAGTTGACAGTTGACAGTTGACAGTTGACAGCTTTTCAGTGACCAGTTACCAGTGACCAGTTAGACGGTGTTTTCAGTTTTTTACTTATCGGTCACAATCATGTAATTTCAGAAACTGTTAAATCTCTTAGCTAGTAATAGTTTGAGCATATTTTGAGCGATTTAAGATGATTGTCGAGTTGATAGCTTCCTCTGGAGCGGTATCGGCGATTTTGGCTTGTTTAAAATATAGGGTTCCTTGGTCATTCGGTACACCTATACACCTGCGGACTGCTTCAAAACCTAACCTCAATTCCCCTCCTGGGAGGGGTTAGGGGTGGGTTACTGTTCCCTAAAATCCCTTTCCCCTCTCCCCTCCTGGGAGGGGTTAGGGGTGGGTTTGGGAGGGGTTAGGGGTGGGTAATTGTGTACTTCATAGCTATGAGAAATGCTATATATCATCCCCCGACGAATATAACCCTTAGCCGAGTTTGGATTAAAACGGAGGAAGTTATTACATGTTAAGAGTTCAATTGACAATTTCTAATTACCCAACAACAACAAATATTTGTGAGTAGCACAGGCTTCTAGCCTGTGAGTTAAGGCTTCTAGTCTGTGAGTTAATCTGCGGTTCAAGAATTAACCAATTAACTTCTAAGTAGATTCCTCCAAGATTTTCCTATACAAAATATAGATCAGAATACTGCCCAGTTTAGAATATGCCAACCGGAAATTATTCGGTATTTTAAAGTTAAATTTATTTTCCACCGCACTTACTAATTTAGGTTCGTTAGTTTTCCCACCAAAACTATAGGCAGGAATACTTTCTAAAGTACAACGTTCTACTTCAACCCCTACTTCTTGGGAAACTACCTCTCTAATTTTCTGCCAATTACTTTCAATTAAATCGTCATCATCTAGAAACTTTTCTATTTTTTTTAGTTGTTCTGAGTTTGAATCAAGAAAGTAATAAGTTTCCTCAATTTGTTTTCTTAGCTGGTCTTTAAAGACTTTTTTTTCAATTCCTTTGGTGTTATCTAAATCAACTAAATATTGAATTTTTTTATCAATTAATCTTTTTTGTACGGCTCGCTTTCTTTGGTTGTCTTTTTCTTGTTGTTTTTTTGCCTGCCACTTTCTACGACTAGCTTCTAATCGCTCAAACTCTGCTGCCAATCTTCTTCCTTCTTCCTTCAATCTGACTTCTTCTGCTTGTAATTCTTGCTCTACCTGAGTTCTCTCCATTTCTAGCTCGGCCATTTCGCTGTGGTAAAGACTGATAATTGCTTGCGTGGCAATTTCAATTATTTCTCCTGTTTCAGTTTCGATGAGATTAGTAATTAAATATTTTCCCAGTTTACCTTGTTCTAAAATTTTGGGAATAGCAGCAATTCTAACCTCTTCATTATCGCTGTAAAGGTCTAAGATAAGTTCTTTAAACCATGTGGCTGTTTCGGTCATTTTCTCTATCTTTTGGAGATTGTGAGGTGGGAAACTGCTATAGCTGAAAGCGGCTCGCTGACTGCTGACTGCTATGCTGGATGGGTCACAAGCTATATAGTAGCACACAAAAGCCCGATACAAGCGGAATATAGTCCAAGGGGCTGATTCCATTGATGGCAAAGCAGTTGAAAGTTGATAGTTGAAAGTTGATAGTTGATAGTTGACAGTTGATAGTTGATAGTTGACAGTTGATAGTTGATAGTTATTCGTATATAGTGCAATGCTAGGTAAAAAGTATCGGATAAGGAGAACGATGAGCGATCCCGCAGGGATCTGCTTCGCAGCACGCGCAGCGGCACGAAGGGATCGCACCTCAAGGCTTGGTGTTGGGGTTTGGTTGAGGGCGATCATCTAGTTTATTTTTCGTAGGTTGGGTTTCGTTACCTCAACCCAACACAAACTGTTTGAATTGATGAATGTCTGGGCTATTATGCCAGAAACTTGAACAGCCTTATTCCTCTTGGTTATATGCTTGTTGTCAATTTGAAGATGATGGTCGAGTTGATAGTTGATAGTTGATAGTTGACAGTTGATAGTTGATAGTTGACAGTTGATAGTTATAGCGCTTGGACCTCACGTATTTACAACTCTTTCTTGATGATTTTTGGTTACTTTTTCTTTCTGTTCCCTCTTGCCTGACAGTGAGCGTAGTCGAACTGCTTGCCTCTTGCCTGTTCCCTATTTCCTGTTCCCTCTTGCCTAACTTAGACTAAGATACAATAAACTGGTGCTGTTAAAATAGCATATGATAAAAGAAAAAGGGGTTTTGTAGAATGACAGTTGCCACCACTGAAAAAATCTCACCCACTGCTTCAACAAAGTTGTGGGAACCAGAAGTGCCCCCGGTAGATTTAATTTTCGATGATGGAGAACCCGCAGAAAGCAATCGCCACCGCATTGGTATAAACGTGTTAATTCGCTCTCTCAATATAGCTCTAGCTCCGAGCAATGACTTTTTTGCTGGGGGCAATATGTTTGTCTATTATAGTACCCAACAAGCTAGGAATAAAGACTTAAGAGTCCAGATTTTTTTGTAGTGTTGGATATAGATGGGACAAAACCCCGTGAAGGTTGGGTAGTCTGGCAGGAAGCAGGTCGCTATCCGGATTTGATTGTTGAGTTAATGTCCCCCACTACAGCTCAAGTAGATCTAACTACCAAAAAACACCTCTATGAAAAGACTTTTCATACCCGCAATTACTTCGTTTATAATCCTTTTGACCCAGACTCTTTGCGAGGATGGTGTTTAGACCGCAATCACTCTTATCAAGAATTGCAGAGAAACCCTCGCGGTTGGTTGTGGTGTTCAACTTTAGGATTTTGGTTAGGAACTTGGTCGGGAACTATTGACTATTGTACTTGTTCTTGGCTGCGTTTTTATGACTCGGATTTTAATTTGCTGTTATTACCGGAAGAAGCTGAACGGGAACGGGCAGAACGTCTAGCTGCACGATTGAAGGAGTTAGGTATCGATCCCGATACCGTTGAATAAATGGCTTTGCACAATTGCGGGGGTGCGGTCAAAACTAGTTGGGTATTGGATCTAGTTTTTTCAGAATATTGTAACTGCAGGGAGTTGTAGGTTGGGTTTCCCGATAGCGAAACCCAACACCCAATCTTTTGGCTTGTTGGGTTTCGTGACCTCAACCCAACCTACGATGGAAACTACAAACATTTTCGTAATTTATATTAGAAACCCGTTTCTAAACCCAACCTACAATTGCTTATATAGCACTACGCATTTAGGTTAGGACATTAATAAAGCCTGAAACCTAGTCCTAGCCATCTTTTTGAATTTTGAATTTTGAATTTTGAATTGCGCGTAGCGCTATAACTAGGGCTTGCTGTCTATCTTTCATCTGCGGTTATACATCTCCTCGTAATAAGCCTTATATTCCTGAGAAAGAAGGGGACCCCACCAATCCCGATGCTGCAAATACCACTCAATAGTCGATCGCAACCCGCTTTCTACCGTTTGTGATGGAGACCAACCCAACTCCCGCTGGATTTTACTGGCATCAATCCCGTAACGGCGATCGTGACCTGGTCTATCTTTGACAAAAGTAATCAATTTCTCCGCAGGACTGACGGGCAACTGGGGTGCTAACTCATCCATCAAGGTACAAAGCATTCGCACCAAATCTATATTCTTTACCTCATTATTGCCTCCAATATTATAAGTTTCTCCTACTTTTCCCTTCTCAATCACCACATCCAAAGCGGCGCAATGGTCCCCTACGTACAACCAATCTCTCACATTTTCCCCATCCCCATACACGGGCAAAGGCTTCCCCAACAAAATATTAATACACATTAAAGGAATCAACTTTTCCGGAAAGTGATAGGGTCCGTAATTATTAGAACAATTAGTAATTAATGTGGGCAAACCGTAGGTGTGAAAATAAGCTCTAACTAAATGGTCACTACCAGCTTTAGAAGCGGAATAAGGACTGTTGGGAGCGTAGGGAGTTGTTTCCGTAAACTGAGGGTCTTCTGGTCCCAAACTGCCAAATACTTCATCAGTAGAAACGTGGAGGAAACGATAATCTTCTGGTTTCCCCTGTTCTTGCCAATGTTGGCGGAACGCTTCTAACAAAGTAAAAGTTCCCACTACGTTAGTCCTAATAAAAGCATCGGGACCGAGAATGGAACGGTCTACGTGGGACTCCGCAGCAAAGTGAGCAATAACATCTATTTCCTCCTCTGCAAGTAATTTTTCCACTAGAGGGCGATCGCAAATATCCCCTTTGACAAAGAGAAAATTCTCCGGACTCTCCAAACCAGCCAAGTTAGCCTTATTTCCCGCATAAGTAAGAGCGTCCAGAACAACAACCTTATTTCCCGGATGATGTTGCCCATAATAGTGAGTAAAATTAGAGCCAATAAACCCGGCTCCACCAGTAATAAGCAAATTTTGTTGTTTGTTGTTTGTTGTTGGTTGTTGGTTGCCTGCACTGAGCGAAGCCGAAGTGTTGGTTGTTGGTTGTTTGTTGCCTGCACTGAGCGCTTGCCCTGAGCGAAGTCGAAGGGTAGCCGAAGTGTTGGTTGTTTGTTGTTTGTTCATTAAAAAATCCCTTCTCTTCCCGGTCACTGCCCTTCGGCGACCCTCTGGGGCCGCGAAGTCGAAGTGCTTCCCTCTGGGGTTATTATTTCAAACCAACTCAACTTGAGAATCATCCCCAATCAGAAAACGCAGAGCCTTCGGTCGTTGGGGAGCCACTTTCAACTGAGCCCTCCTACCCACTACGCTATCCACAATTCTCTGACTAAGACCTTCCAACTTTGCTCCAGCCAAAATAACACTATGTTCCAAATCCCCATCAATAAAAGTCACTTCATCTGCAATACTGCTATAAGGACCAACAAAACAATTCTCTAAATAACAATTATTGCCAATAATTACCGGTCCCCGTACCGTACAGTTAACCAACTTTGTCCCAGCACCAATAGCCACCCGACCGATAACCTGACTCCCCTCATCCACTTCCCCTCGAATATCCCCTTGCAAACGAGTATCCAGAATAATCCGATTAGCCTCCAACAAATCGTCTTTCTTCCCCGTATCCAACCACCAGCCATCTAACTTTCTCGCTGCTACAGGTTGAGACTGATCCAGCAAAGCTTGTATGGCATCAGTAATTTCTAATTCTCCCCTTGCTGAAGGCTTAATCCTATCGATCGCCCTTTGAATCGCGGTGGAAAAGAAATAAATCCCTACCAAAGCCAAATTAGAAGGAGGAACTTTGGGTTTCTCCACCAGTTCTAAGACCTTTCCTTCTTCATCTACTTTTGCCACCCCAAAGGCACTGGGATTAGAAACGGAACGGAGCAAAATTAAAGAATCTAACTGCTTAGTTTTAAATTCCGAGAGGAAAGGAGATAGGTCATTTTCAATTAAATTATCCCCCAAATACATTAAAAAAGCAGAATTCCCTAAAAAAGGGCGAGCCACCTTCACCGCATGAGCCAAACCTGCTGGTTTTTCCTGCAAAATATAGGTAATCTTCCCACCAAACCGCTCTCCCTCTCCTGTAATTTCCTTTACTTCCGCTCCCGTTTCCGGACTGATAATAATGCCAATATCGTTGATTCCCGCAGCAATTATAGCTTCTATGCCATACCAGAGAATGGGTTTATTGGCTACGGGAACCAACTGTTTGGCTCCTGTATAAGTTAGAGGTCGCAACCGCGTTCCTTTACCACCGGAGAGAATGAGTGCTTTCATCTTTTTAATTAATAATTAACAATTGACAATCAACAATCAATGTTCGTACTATAAGTAGTCGTGCAAAATTATTTGTATATAATTTTGACTCCCATTGTAGGGTGCGTTCGCAACGCACCGCAACCCATAAATACAAGCGACCGCATTGAGCGAATATCCAATTAATTTTGCCTAGGTACTTAATACTAAGTGCCGAATGTGGGTTATAGGATTTCTTCGGAAAATTCTTGATAGCTACTCTATCGATAGATTAGACACCGAGTATTATTGCTTAGAGAGAATTAGATTTCTTGGCAAAATTTTCCATAGCTACTCTATCGATAGATTAGACACCGAGTATTATTGCTTAGAGAGAATTAGATTTTTTGGCAAAATTTCCCATAGCTACTCTATCGATAGATTAGAGACTGGGCATGATTGCTTAGAGAAAAGAAGAAAAAAAATATTTTCAATCCTCTTGACAAACTTGGAATTGATGTATTATACTAGTTTAGCGTAGCAGTGGAGAGGTGGCTGAGTGGTTGAAAGCGGCACCCTGCTAAGGTGTTAGGTCTGTATGGGCCTCGAGGGTTCGAATCCCTCCCTCTCCGTTTTATAAGGGCGCAAAGCGGTCACCGAGCGTAGTCGAGGTGTGCCACAAGGACGCAGAGAGAAGAGGGGAGAGAGACGGATAATTATTTTTTCCGTTCCCAGATTAGTTAACGGACGAATTTGGGCATTACTTCCGCAGCAGTAAAGAGACCGCCAATGCCCCGACGATGCAAGCTAATTCCAGCTTTGAGATAGCCGAAGGCAGGACCGCAAACGTTAGCAGCCATGCTGGTTTCATCTCCTAAAGTAAAGGTATGAGTGGAGATTTTTCCTTCAAAGGTACGTCCCGTTACTTTCACATTGGTACTGAGGGGCTTGTTGGGATTGCGGGTATCTACTACACCTCCTACAGTGACGCGATCGCGCCCACAAATCCCAGCCATTTCCAACATCAAATCGTCCGCATGTTCCATATTCTCCAAGCTAATAATGCCGTTAGTTTCATCTAACAAGGCTTCCACTTCTGCATCGCTCATGGCTCGGGCCTTTTCTACATTAAATCCCGGCATGTGAGCGATATCTTCTCGAATGGTCGCTCGGTAAGCTTCCCAGTTGGCAATACCCACTCCAAAAGTAATTTGCACACTGTGGATTTCGGCGTAACTTTGAGCCGCGATGGCCGCCGCTGCGGTCAACAGTCCCGGTGTAGCGCCGCAACCAGTCATATAAGTAATTCCTGCTTTTTCCAGTTCTCCAGATAACTGTTGCAATTGGGCTACAGCACTGGTTCGTTTCAGGGCATCTACCAGAACTCCTTGCCAACCGGATTGAATGAACTGCTGGGCCACTTCCGCCATGAAGGTATTGGGTAGATTGGGCAGAGCGAGGAAATAGCCTTCTACAGAAGTTGCTTGCGCGATTAAATCTTGGATACTCTGATTGCTGAGAACTCCACCTGGTTCTAAATAACCCAGGGAACCTTGCTGGTTGTAGGCAGTAATAGCCTTGTCTGGGTCCAAACCATCGGGGTTATAAGCGTAGCCTTTGCGGTCTGCTGCGGCAGTTAAAATCATTTCCTGCTTGGGAGCCAGAACCCTGGTTGCTGCTTGTCCCAAACCGCCAAAACCCAATACTCCTACTTGAATCGCTGCTGTCACTTTCTTTTTACTCCTGATAAATAGATAATAAAGGATATTACCTGGAGAGGACCCTCTCCCATGGGGAGAGGGGCTAATTTTTTTTTATGGGGTGTGTTCAAAAATAGAAGACGCGAGTTTTTTCGTAGGGTGGGCATTGCCCACCACAGCATCCCTGAGATAGTGAAACCCAATACCGATTTTGTGGCTCTACCTGCTCTTCTAATCTTCTTCGGATATGGAAAACTATATCGGCGAGCGATCAGACAGCAGCAAATATTTAGTTTTTTCGTAGGGTGGGCATTGCCCACCACAGCTTCCCTGAGATAGTGAAACCCAATACCGATTTTGTGGCTTGTTGGGTTGAGGACACGAAACCCAACCTACGAAAAATAAACTCTTCCCTTCTTAATATCTGTGATTGAAGAAATATTTTCAATTGGGGTGTGGTCAAAACCCGTTGGTGAAACAGGATCCCCCCCAGC
>JH610848.1 GCA_000252485.1 Prochloron didemni P4-Papua_New_Guinea | reverse complement strand
GGGAGCCTGGCAAGTCCCCCTTATTAAGGGGGATTTAGGGGGATCTTCCTTAACCGGAAAACAACTACTTTTGACCACACTCTTTCAATTGAGACGCTTGACTTGGTGGCGAGTTCTTGACGACCGGCACTACCAATAATCTTCTACTTCTTGTCCATCTAATGCTAAGAATAATTCTTCAGCATTTAGAATCAGGTCTTCATCTGTCAAAGGTGGAAAATCAAAATTGATAACCCGTTGAAATATCTTGAGGGCAACCTCAAGCTTATCTGAGTCAGACAAATTGTCAAAAGTCTTAATTACTTCTTGAGCCAACGCAGTCATTGTTTGAACCAACAATCCACATCTAGATTATTGCACATGGTACCAGGACTTACGCAAACAAACCTAGAAACCTGCTTTGGAGCCAGGATAAAACGGCCTATTATCCAGATTTTTAGTTCAGAAACCCGGTTTCTGCGTAAGTCCTAATATGAAATATAAAAATGATTGCTACAAATAATTTATTGCATCATAGTATAGATTGAGATTATCCCGTGGTTGAGAAACCGGGTTTCTTTGCAAAATTTTAGCATTAATCCTTAAAATAATAGGAGAAACCCGGTTTCTGGGCTGAATCATTCACTAATGTATCTGTAGCAACCATTTTCAGATTTGATATAATAAAGAGAAGGAGCGATATTATTTGGCAGTGGAAAAAGAACGCGATCGCGCAGGGATCTGCTTCGCAGCGCGCGCAGTGCTGCGGAGCAGATCGCAATTGGTCAGACAATGACGTAAGTAGCTTTTGAAGGATTTCAAAAGAGTGTCATCCTCCCGTCTTTTCCGGTATGTATAAATAGTTTTCATTAATTTGACTTTTGAGGTTTTCAAAAGAGCAGAAGCCGGGGGGGTAAACTAGGTCTCCTTCTCAAGTTTTCATTAATTTGACTTTTGAGGTTTTCAAAAGAGTGCCGCTCTAAAGGAAATAGATAATTGTCGATAGTTTTCATTAATTTGACTTTTGAGGTTTTCAAAAGAATGAGTACGACCGGCCTGAATCCCAAGGTAAAGTGTTTTCATTAATTTGACTTTTGAGGTTTTCAAAAGTCTCAGATACAATAGAGATATTTGCTCATCCAAATGTAAGTTTTCATTAATTTGACTTTTGAGGTTTTCAAAAGAGGTGACACAATTTTTGCAAGGTGTCGCAGAAAATGAGTTTTCATTAATTTGACTTTTGAGGTTTTCAAAAGACACTTTTCTTATCACTTGGGACGTTAAAAGTAGTGGAGTTTTCATTAATTTGACTTTTGAGGTTTTCAAAAGAGTTGCCACAGATAATCTAGATATTAATATCGAAATACTGTTTTCATTAATTTGACTTTTGAGGTTTTCAAAAGGATTTGTTAGCCACAAATGCTTAGGATGCCTAGTTCTAGGTTTTCATTAATTTGACTTTTGAGGTTTTCAAAAGAGTCCGATTTTCAAACCCTTACCCAGAGAGGCTTTCAGAACCCAATTTTTCGGGCTTAATGAAAATTTCACAAATAATTGCAACATATTTTCAATAAAACGAGAGGGTACAGGGTTCAAACCTATACTGGACAAGGTTTTCAAGGGGGTCTACGGTAGAATGGGGATTCCAGCGATTGCCAGACCCAAAAAAATATTTCTTAACAAAGCCTATAACCCTTGTGGGGCAAAGGTTTGCCGCGCTAGAAGCTCGAAAATTTGGCATATTTTTCCCTATTACCTCCTCGAAAATCTCTAAATATTAGGAAAACTTAGGAACTTGAACCTAGAAAACGAGCAACCTTTCTAACATATTCAGTTTGTTTAGGGATAGCTAACCCCTGTACAAAGCGAAAAGGACACGTTTAAAAGTTGGTATTTTTGATTATATCAATAGTTGGTTCCAAAACCAAGACATAGTAAAACACTCATTTTGGTTCTGTTGCTTATTAAAGCGGCATAGTGTGGGAGCCGTACAACCTTATTGTAGAGCAATTGTAGGTTGGGTTGAGCGATAGCGAAACCCTTCGGCTACGCTCAGGGCAACGCCCAACAGCACCAAGTTGTGTTGGGTTTCGTTACCTCAACCCAACCTACGAGTTATAAACTATTTTTCGCAAATATTTTCGTAATTCATATAACTTGGGACTTTTTGAAAGTATTGATATTTAAGCGGATCCAAATTTTCTCGTTTCTCTCTCCCGATATCTGAGAGAGTCTAAACAATCACGCTGGTTGTTGTTTCGTCATTAGTGTTGTGGTGAGACAACATTAGGACTTACGCAGAAACCGGGTTTCTGAACCAAAAACCTTGATTTTGTGATTTATCCCGGTGAGAAACCCGGCGAATTGGCTTGTTTGCGTAAGTCCTGAACACGTTGTGGTGACGCAACACCCATAACGTAGCGGTACGGGGAAAACTTCCACTAACAGGTAGGGGATCGCAGCTAAAAGTCCCACTAATAGGGTTGCTGCGTAAGTCCTGTTTTCGTTAAGAAACCCAAGAAACCTGGTTTCTGTGTAAGTCCGGTACTAGGCCGAACCAGCTATAACTCAGAAATATTTTCAATTGAGACCTTGACGAATAGAGAAAGTTAAGCGAAACTTACAATTAGCTAGAGTAGTAACACCTTTCTATATTAAATTTTGCTAACATATGTTTCATATTGGTGCGATTACTCAAATTTTGCCACATCTAGCAGGCAAAACCTGCCTTTTGGGTGTTGGGCAAAAAGAAAACAAGGGATTGGTTCATGAGCTTAGAAACCTTAGAATTCACCATCTATCCCGATGGCAGGGTGAAAGAAAAAGTAACAGGCATTGTTGGTGCATCTTGTCAAGAGGTGACAGCGGCAATTGAGGCCCAGCTAGGTCAGGTGGTTTCTCAAGAAAAAACCGCCGATTATTTCGCTAACAAGGCCCATAGTTCGGTAACGGAAAGAAATCAGGCATCTGTGAGCAGTTGGTCCGATTTTTGATTGAATTTGCTTGAATTTACTTTAAATCAAGTTTTTGTAACATCTAATACAATTTAGTGAGGAAGCATATGTCTCATTTCAGCAATATCAAAACCAAAATTCGCAATCTTTCTTCTTTAAAAGAAGCTTTAACCGATATGAAGGTAGAGTGGAAATCCGGTCCCGTTCCGGTTAGGGGTTATCAAGGACAAACCCGCACTGCGGAAGTAGCCATCTCCCAAGAGAACGATTACGATATCGGCTTTTCCTGGAACGGCAAAGAATATGAATTAGTAGCAGATTTGCAATATTGGCAGCAACCTTTATCTGTAGAAGGGTTCCTCAACCGCTTGACCCAGGGTTACGCTTATCGTTCGGTAATGAATGAAACTGCCAAGCAGGGATTCCAAGTTGCCGAAGAACAAAAGAATGAAGATGGTTCTATTCGTTTAGTGGTTCAACGTTGGAGTGCTTAATCTAATGTCAGCGGATTCCCCTATTAAAGAACGCTCTGGTTTGGAACCGGAGCTGGGAGGTGTGTTTCGCGATACACCGGAACGTTCTGGTTTGGAACCAGAGTTGGGAGGAGAACTGCGGCAAAATGGCGTTTACGTGGATGAAGTAACTTGTATCGGTTGCAAACACTGCGCTCACGTTGCTCCTAACACCTTTTTTATCGAACCGGAATACGGGCGATCGCGAGTTATTCGTCAAGATGGCGATTCTTCCGAATTTGTTAAAGAGGCGATGGACACCTGTCCAGTAAATTGCATTCACTGGGTTAACTATACGGAACTGAAGGAATTAGAAGAACAGCGCAAGTATCAAAAGATTAAACATCTCGGTTTTCCTCAAAGTAACCCAACTTTTCCTCGCACGAAACGGAAACCAGCTCGGTTTTCTTCTCATGGTTCCCTAAAGCAACAATAATCTTAACTAGTGTTTAATCTGGTGCTTGGTTCTGAAGAAACCTCGATGTCTATTAACCATCGAGGTTTTTTTATAAAAATAAAGATAAAAGATAACTTTTTTTATAAAAAATAAACTATAGCGCTTCGCGAGTAAAGTGTATTTGCATACTACATATTAAGACAAAAATACTTCGTCGGCTGTATCACCTTTGTATAAAGCGAAAAGCGCATTTTTCTTGCACGAACTCTTAATTGTTCATTGTTAATTGTTAATTGCTCATTGCTATATCAGTGCGATCGCGCCATGTCAACCTCAACCCCAACCCCAAAAGCCACGGTCACCCTCAAACTGAGTTGGGAACAGAAACAAACTCTAGAAAAAGCCGCAGCTTTACGTTGTATGAGTTTGAGCGAATATTTGCTACAATTGGCACTAGACGCAGCTACAGAAGAAATTCCCCAACCGGAAGCGATGGTTTTGAGCGATCGCGATTGGAATAAACTAACTTCAGCTTTAGAAAATCCTCCCACCGCTAATGAAGCGTTAAAAGCAGCAATTCAAGAGCATCAGGAAAGGTATTATTAATGGAATTTTTTCCCAAAGCAATTGCTCTTTCTTTAGAAATTGGTCAAAAACAGTTGAATTTTATATTCTCAATAGTCGTGGCAGCCCAGAGGGCTACCCCACGATTGACTTTCTACATATTCAGCCGAAAATAACTACTTTTGACCACACCCTTTAAAATATGGTTTTATCGCTCTAGAAGATAATCCCCTCGCGTTATTTATCCCCACAAAAACAATCTTAGCAGAAATCCAATAATTGTTACAGCGATATATCTTAGCTTTACGCAATGTTCATTGATAATATTGCGTATCGAGTGTGTCCTAGTTTAATCTAAAAATATAGCGCTTCGCTAGAAAGGTGTTGTTACATGCAACATTTTTTATACAAAAGTACTGCATCTGCTGTATCACCTTTGTACAAAGCGAAAGGGGCATGTTTCGTATCAACCTCTTAATTGTTCATTGTTAATTGTTCATTGCTCATTGCTATACCTTCTCTAGAACGGCTATAGATTAAACTCTAGTTAAGAAAAGATGAAGAAAACCACTTTTTTGCTTGTCATCTCCCTTATCCTATTTGTTTTCTGTCTGGGAAGTTTTCTTCCATCTCCTAGGGCTGAAGCAGCAGAAAATCCTCCTTTATCTTTCTGGAACGAGGGTAACACGAAACAAGAGATTATGGACTTTGTGGGAGACATTACCAACCCAGAAAGTACTAACTTTGTAGACCCGTCAGATCGTATTGCCGTTTTCGATAACGATGGCACTCTTTTGTTGGAAAAACCTTGCTTTTTCGAGGAGGCCTTTTTTGTTTATCAGCAAGGAAGTTCTTCTTACTGTCTAACAGAGGAAAAAGAAATAGATGTGGCAGTGAAAGATATAGAAATTAATCAGGGCCTTACCACAGACCAATATAAGCAAAAAGCTCGCAATTTTCTCGAAACCCAGTTACATCCAGATTTGGGAGTTCCCTATATCCAACTCACCTATAAACCCATGGTGCAACTCTTAGATTATCTCAGAGAAAATCAGTTTCAAATCTATATTAGTTCGGGAGCGGAAATTGATTTCATTCGCTCTTTTGCTGAAGATGCTTATCAGATTCCCCCAAAACATACCATCGGTACTAGTTTTGTGTCTAAGTTTGAAATTCAAGAGGACGGAAAACCGGTTATAATTAGATTGGGAATTCCTCTCTTACCCCTGAACAATTATGCTGGGAAAGCTGTGGGAATCCAGCGCTATATCGGGAAAAAACCAATCCTCACAGTGGGAAACGGTAATAACGATGTGGCAATGCTTCAGTATACTGATGATGGTGAGGGTCGAGATTTAATGATGTTGGTTCATCACGATGATGGCGATCGGGAATATCAATACGATGAAGGAGCTGAAACACTTCTAGCTGAGGCTGAAAAGCGAGGTTGGATTCTTATCAGTATGAAGAATGACTTTAAACAGGTGTTTGACGATTTTTCCGATTAATTAGAAAAAGAATGCCACAAATACAATAATGTTATCAACAGTTGTAGCTTGGTAGAGCGATAGGGAAACTAAACAGCAATATTCTGGCTTGTTGGGCGGTCCCTTCGGCTACGCTCAGGGACCGCCCAACCTACGATTTATAAACTATTTAATAGTATTGTGTTCGGCGAGAATTTTCTCAACTCTGGCTTCTTCAACTTTAGAAATTAGTTTTTTTGCTTCGTGTAAATCTCTTTGGGTTTTGGTTAAACTAATGGTAGAACCAATGGAAAAAGATAAACCCATACCCATAAAGCCTTTTGTCCAAGAGTCTACCGGGAGGTAAATAATACCAATTGATGTGGCAGATATGGAAATAATAAAGGAGATCCAGGTTTGGATTACCCATGCGTTACTGTGGTCTTGATTATTGATTGGTTGTGCCATTGTCTTTTTTCCAGTTGATAGTTGATAGTTGACAGTTAATACAGCAACCTGGCTGTTGCTCTTGACCTGTAGTGATCGCCAGGACGATTGCTATCATTTAATTGTAATCTTATCTTTTTCAAGTTGAGATGAGAATGAAGAGAGTGACAGTTTCTCAACTGTCCACTATAACATTAAACAATAAGCAACTAACAATAACGTTGATGTTGTCTTTACCAGAGGACAAGAATGTCACCTGGGTTCGTCCTTAGAGCGTGTTTGAAAAGCTGATGATATAGCAGTACGTATCCTAGGTTAGTGGGACTTAAACAAAATTTAAACTCAAGTGTGGGGCATTTTTTGCGGAGACATTCATCAATTGTTAATTTTGAATTTTGAATTTTGAATTTTGAATTTTGAATTTTGATTTATTGCCAATGCTTAAATTCCACAATCCAATTTTCTAGCAAAGCAACAATCTGTTCCCTTCGAGTTTCAAAACTAGCGGCAATCCAAATAAACAGGAGACCCAGGGCAAGTCCCATGGCCCATTTCACGAAAGCATATTGATAACTGAGCAACAAGAATTGATTGCCCATATTAACGAATAAGAAGAAAGTGCCAAGATAAAGAAAAGCTCTAATTCTCAAGCTCAAGCCAGCAAAAATTGCTAACATGCTCCAGGAAAGAGTCACTAACCAATTAGTTGTGACTAAAGCAACTAAACAAATAATTCCTGTAGCTAGTAAACGTAGATAATGACGGAGATTCTTTTGCGACGATTGTTTCAAGTGGGGGTCAACTTGTGCTAGATAGAGAAGAGACAACATGGGGGGTGTAACTAGCCACAAACCATCCAGCCAAAACCATTGACGCAGAATTAACCAATTGAGGAAAAAGAGAGAGATATAGGTAAGGCGAATTTGTCGGTTCAGGACTGCGAATATTGTGTAACAGAAAGCGATCGCCCCTAAACTAATCGAGTTGATACTAGAACTGGTGAAAATAGCTGCCATGAAGGGAATAACTAAAGCAGAACGCTGCCAAGGTTTGTTGGACCAACCCCAGTTTGACCAAGGCAGGAAATAGAAACTAGAAGCGATAGTGGCGGCGATCGCCCCACTCCAAGGCAATAATATCTCTCCCAGTTGTAGTTGATAACTGGCAAATAATACCACTCCTATTCCTTCGATAATTCCCCCATAAATCCAAAGTTCTGCTTGAGACTCTTGTTGTTGCGGGATTGCCTGGTTCAGTCTGCCTTGAAAAATTGCATAGCTGGTTAATAAGATAGCTGTTTCCAATGCCAAAACCTTATTAAAGGTGACGGGATAAACTGTTGCGAAGGGGAGAATCAAACTACCCAGCAACCAGTGGAGATTAGCCCATAGTTTAACTTCTGGGGAACTTATACCTAGCTGTTTGCTTAAGAATGGAAACCAGAAGCGGTAAACTGACATAATAGCCGTAGCTAAAGCTGCCATAGCTACCCATCGATCGCCTATGGGGAAAGATTCAATTTGAACCCAAAGGAACTCGTAGGCGGATAGAGATACTCCCAATAAACCGAGATAAGTGAGGAATTTTAATTGCGGTTTTTTCTTAGCAGTTCCCAAGGCAATTAAAGCTAATCCTAAAGTAGAAAATGCTGTCCAATGTGTCAAGATATTCCAGCGAGAGAAGGTGGCTACAGCACCGTAAAATAAAGGTAAAATTTCAATGCTTTGGGGAAGGGATTTATTTGACTTGTTATTAGAAGTTTTGTTGTCAGAGGCTTTGTTGTCACAGGCTTTGTTGTCACAGGCAAGATGCCTGTGCCACAGGTTGCTAACTAGTTGAGTTAGTAGTCCTAAGCCAATATTAACTATGGCGAGACTGATGGGAGCAAGATTAATTAAACCCAGCACTTCAATGGTCAGCACTTCTAAACTCCAACCCAAGATATAAATTACCAAATTGGCAGGGCGCTGCCAAGTGCGAGTAGTGATAGCAATCATTAACAGAACTGTAGCTACAACTACCCAAATAGAAGGTTGTACTAACTGTTCTTCTACCAGCAAAAATGAGTGGAAAGAAAGAATTAATAATTGGAAACCAGCTAAAAGTTTTGCCCAACCATCGGCAACAGGAGCGTAAACTTGAGCAGCAAAACTATGGGGAATTTTTCCTAATTGTTTGTGGGAGGCTATAAACCACAAACTGGTAGGTAATAAACTCCCTACCATCAACCATCCTTCCCAGTTAAGAGCGAGAAATTCCGGTTTTCCTTCCCACAGCAACATTACAACTAAACCCAAGCCAAAACCCAAGGTAATCGCTGCAGCAATTCGGCAATTTTGCCTGAAAACTAATGTTTTTTCTCTTGTTCCCCTCTTGCTGTAAGTTCCGATATAGAAGGTATTGAAGAACATTAACAATGTGGCAAATCCTAAGGCAATTAATCTAATTCCCGGTTGCAGAATTGTCAAAACTTGAGCCATTATTAAGGCAATGGTACTCAACCAAGCAGCCTGTTCTCCCCACTGCCTCGAACTTCCACTTCTCTCAGTCCTCGGCAGTGCTACTCTAGATATCTGTTGAATATTTTGATTAAGTTCAATATTCTTAATAGGTTGAATATTGCTAACAGGTTTAATCTTCCTAATCCCTGCTATAACTGTGAGACTCAAAGGAGTTACTAACCACAGTAAACTCCAAAAAGGGTAGTTTTCTACAATCAACTGGTATCGGCTCACAAGCAAGAGATAACGACCTATTGCCAGAATCAAACCCAGATGCCAAGCACTACGTTGGTAGATTGGCCAATTGCGAGAAAACTTTCGTTCCTTGATTTTTTTCTTAATGCCTTGTTTAATACTTAAAGGTAAATTGGCTGCCGTCCACTCCATCAACATTAAACTGAGAAGAATGATTACTTCGCTATAAAAGGCAAGATATGGAAATTGCCAATCAATCCAAGCAAGAACAGTTAGCAATCCACAAATATGAGTTAGATAGATAAAAAAAGCATTAGCAACATAGCGATGATAGCTGACAATGGCGAGAGTGACAGTAGAAAAGAGCAGATTAAGAGCTAGTAAAGCAAGGTAGGGAAAAGCGAGGAGAGTTAAATAAATCCCAAATCCCAAAGTCAATTTATCCCCAAATCGTGCCAGTTTTCTCTTCTTATTGTTGTAAAGCCAACCTGTCACCCACAACATACCTAGAAGATAGGGAAACCAAATCAAACTCAACAGTGCCTCAGTATAATATGGTACTTTAATTAGTTGAATTAAGATATTGACAACAGTTTCGCGCAATGAATCAGGAATAACCGTGCCGGTTAGATAAAAGATCTGCAAGCCGATGGCAAAGATTAAACTTAAATCTCGACGAGGCGCAGGTTTTAAATTTGGGGGACATGCAAGTAGGCGATCGCCCAACCAAGATAAAGCCAATCCACAAACACAGATAGCCTGAAGCGGAAATTCCTCCACCGACACCAACCAAGCAAAAAAGAGAATTCCCGCCCCCAGTCTTTCCATCAGGGGTTGAGGATATTGAAGATATTTCTCCCCGCGAGACAGCCAAGTGAAGAGCCAGCCAAACAGTCCTATGGCCAAACCCAATTGAGCTAGATCTACCTGAGAACTCCCAATCCCCCTTCCAAAGAGAATGGCTAAAGCATATAGGGAAATCAAGGTGTTAGTTTGAGATAGTTGAAAGACTTTTTCAGAGTCTTTTTTCTTCTTTTTAGTGTCACAGGCAAGATGCCTGTGCCACATAGTCTCTCCTACTGTTGCTAGAGTAGCTAAATACACGGCCATGAGAGGCCATGGAGCAAAAGACCAACCCCATTGCAAATAACAGATTAGGAACAAGGAAAGAGATGAGAAAAAGCCCATTCCTCGAAATTTGGCCAAGATTAAAGTTAGAATGGGAGTAGTAATGGCGATCGCCCCCCAACCCCAAGGACTTCCGCCGAGACCGAACCCATCCATAGCCCAGAAATTGATAGGAACTAGCAATAAAGTTACAATTCCCAGGGTTTGAGCCGTTAAAGTTAAATTAGCTCGTTGTTTAGTCCACTGACTCACCAGCCAAAAAACCAGAGTGTAGCCAAACAAGACTAAATATTGTGCGGTAGCCGGGAATAAAGCCCAGTTGCTGGCTACTAGCAAACTGGAGGAGATGACTACCATGAATACTCCTAACAACAGCAACCAACGGACGCTGATTCCGGACTTTAAAGATTGGGAAATGCGAACCAATAATGGTACTGGTTTGGGTTGCGGAGGAGAAAACTTGGGAGATGGCTTGGGAGTAGAAGCTATAACGGGAGTTGGTAGAGGACAGGTGAGATAATTATTGCTCAACTCTTTCACCTGGGCATGGGATAATAGCCCTAATTGCAGCCAAGTTTCTAATCCTTCTAATAATTGAGGATTGGAAGCATGAATATTAATTGTTAATCGGAGGCTATCTTGATTTGAAGAAGTTTTCATTATAAAAACTTTACAGTTGATAGTTGATAGTTGATAGTTGATAGTTGATACAGTTACAGTTGTAGGGCGCGGCACTGCCCACCATAGCTATTGCTTGAAAAGGAAAAAGTTATATGAAATACAAAAATTGTTGCTACAAATAGTGGCGTTGGATCGTAGTATAGATTGAGGTTATTCCGTAGGTTGAGAAACCGGGTTTCTGTCCAAAATTTTAGCATTAATCTTTAAAATAATAGAAGAAACCCGGTTTCTTGGCTGACTAATCCACATTTTTAGATTTGATATTAAATTAATCACATTGATGTTGGATTATTTTGCTTCCTTAGTAGTGGATAGTTAAAAGTTAATACAGTCAAAAGTCTACCGGGAGGTAAATAATACCAATTGATGTGGCAGATATGGAAATAATAAAGGAGATCCAGGTTTGGATTACCCATGTGTTACTAGCGAAAGGGGCATTTTTCTGATCAACCTCTTAATTGTTCATTGTTAATTGTTCATTGCTCATTGATATATAAGGCTTTCATACCAAATCCGGGTTAAAAAGTATAGTCAACGCTCTAGACACTGTCTGGGTTACAGGCTGTTTTTTCCTCTACTCTGTTTCATCGGATTTGGTATCAAAACCAATTCTGGAGATGTCTCTTGTAATCTTATTCTTTTCAAGTTGAGATGAGAATGAAGAGAGTGACAGTTTCTCAACTGTCCACTACAGCAGTTGGGTGTGGTCAAAAGTAGTTTTTGGGGCTGAATATGTAGAAAGTCAATGGTGGGGTAGCCGAAGTGGTGGGCGATGCCCACCCTACGGTGATATAGCGCTACGAGCAATTCAAAATTCAAAATTCAAAATTCAAAATTCAGCAAGCCCTATATAGCTATAGCGCTTCGCGCTGGTGTCGTTACATACTACACTTTTGGACAGAAATGCTACACAAGCTGTATCACCTTTGTATCAAGCGAAAGGCGCATTTTTCTTATCAACCTCTTAATTGTTCATTGTTAATTGTTCATTGTTCATTGCTATAGCTATTTAATCATAATGTGGTGAATAATCTCAACTGGCTCTGGTGCGGCACTGCCCACTGATAATATTAATTGTTGGAAGCGATCGCGGAATCCTTCTTTGCTAAAACAATTCAATACTTGTTCTCTCAACCACTGACCATCACAACGCTTATCTTCCCCCGTTAAGATTTCAATGCAAGCTTTAGCTACCGCCTCTGGGTCCCGGTGAGGAACCCGCCAACCTAACTTTCCATCTTCTAAAGGGTCTGCAGAACCGTCAGCGTCCCCGGAAAGCACGGGAATGCCGCTAGCCATTGCTTCTAGATAAACAATACCAAATCCTTCTTGGGAGGGCATAATATATGCGTCTGCCAGCCGATAATGGTCGGGTAATACTTCTGTCTCTACAAAACCAGCAAATATCACCTTGTCCCCTACTCCTAAGTCTTGGGCTAATTGAGCTAAACGAGGTTGGTCATCGCCGCGACCCACAACTAAATATTTGGTTTCTGGGAAGGTATTGAGTATTTTCGGTAAGGCGCGGATGGTCACATCTACCCCTTTATAAATATCCCCCCACCACAACCGAGCTACTGTCATTAGAACTTTGGCATCAGCTAAATTATATTTAGCTATCAATTGAGTGGGTTTGTTTCCTGGGCTGAAGGTTGTGCCGTCTACTGCACAGGGTAATAGTTTAACTTTACCCAAATCTATGTTGTTGGCTTGGCAAAGGCGATGGCGACTGTAACGGCTAACTGTCCAAATTTCTGTAGCTCCTGCTAAGGCTTTTCTTTCTATCCAAGGCAAGGTATCCCAAACTTCTTTACCGTGAGTGGAGATAGTATAGGGAATAGCTAAAAGCTTGCAGAGGAGGAAAATTAAAGTAGCTAATTTAATATGACCACAAACAACATGGCTGGGACGGCGTTGCACTAGACAAAGTAGCAAAAATAAGGTTAATGTCCAGCGCCCCAACCAGGGGGTTTTTAAATAATGAAATTTTATAGCGTTAGATTCAAAAGGATTATGGCATCCAGGTTCGTCTCTTAATAAAAAAACTTCCCATCTTTCTTGTAGGGAATGATAAGATGCTAAAATATTCTTAACGTAGGCTTGAATTCCTCCTTCAAGGGCAAATACTTCTAAAAAAACAAATACGCGATGAGCTGTTGGAGTAGAATTGCTGTTTTCCATCTTTTTCTTCTTAGTCGTTAGTAGGCAATAGTTTAATTTGGTTTAATTTCAGTAAACCACAAACCAGTTCTTACCTACTACGACTAATGGCTTAATCAATTATCAATTATCAATTATCAATTATCAATTATCAATTATCAATTATCAATTGATAGTTATTGATTGATTTTTAGCCTTTTAGAACAAACCTAGGGTCAAAGATTCGTCAATGGGGAAAGTTGCACCAGCACCCAACCACAAGGTTACTAAAGTTCCAAATAAGAAAACCGCTGTTGCTACGGGACGGCGGAAGGGGTTTTGGAACTTGTTGAAGCCTTCCAGGAAGGGAACCAACATTAGACCCAAAGGAATACCTGCCATGCAAGCAATACCCAATAATTTATTGGGAATAACGCGCAAAATTTGGAAAACGGGATAAAAATACCATTCTGGTAGAATTTCCAGAGGAGTAGCGAAAGGATTGGCAGGTTCCCCCACCATAGCTGGGTCCAGTATGGCGAGAGCGGTACACAAGCCGATAGTTCCCAGGATGACTACGGGAAAGACGTAGAGCAAGTCGTTTGGCCAAGCGGGTTCGCCATAATAGTTATGACCCATGCCTTTAGCCAACTTAGCTCTTAAATCGGGATCGCTGAGATCTGGCTTTTTTAAGGTTGACATATTACTAGTTTTCTCCTGAATCAGCAGACTATATAGCAGTTGAGAGTGAATAGTTGAGAGTTGATAGTTGATATAGGGCAAAGCGGGAGGCTGGAAACAAATTTTTCTTGGTCCTAACCTATGCTTTTACTACTATACCAAATTACCAGTTACCAGTTTATTTGGAGAAGGCTATGCTGTTTGTTGCTATAACAGCTAAGAGCCTTCCTTCCAAGTTGGTGACTTTGTTGCAATTTGGGATTTACAAGGGACCGGAAATGCCCTGCTTGCGAATCATTAAGAAGTGCAGCAACATGAACACTGCAATTAACCAAGGCAAGACAAAGGTGTGGAGGCTGTAGAAACGAGTTAGGGTTGCCTGTCCGACGCTGGCACTACCCCGCATCAGTTCCACGATTTGGTCCCCAACTACGGGAATAGCAGCGGGAACACCAGAGACGATTTTCACCGCCCAGTAGCCAACTTGGTCCCAAGGAAGAGAATAGCCAGTAACGCCGAAGGAAACAGTAATGACTGCCATGACTACTCCGGTAATCCAGGTTAGTTCCCGGGGATTTTTGAAGCCCCCAGTGAGGTAAACCCGGAAGATGTGCAAAATCATCATTAAGACCATCATGCTAGCGGACCAGCGATGGATGGAGCGAATCAGCCAGCCGAAGCTTACATCGCTCATGATGTACTGTACGGAGGATAAAGCCTCAGCTACAGTGGGCTTGTAATAGAAGGTCATGGCGAATCCAGTGGCGAACTGGATTAAGAAGCAAACTAAGGTGATACCGCCGAGACAATAGAAGATATTGACGTGGGGCGGCACGTATTTGCTGCTGATGTCGTCTGAGATTGCCTGGACATCTAGGCGCTCGTCAAACCACTTAAATGCTTTTGAGTCAGTTACTCCTTTGATAAACATGAGGCCAATTTTAGCTATGAAGGTTTATTTTTGCCGCCCTTGCTCCCACACGAGGGGGAGTGCCTTGGCATGGGAAGTCTTTAGAAGAATGTAACATATCTTTAAGGCACAAATAAACAATAGGGGTTTGACTTCTTTACTCATGATGAAAAGAGCTTTGCGGCTGATAATTTTATTGACTTTGGTTGTGAGTTTTTCCTTTTGCTGGAGAACCGAGAGCGCTGAGGCCATGAGGTCGGGGGAACAAGAGTTGTTGGAATGTTGGCGGATTGTCAATCAGGCTTATTTGGACGAGACTTTTAACCATCAGAACTGGTGGTTCCTGCGGCGGGACTTCCTGAAAAAGCCCTTGGATAATCCAGAGCAGACTTATACTGCCATTGAGGAGATGCTGGCTACTCTGGATGAACCTTATACAAGACTGCTGCGTCCAGAACAGTTTTCTAGTTTGCAAATTAGTACTTCTGGGGAATTTTCCGGAGTGGGGCTGCAAATTAATCTGAGCCGGGAAGGGAACTTGGAAGTGGTAGCTCCTATTGCTGGTTCTCCCGCTGCACAAGCCGGTATTACAACCCGCGATCGCATTCTGGCTATTGATGGGGTTGATACAGCTACTCTCACTTTAGATGAAGCTGCCCAGAGAATGCGGGGAAAAACTGGGACGACAGTTTCTCTAACTATTTTGCCTCGGGAAAAAGATTCTAGCTTTACGGTGGAGTTAGTGCGCGATCGCATTGCTCTCAGTTCGGTCTATGCCGATATAGATGAGCGAGAGGGTTTTCCTATTGGTTACTTGCGTTTGAGCCAATTTAGTGCTAGTTCTGCTGAAGAAATTAAAGCAGCGATTGAGGAGTTCGAGCAAGAAGGAGTGGATGCTTACATTCTAGACTTGCGCAATAATCCTGGAGGTTTGCTCCAAGCCGGAATTGAGATTGCTCGTCTTTGGATAGATGGAGGAAGTATTGTTTATACGGTCGATCGTCGAGGAACTGTTGGCAGTTACGATGCTAACGGCACTGCTATAACTCAAGACCCGCTGATAGTGTTAGTAAATGAAGGAACCGCCAGTGCGGGGGAAATTTTAGCGGGAGCTTTGCAGGATAATGGTCGAGGTTTGTTAGTGGGAAAGACTACCTTTGGCAAAGGTTTAATTCAGTCTTTATTTGAGTTAGAGGATGGTGCTGGATTGGCGGTAACAGTTGCGAAATATGAGACTCCCGCTAGGCATGATATCAATCACTTGGGCATTACTCCCGATCGCCTTGTAGCTCAGGAGCAAATTTTCCTAGCGCAGCTCGGTACAGAAGTGGATTTACAATACCAAAAGGCGGTAGAGTTATTAAGAGATTGATGACTTTTTTGCTTTCCATTAATTTTGACTAACTTTAACCGACAACAAACAAACAACAAACAACAAACAACAAACAACAAACAACAAACAACATGTTTAATTTTTCAGGTACGAGACCGACTAATTTAGGCGTTAACAATGGCAAACTGGCAGTTTGTCCTGGCAGTCCTAATTGTGTTAATAGTCAAGCGGAAGATGGTGAGTTTAAAATCGAGCCTCTGACTAAGGCCACTATTGCTGATGTAAAAAAGGTGGTAGAAAGTCTGGAGCGAACTACTATTATAGAGGAAAAAAAGGATTATCTCTATGTGGAGTTTAAGAGCCAATTAATGGGCTATGTAGATGATGTAGAGTTCTATTTTGATGGCAAGGCAATCCAGGTTCGTTCTGCTTCTCGTCTGGGTAAGTCGGACTTAGGAGTTAATCGCAAGCGCATTGAAGATATTAGAGCTAAATTGCAATAATTAAACTAATGTAGGGGCGCACACTTGGACTTGGTCGGCTTGCGCCCTTGTTAGTTAACCACAGATAAACACAGATGAACGCAGATGGGAAAGGATGATTAGTGGTCAGAGATGAATAGTTATAGCTTATAGGAAGTTCCTGATTTTTATTTGGGGACGGGTCGCGCGAACCTGTCGCTATCAACTCGACAATCATCTTAAATCGGGAAAAATATGCTCAAACTATTACTAGCTAAGGGATTGAAAAGTTTCTGAAATGACATTTGGTGACCGACAAGTAAAAAACTGAAAACACCGTCTCACTGGTCACTGGTCACTGGTCACTGAAAAGCTATCAACTCTCAACTGTTATAGGGTTATCTCCCAGCCAATTAACTAATTCATCCCTGGTATTGAAATTCCACATTGTTTCTTCTAAACGTTCTAACTCGACCGATTGCAATGCTGCAATTAAGGATATTGTAGAAGAACTGAGTTGTCCAAAACGGCGTTCAAGTTGTCTCAATAGAAAGCTTCTTTGACCTTC
>JH610847.1 GCA_000252485.1 Prochloron didemni P4-Papua_New_Guinea | reverse complement strand
TGTTCTCCCTTCTATTTTCCCTTCTATTTTCCCTTCTATTTTCCCTTCTATTTTCCCTTGTTCTATCCCTTGTTCTATCCCTTGTTCTATCCCTTGTTCTATCCCTTGTTCTATCCCTTGTTTTATTCCTTGTTCTATTCCTTGTTCTATCCCCTCTTCTATTCCTTCTCGTTTGGCTAAACTTAATTCACCTCTTCTATCCTCCAAGAGGATTTCTTGTTGGCGGATATTTTCCAGCTCTTCTACACTTAAACTAGCTTGATTCGCTATATTCAAAGCTTTTTCTAACTGGGGAATTTCCTTGAGATTCTCAGGAATAAGTTCTAAACTGGGAGCTTCTTTAATAAAATAAATCCACTTATCCATGGCATTTTCCAAGTCTTCCAGTTTTTTAGTGAATTTGGGGAGTTCCACAAACACTAATTTTAACTCATCTTTCTGATAAGCAAGTTTTTCTTCTTTTTCCTCTTCAAGTTCTTCTTCTTGAAAATAAAAGCGAGTAATTATTTTGTCTGTGTCCGGAAATAGTTGAAAATCAGTGATAGTTAAAGCAATGACAGGATTGAGATAAGAATATCCCTGTCCCAACTTCAGCTGATTGGCATAGGTTTTGCACAAGTTATAAATAACTCGTTTGGGAAAAGCTTCCACATTCCACACTTGCATCTCAATAATCACAGTAGTTTTATCCGCCAATACTGCCTTAACATCC
>JH610846.1 GCA_000252485.1 Prochloron didemni P4-Papua_New_Guinea | reverse complement strand
GGGTATTTCTGCCTAGAGAGAAATATACCGCTACTCATGACGAGATAAAATTTGGTTGTGGTGGGCGATGCCCACCCTACAATTCTCTCAACTCTCAACTCCTATAGAATTATCTCGCAGCCAATTAACTAATTCATCCCTGGTATTGAAATCCCACATTGTTTCTTCTAAACGTTCTAACTCGACCGATTGCAATGCTGCAATTAAAGATATTGTAGAAGAACTGAGTTGTCCAAAACGGCGTTCAAGTTGTCTCAATAGAAAGCTTCTTTGACCTTCTGTTCTCCCTTCTATTTTCCCTTCTATTTTCCCTTCTATTTTCCCTTCTATTTTCCCTTCTATTTTCCCTTGTTCTATCCCTTGTTCTATCCCCTCTTCTATTCCTTCCCTTTTGGCTAAACTCAATTCCCCTCTTCTATCCTCCAAGAGGATTTCTTGTTGGCGGATATTTTCCAGCTCTTCTACACTTAAACTAGCTTGATTCGCTATATTCAAAGCTTTTTCTAACTGGGGAATTTCCTTGAGATTCTCAGGAATAAGTTCTAAACTGGGAGCTTCTTTAATAAAATAAATCCACTTATCCATGGCATTTTCCAAGTCTTCCAGTTTTTTAGTAAATTTGGGG
>JH610845.1 GCA_000252485.1 Prochloron didemni P4-Papua_New_Guinea | reverse complement strand
TCATGGGTTTACATAGCAGTTGACAGTTGATAGTGGACAGTTGATAGTTATACTGCTTGCAGTGCAGTTCGGCTACGCTCACTGACCGCGGAGCCGAACTGCTGGACAAGGTTGCTCTGATATCATAGTAAGATAAAATTTGGTTGTGGTGGGCGATGCCCACCCTACAATTATAGCACTTCGCTGCCTTTTGTGTTGTTACAACTAAATAAAGAGCCTTTGTGACATTTGAGGTCTGAGAAAAATCTGTTTGGACGCGAGCTAGGAGCGCTATATTAACTATCCACTATCAACTATCCACTATCCACTATCCACTATTCACAGCCTAAACTTTCCCGAGTAGAAACACCAGTAACGGGATTAACACCTTTCGCTCTTTCACACATCAATTTTACTTGATAGCGATCAATAATCGCATAGCTAAAATCCGCATTAGTAATTTCAGCATCGTAAAAACGAGCCCGAGTGGCAAGAGTATCCACTAAAATAGCATTAGTTAAATTAGCTTGGTCGAAAGTAGCTTGGTCGATAAAAGCTCCTGTTAGGTTAGCATCGCTCAAGTCGGCGTAAAAAAAACACTGTTTGGGAGAGAATGGAATCAACTAAGTTAGCTCCATGAAAATTGGACCCTCGCAGGTCGGTAGCGGTAAAGGTAGACCCGGCTAAATTTTGATTGGAAAAATCACTACCGGGTAAACTGCTGAAACTATAATCTATTTTTCTTGTCTTTCCTAAGGCTAAAGCAGGATGAGCGTCTGCCAGTACGAAAATTGCTGCTAGGATTAAAACTAATATTAATCCCAGGCAAGGTTTAATCCAAGTTTTCTTCAAAGTTTTCTTCATTGTTATCGGTGGTTTCTCCTTCTTCATTTTCTGTTGTTGATCGCTCGTTCTTTATTTCTAATACTTGCAACCAATCCTCACCTACTCTCACTGTCAAGTCAGAATCTAAATCTCCCAAAAAGGATAGCTTTATTTTACCTACACCCAAGACTTTTTTCAGCTTTTCTGCTGCGTCTAAATCCCCAGACGGGACTATAATCTCCGTGCGAGGCAGTTCTAAAGCATATTTGTCTGTATCGGTAATATAAGCGTTATAGAATCCTTCTGCTTCTAAATGGGACAGAACGCTATCTGCTAATTCTCGGTCTTCTGCACCATTTTCAATGGCAATACGCAACAGGCTAGAAGCCTGTCCCACGACGATTTACTGGGGTGGGATAAGAGAAATAAAGAGGGGTTTTCTCCCCAGCAAAGAAATCATGAAGCAGGCGATCACGCAGTGGCAGGCTTCGCCTGATCGCGCCCCCTTCGATTGGGCCACCAATCAAACCCGCGCCCCCCTCTACTGGGGCTGAGGCGACCAGGTAACAACATCACTTGCAAGTCTGCCACTTCTTCCTGGAGAGGAAAGGCAACTAAAGCCATCATTTCTTCTCTGGTCAGGTCCGTATCCACATATTGCCTGGTAATATCTACTATTTGGGGCAATTTCCGCAGCACCTTGGGATTGCTCAAACGCTGGTAGAGGGCTTTGAGCAAAGTTTCTTGTCTTTGAATTCTAGCTAAATCCCCTTTCTCTTGATCCTCAACATCCTGAAAACGAGCAAATAATTCTGCTTGTTCCCCCTTGAGGGTTTGCCAGCCCGGTTCTAAATTAAGAGCATCTATCCCATTAACCCCATTAACAGCCAAGTTTGGGGCTTCCTGCCCGTAATACATGGGTTGGGGTACGAACAGTTCCACACCTCCCAGCAAATCTACTAATTCTCTCAAACTCTCAGTAGTTAAGCGCAGATAGCCATCAATAGGCAGGTCATTCAAACTTTCCCTGACTATTTCTACCGCCAATTCCGCTCCTCCTTCGGCATTGGCGCTATGAATTTTAGGAATTTTTAACTTTCTATTGCTGACTCTAGTATCTCGGGGAATTAAAAGTACTCGCAGTTGCTTCTCTTCTGGGTCCGCACGGAAAAGCAAGAGAGTATCGCTCGAACCAGAAAATACTGCTTGGGAGTCTTCCCTAGAAGAGTTGAGAACTGGTTCGATTCCCATCACCAGAATATTCACACAGGTCTGTTGAGACGGGATTTAAAGTTAGAGAGCCAGTTTGTCTCAGTTGTCTCAGCCAGTAAAGAATAAGAAGTATTAGTATTAGTAGAATCAGAATTTGTTTTTGGGGGTGTTATATTTGGCTTGAGAGAGGGAAAGGGAAAAGGACGAAAGAAAACGAGGCTGGCTCCCAAGGCAGCGGAAACAATAGCAGTACCAGCAAACACCATACCCCAAAATATTCCTCGCACAAACATAGGCCGCTTGGGTTTTTTGCCCTTCTCTTGTTTCAAATCGATTGATTCCGATTCCAAGTCCATCTCAGTATTTTTAGCTAAAAATTAAATATTAAAGAATTAATTTAGATTATTAATAAAGGAGACCTACTGATGCGTTTTAAAACTCTTTTTAACCTTGGTTTAATTTCTTTCCTGGTGTTTGTCACCCTGGGCGATCGCTTTCTCCCCAAACCCTTAAATGATGCTAGCCGCCAGACTCGCACCAGTATCAATCAGTTTTTGATCGGCATCTTCCCTGACAAAAAGTTTAAAAATCCCTATGAAAGAACAGAGAAGGCCATTGAAGAACATGAAAAGGGAGCTGAAAGTAAATAGGAATAAAGGAGAACGGCCAAGGGTTTGGGGGTTAAGGCAAGAGCAAAATATACCTCACCTAACACCCAAGACCCAAAACCCCATGGAAACCTGAGAGCCAGCTTATTTGTCTTTCAACCAACTAAACATGGCTCGTAAATCTCGACCCACTTCCTCAATGGAATGTTCCGCCTCTTGACGGCGCATGGCGGTAAATCCTGCTTTGCCAGACTGATTTTCTAAGACAAATTCTCGCGCAAATTGACCGGATTGAATTTCCTTGAGAATTTTACGCATTTCCGCGCGAGTTTCCTCCGTTACAATACGGGGCCCACGAGTGTAATCTCCGTACTCCGCAGTGTTAGAAATACTATCTCGCATCTTGGCCAAACCCCCTTCCACAACCAGATCCACAATCAGTTTCACTTCGTGGAGGCACTCAAAATAGGCTAATTCCGGCTGATAGCCAGCAGCCACAAGGGTTTCAAAGCCAGATTTAATTAAGGCAGACAGACCGCCGCACAAAACCGCTTGCTCCCCGAACAGATCCGTTTCCGTTTCCTCCCGGAAAGTAGTTTCTAAAATCCCAGCCCGAGTACCCCCTATACCCTTGGCATAGGCCATAGCGCGATGGCGTGCTTGACCCGTAGCATCTTGGTAAATAGCGAACAAACAAGGCACTCCTTCCCCTTGCTCGTAGGTGCGCCGTACCAGGTGTCCGGGACCTTTGGGAGCCACCATCACCACGTCCACGTTGGCTGGGGGAACCACTTGCCCGAAGTGAATGTTAAAACCGTGGGCAAAAGAGAGTACTTTCCCTTCCGTAAGGTGGGGTTCAATTTCATTCTGATAAACAGTCTTCTGTACCTCATCAGGCAGCAGAATCATAATCCAATCTGCCGCAGCTGCAGCCTCCGCCACATCTTTAACTTCCAGTCCTGCCGCCGTAGCCTTGTCAATAGATTTACTGCCCGGATATAGTCCGACAATGACATTTACGCCACTATCTTTGAGGTTGAGGGCGTGGGCGTGACCTTGTGAACCGTAACCAACAATAGCTACTGTTTTATCCGCCAGTAGGTCTAAATTCGCATCTTCGTCGTAATACATCCGAGCCATAGGGGCTTTCTCCTTACTCCAAGCTTTTCTTGCTGCAAGCTGGTTATTATAGCAGTTGACAGTTGATAGTGGATAGTGGATAGTTATCGCAGTAGGGTGCGTTCGCAACGCACCACACTACCCATAGTTATCGCAGTAGGGTGCGGTCGCTAAGAGCGGCGCGAAGCTGGGCGCAACGCACCACACTACCCATAGTATCTTCAACCAAATTTTGCGTAAGTCCTGAACTGGTCACTGGTTACTGATTAGCTATATTATAATCAAACAAGGTTCTAATTTACTTGAATTAGAGGATTGGAAATGGAACCACTTACTGCAGGCGCTATCGTTCATCTAGCTACTCAAAAGTTTCTGGAATCTAGCGCCGGGGAGTTGGCCAAGACATTTACTCCAGCGGCCACAGCCAAAATCGACCAACTCTGGCAAATAATTAGACAAGGACTGCAAGGTAATTCTAGAAGAGAACAAGTATTAACATCTATTGAAAGTGGGTCATCGGAATATTTAAACAAACTTATCGGCTATCTTGAATATGTCATAGACGAGAATCAAGAATTTGCTGCCCAACTTCAGGCCATAGCTGGAGAGATTAAAGCCGGTGTTGTAATTGTCGCTTTTTTAGGCTTCTTTTCTATTGGTCAATATTCCCTACACATTAACTAATTCCAACAACAAATAACTAACAACTAACAACTAAAGTAGATGGCGCTGGTTCAGAAACCGGGTTTCTTACCAAAATATGGGAATAGAGCCTAAAGTAAAGCCAGAAACCCGGTTTCTTGGCTCGAATCTATTCCAAATAATCTCATCCAACATCTTAGGTTGGGTAGAGTGATAGCGAAATCCAAAAGCAGATTAGTTGATGTTGGGTTTCGTTACCTCAACCCAACCTACAATTTATTCTACGATTCCAAATAATCTCTGCATTAACTATCAACTATCGACTATCAACTATCAACTATCCGATTGACTTTTTTTTAACCGCAGATGAACACAGATGAACACAGATGATTTCCCGATGGTTATTGGTGGGAGGCATATTGTTGTAATTGCCGTTTTTTTGCTTTCTTTCTATTCCTCAATATCCCCTACCAATTAACTAATTCAAATAACAAATAACAAATAACAAAAATAGTTGTAGGTTGGGTTGAGCGATAGCGAAACCCAACACCCAATCTTTTGGCTTGTTGGGCGTTGCCCTGCCCTTCGGCTACCCTTCGACTACGCTCAGGGCGAGCGCTCAGGGACCGCGTAGCCGAAGGGTTTCGTGACCTCAACCCAACCTACGATGGAAACTATTTGTAGCAAATATTTTCGTAATTCATATAAGAATAATTTTCATTAATTTCCAGATTTTTGGTATAGCTGGCTACAGTTTTGCCATGATGGACTCACAGGCAAGATGCCTGTGCCACGATGAACGCAGATGATTAAGGATGGTTATTAGACATGGTAAGAATTGGTTCTGAAACCCTTACAAATCAACAAAAAACAAACAACAAACAACCAACAACAAATAACCAACAACCAACAACCAATTAAATATTACCTAGAAAATTGGGGAATAAAAGCTTGGTCACGCTGAGAAAAAATGCACTAGCAAGAGCAACAGTAATAGTCAGATTCAGAAATTCTTGGTTTTCTAGCCGCTTATTTAAACCAGTCACTTCCTTTTCCAGTGCTTTCACATTTCCCTTCAGTTCGTTAACATCTTCTGATAGCTTGTCTACTTTTTGATTAACCTCTTTCTTTACTTCATCTATCTTGTTATCCAACTTTTCTATCTTTTGATTAAGCTCTTGTGCCAATCTGTCCATTTTACTGTCCATATTCTCACTGAGCTTGTCTATTTTACTGTCCATATTCTCACCCAGCTTGTCTATTTTGCTGTCTAGCTTTTGGAGAATATCTTTGAGTGAAATTTCAACTGTCTCGGCCATGATATACTACCTCCTAGTAGTTTTTTATTGCTGTCCTCTAGGATTAACTAGGGGACTTAATCTGAATTATAACACAGGATTTCGCACGGTGCGAAAAATTTCCTCAAGCCATGGCTGGGAGCGAGATAGCTGGGAGATAGTTGTAGGTTGGGTTGAGCGATAGCGAAACCCAACACCCAATCTTTTGGCTTGTTGGGCGTTGCCCTGAGCGCTTGCCCAGAGGGTCGCCGAAGGGTAGCCGAAGGGTTTCTTGACCTCAACCCAACCTACGATGGAAACTATTTGTAGCAAATATTTTCGTAATTCATATAAGAATAATTTTCATTAATTTCCAGGTTTTGGGTATAGCTGGCTACAGTTTTGCCATGATGGACCCAATTAACTAATTCCAACAACAAATAACTAACAACCAACAACTAAAGTAGATGGCGCTGGTTCAGAAACCGGGTTTCTTACCAAAATATGGGAATAGAGCCTAAAGTAAAGCCAGAAACCCGGTTTCTTGGCTCGAATCTATTCCAAATAATCTCATCCAACATCTTAGGTTGGGTAGAGTGATAGCGAAATCCAAAAGCAGATTAGTTGATGTTGGGTTGAGGTAACGAAACCCAACCTACAATTTATTTTGGAGTGTGGTGCGTTGCGAACGCACCCTACTAATAACTGCTGCATTAACTATCAACTATCAACTATCCACTACCAACTATCCACTATCAACTATCCACTATCAACTATCCACTGCTTTTAAAGCTTCAACAATTGTTTTAGTATTAAATCGGAGCATTTTAACGTAACTATCTCCTTCGCTACCTGGTGCGCCAATAGAGTCGGAGTATAGTTCTTCTGGTGCTAATTTAACTCCTGCTTCTTCTGCAACTGCTTTAATCAAAGTTGGATTAATAGTAGTTTCTGCAAAAATGGCTGGAACCCCACTAGCTTTAATGCGGTCAGCCAAATTTTTTACTGTCTTGGCGCTGGGTTGTTCTTCCGTACTAATGCCAATTAAAGTGCCGATTATTTCTAAGCCATAAGCGTTGGTATAATATTGAAAAGCATCGTGAGTGGTGACCAACTTGCGTTTGGAAGCAGGAATAGTAGCTATTTCTTCTAAAATCCAATCATGCAAACTTTCCAATTCCGCCGTCAGTTTCGCAGCATTGGCAGTAAACTTGTCCTTATCTTCCGGGGAAAGAGCAATTAATTCATCTCTGATAGCATTAACCATTTTAATGCCATTGGCCGCATTACCCCAAACGTGAGGGTCAGGCACTTTTTGACCGTCGTAATCAAAATCTAAAGGAGCTATTTCTTCTGCTACTGGAAACTTCTTGGCATTGACGACCGCAGCATTCATCAGTTTAATTAGTCCCGGTTCCAAATTGTAGCCATTATAGAAAATCAAATCTGCTTTCTCAAAAGCAACGCTATCGGCAGGAACTGGTTCGTAAATGTGAGGATCTGCTCCCGGTTGGAGAATGCCCTGATGCTGGATTTCATCTTCTCCGATTCGTTGGGTTAAGTCGGCGATAATGGTGCTGGTACTAACTACTCTAGGCTTGCCTTTCTCTTCCGGTGGGGGGGACTGACAGCCACTGAGCCACAGTCCTAATAGGATTGCCATGGCCCCTTGTACAACCATCCCCTGTAGGGACGCACTGCGGTTAGTCCTTCCAGCACGTTGGACATGTTCAGGACTTACGCATTTGGTCGAAGAGACTATAGGTGGTGTGGTGCGTTGCGCCCAGCTTCGCGCCGCTCTTAGCGACCGCACCCTACTAATAGCTTTGCTGCGTAAGTCCTGATGTTTTAGCGTTGTCATCTTCCCTTGCAATTGTTTTTTTCATATTTCTTTCATTTTTTGCTATTGTGATACAGAAAGCAACTGGAAAATCTGCAAAATTTTCATGAATGGCAATAGGGCAATTGAAATTAGCAATCTGGGCGTTAGCTACCGCATGACTGAAGCCTTGAGGAATATTAGCCTCCAAATAAAACCGGGGCGGTTAACGGGGATTATTGGACCTAACGGTGCGGGGAAAAGTACTCTCCTGAAAGCTATGTTGGGATTAATTAGGGCCAGAGAGGGTTCGGTGCTGTACCAGAATCAGCCTTTGCAACAACAATTGCAATTGGTGGCTTACGTCCCCCAGCGATCGCGAATAGACTGGACTTACCCAGCGACGGTGTGGGATGTAGTGATGATGGGACGGGTGCGGAAAACGGGATGGCTGCGTTCTTTTTCTGCTAATAGTCGTCATTTGGTTGTGGAAGCTTTAAAAAGGGTGGGAATGGATGGTTATACCAATCGTCCTATCGGTCAACTTTCTGGAGGTCAGCAACAAAGAGTTTTTTTAGCGCGATCGCTCGTTCAAGAAGCCAATATTTTCTGTTTTGACGAACCTTTTGCGGGGATAGATCGGAAAACAGAAACTATTATTTTTGATATCTTTCATCAATTAGCTGATACTGGTAAAATAGTTTTGGTGGTCAATCACGATTTAGGGGAATCTATTACTAATTTTGAGGATTTGATTCTGCTCGATCGCCAATTAATTGCTGCGGGGAAAAGAGAAAATGTGATGCAAGAAGATTATCTTTATCGGGCTTATCAGGGAAAAGTGGTGTTTTTTGCGAAGAATTAATTTGTTTCACACAGATTTCCGCACTTCGACTTCGCTCAGTGCTCAGTTTGAAGGAGACAGGTCAAAACAGAGGGAGGATTGAGATAATGCTATTTAATTTAATCAATATTTATTTATATGGCGTTTCGCGCTGGTGTTGTTACATAATATAACTATTATGTAAGTAATTTATTGATTACATCACTTTTGTACAAAGCGAAAGGGGCATTTTTTTTATCCACCTCTTAATTGTTAATTGTTAATTGTTCATTGTTCATTGCTATAGGGGTTAGTTCCTTGGAAACAATTATGGAACCGTTACAATATAGTTTCATGCAGCGCTCTTTGATTATGGCGGTTATCGTTGGTATTATTTGCGCTGTGGTGGGTAGTTATTTAATGGTACAGCGACTTGCTTTATTAGGAGATGCTATTAGTCATTCCGTACTTCCAGGATTGGCGATCGCCTTCATTCTCGGAGCAAATATTTTTGTGGGAGCTTTTATTGCTGGAGTGATTAGTACTATCTTAATTAAACTAATTAGCAATAAGTCTAACATTAAAGAGGATGCGGCCATGGGAATAGTTTTTTCTGCTTTTTTTGCTCTGGGTATTGCTTTAATTACTGTGATTCATAAAGACAATAAAATCGACTTGAATCATTTTTTATTCGGGAATATCCTCGGTGTTACTTGGACGGATTTGCGAGACACAATTATTATCGCTGCCATTGTTATTTTAGTAGTGGTGTTGCTTTATAAAGAACTGCTATTTTATACTTTCGATAAATTAGGGGCTCAAGCAGTGGGTTTACCCGTAAATTTGCTAGACTTGGGTTTGATGATGCTCATCGGTTTGACTATTGTGGCCAGTTTGAAAACCGTAGGCGTGGTATTAGTTCTTTCTCTTTTAATTACTCCTGCGGCAACAGCTTATTTATTAGTTACTCGCTTACATCACATGATGTTTTTGGGAGTGGGAGTTGGGGTTTTAGCTAGTATTAGCGGCATGTATTTGAGTTATTTTTATAATTTGCCTTCCGGTCCTGCTATAGTATTGGTTGCATCGGTATTATTTTTACTGGCTTTGTTATTTAGTCCCAGTCAGGGTATTTTAACTCATCTACAGCAATGAGCAATGAACAATTAACAATTAACAATGAACAATGAACAATTAACAATTAACAATTAACAATTAACAATGTAGGGGCGCACAGTTCGACGAAGCTGCCAGTGCCCTTCGACTTCGCTCAGGGACCGGGGCAGTCCAAGTGCAGGGACCGCCTAGCCTCTCAATCTCTGTAAGTTTATTAATTAAATCAGGACTTACGCAAACAAGTCTAGAAACCGGGTTTTCCTCCGGATAAAACGGCCTATTATCTAGAGTTTTAGTTCAGAAACCCGGTTTCTGCGTAAGTCCTATAAATCAAAAAAACTTTATTTATCAACTTTTTTTGATATGATAGTCAAGAACAGTTATAGAGAACGGACAGATGGCAAT
Source organism: Prochloron didemni P4-Papua_New_Guinea (assembly GCA_000252485.1). Lineage (GTDB taxonomy): Bacteria > Cyanobacteriota > Cyanobacteriia > Cyanobacteriales > Prochloraceae > Prochloron > Prochloron didemni. Next base: position 5,798 of record JH610845.1, on the reverse strand, counting down.
GAGAGTGGGTATTAACGGCTTCGGAAGAATGGGAAGATTGGCCCTTAGAGCGGGTTGGGAATTCCCGGAATTGGAATTTGTCCATATCAATGAAATCCAAGGTGAAGCGGTAACAGCAGCCCATCTGCTGGAATTTGATTCAGTTCATGGACGCTGGGACAAGTCTGTGGTAGGGGAGGGCGATCGCATCCTGATTGAAGGGAAATCTCTCAGTTTCAGCCAATACTCCACTCCTGGGGAAGTTCCTTGGGACGAACTGGGTGTGGATTTAGTCTTGGAGAGTTCCGGTGAATTTCGCACTCCCCAAACTCTAGAACCTTATTTTAAGCGGGGAGTTAGCAAAGTAATTGTGGCTGCACCAGTAAAAGAAGAGGCATTAAATATTGTCATGGGGGTGAACGACCATCTCTATGAACCAGAAAAACATCATCTACTCACGGCAGCTTCTTGTACTACTAACTGTCTTGCTCCTATAGTAAAAGTCATTCATGAAAATTTAGGTATTCGTCATGGAGTAATTACCACAATTCATGATGTTACTAATACCCAAACTATTGTAGATAAGCCTCACAAAGATTTGCGCCGCGCTCGTTCTTGCTTGCAGTCTTTAATCCCCACTACGACAGGTTCGGCAACGGCGATCGCCCTCATTTATCCAGAATTAAAAGGTAAATTAAATGGGGTTGCTGTGAGAGTTCCTTTACTCAATGCTTCTTTAACAGATTGTGTCTTTGAAGTAGAAAGAAAGACTACAGTTGCCGAAGTAAATAGCTTTTTGCAAGGGGCAACAGAAAAAGAACCTCTTGCAGGAATTCTCGGTTATGAAGAGCGTCCTCTCGTATCTATTGACTACAAAAACGACCCTCGCTCCTCCATTATTGATGCTCTTTCAACCATGGTGATAGATGACACCCAAGTGAAGATTTTAGCTTGGTATGACAATGAGTGGGGATACGCCAACAGAATGAGCGAATTAGCAGCTAAAGTGGCCAATTATAGCAATGAGCAATGAACAATGAACAATTAACAATTAACAATTAACAATTAACAATGAACAATTAACAATTAAGAGTTCGTGCAGGAAAAATGCCTCTTTCGCTTTGTACAAAGGTGATGCAGCCGATGCAGCACTTTTGTATAAAAAATGTAGCATGTAACGACACTTTAGGAGCGAAGCGCTATAGCACTACGCATTTAGGTATTGTCATTAATAAAGCCTGAAACCTAGTCATAGCCATCTTTTTGAATTTTGAATTTTGAATTTTGAATTGCGCGTAGCGCTGTATCGGATCTGCACTTATCCATCATGAACCACACCAACCGCAATCCGGTTTAGAAGCCAATTTTTCTCTGAGCAAAAATACCCAGTTGTAATATGAAATCCAAAAATGTTTGCTACAGATATAATCATGTAGGCTTGGCACAGTTAAAATAGTAGTCTAGATTTAGACTAACGGTTGGGGTTAGAAACCGGGTTTCTTAGGAAAATTTCGGCCTATTCCCTAAAATAATGGGAGAAACCCGGTTTCTTTGCTGAAATATGATTTTCCTTCCTGCTATACCTGTAGCATTCTTTTTCAGATTTGATATAATCTATCGATATAGTAGCTCTGAAAAATTTTTCGTAGAGAAACCCAGTTTCTGCGTAAGTCCTATAGTTGATAGTTGATGATAGTTTTTCAGTGACCAGTTTTTTACTTGTCGGTCACCAAATGTAATTGCAGAAACTTTCAACAACCAACAACCAACAACTAATGATACATCCCCAGCAGAAGCAACAGCAGCGCCAAAAGCAGTTCTCCAGAAAAAAAAGACTAACTTCCAGAGTTCTTCCCGAGAAACTATTCCTGTAGTCAGACTGTTATTAGTATGGGCCGTTCTAGTGACGGGGACCATAGCCTTGGGATGGAAATTGTATCAACTGCAAGTGGTTGAGGGTGAAGAACTGAAGCGGAAAGCACGACAACAGCAACTTAAGCCTGTCAGTCTCTACACGCCTCGACGGGCCATAGTCGATCGCAACAATAATGTTCTGGCCAGCGATCGCCTTCTCTTCACTCTCTACGCCCATCCCATCATGTTTAAAATTCCCCCAGAGGAAATGGTGGCCAAGCTCAAGGAGATTGTACCAGCTCTGAGTACCGAAGAATTGCTCCAGCGGTTTGGAAGTCAAAAAACAGGCATTCGCATTAGCACTGAGGTGACAGAGTCAGAAGCTCTGCAACTAAGGGAACTGTATCAAGACGGTTTGGAACTGGAACAGCGCTACGCTCGCATCTATCCCCAAGAAGATGTGACGGCGGATCTAGTGGGATATGTGGATCCGGAACGTCGGGGTCAAGCAGGGGTGGAATACAGCCAGCAAACTTTATTGTCTCGCTCCGAACTAACCCTACCCTTGAGCATTACGGGCAGAGGCAGATTGATGCCTACCAATCTGCCAGAAGGGTTGTTAGATATGGACGATCTGCGGCTGCAATTAACCCTAGACCTGCGGCTACAAAGGGCAGCTAGGGCAGCCCTGAAAGCGCAAATTGCCCAGTATAAAGCTCTCAGAGGGGCTGTATTGGTAATGGATGCTTTGGATGGTTCTCTTTTAGCCCTAGTTTGCGAACCTACCTACAATCCCAATGAGTATTATAAGTTCGATTTAGCATTGCTGAAAAATTGGGCCATTACAGACCAGTACGAACCTGGTTCTACTTTTAAACCCATTAATGTGGCTCTAGCTTTGGAAGCTGGAGCAATTGAAGCCAATGAAACTTTTAACGATACTGGGAGAATAATTATCGATCGCGCTGCCATTTCCAATCACGACTTCTATAGTCGGGGAGGGCGGGGTTATATTGGTATTCCCGAGATTCTTCAATATTCTAGCAATGTGGGCATGATTAAAATTGCCCAAAGAATGAGTCGAAAAGCTTATTATGAAAGTTTAAAACGATTGGAAATCCAAGAGAAAACGGGCATAGACTTGCCTGGAGAAACTCCTGGTTACCTCAAGCCAGAAAAAATATTTACTCGCGCTTGGATTGAAGCCGCTACAGCTTCTTTCGGTCAAGGCTTGTCCCTGACCCCCTTGAAAATAGTCCAACTTCACGGGGCGATCACCAATGGAGGCAAGTTAATGACTCCTCACGTGGTCAAGGGACTGGTGGATACCTCCGGACAGTTTCATTGGCGACCGAGTCTCAGAAGCAAGCGTATTTTTTCCCCCCAAACCAGCCAAACCGTGTTAGAAATGATGGAAACTGTAGTTACAAAAGGAAGCGGTAAAGTTTCCGCTATTCCCGGCTATCGTATTGGGGGGAAAACGGGAACGGCGCAAAAAGCTAGCCCTTATGGGGGTTATATGGAGAAGGCAAAAATTACCAGCTTTGTGGCTACTTTACCTGTAGACTCTCCTCGCTACGTAGTGTTAGCGGTAGTAGATGAACCTCAAGGAGAAAATACTTTTGGTTCTACTGTAGCTGCACCCATTGTAAAGTCAGTTATTGAAGCGTTAATTACCATTGAGAAAATTCCTCCTTCCACAACAGCCGACAACAAACTATGATATCATGAATACTATGATTGAAAACAGCAGCCAAAATTCATAAACAACCAACAACCAACAAACTATGATATCATGAATACTATGATTGAAAACAGCAGCCAAAATTCATAAACAACAAACAACCAACAAACTATGATTGAATGAATACTATGATTGAAAACAGCAGCCAAAATTCATAAACAACCAACAAACAACAAACTATGATATCATGAATACTATGATTGAAAACAGCAGCCAAAATTCATAAACAACCAACAACCAACAAACAACCAACAACCAACAACCAACAACCAACAACCAACAACCAACAACCAACAACCAACAACCAACAACCAACAACCAACAACCAACAACCAACAACCAACAACCAACAACCAACAACCAACAACTAACAACTAACAACCAACAACTAATAACAGTTTTCTGGCAATTTAACGGTAAATCCACCTTCAGGAGTTTTGACAAAATTGCCCCCCAGTTCCTGAATGCGAGCGATGGCTATGTCGCGAGTTAGCTCTTCTGGGGCATTACCCAAAACCATTGTCCAAACACTTACTTGAGCGCATTTAATATTGGGGTTAGTTCGTAGAAATGCAGCAGTTTCTTGAGAAATTTGAGCAGCAGAGGGACCGTTTTCATCAGGAGAAGCAGTTGCCCAATCTGCTGCTTTTTCAAAAGATTCAATGGCTGCTGGAATATCTCCTAAAAACAACAATTCGTCGATACCTTTATAACGCCAAACGTAAAAAGAGTCAGGAGGAATTTGAGGAGTCATAGATTTGAGCCCCTTGTCAATTAAAGCAATAGACCGTTCTGGCATCCCAGCAAATAGGGAACCGCTGGTGGAGAGGAACAGATAAATATGGCGAAATCGAGGGTCCCGGTCTACAATGATGTCAAAATAATCCAGGCTGAGTTGATAGTTAGTTTTCTGACGGGCTTCTGCATCGCCAAAGTACTCTAGAAATTCCAAATATACCCAATCTGCCAGCAAATTATCAAAGCCAAAAGCGGGCATTTTCGACCGCAAGTCGAGACGGAGTTTTTCCGCTTCCAGTTCCCGAGTAAGAACTTCTGGAGAGGCAACCTTGGTTTTATCTTTCAGTTCTTGCAGTTGAGGAACTTGGAGCAAGACAACTGACCCAATACCAATGAGAATCAGAAAAGGTAACCAAAGAGTTTGGACTAGGGAACGGGAGAATGTCTTTTCTACAAACATAGAATAACAAGCCATTAACAATAAACAACCAACAATTAAGAAGAATTTTGCTATAATTATAGCGAACATTTAGTTTCAATTCAATTCCCATGGCTGAAAAATCCGCTCGCAAACCTTTCCAACGAATTTTGACTCTGGTTTTTGGCCTCGCCTTTCTTGGTTCCATGACGGGATTTACTTTTTCCATGTTCTTCAACAGTCCCGTAAACCAACGAGAAGCGGAAACTGCGCAAGAAACCGAAACCTCCTCATCCATAGATCCACGGTTACAAGAGTTACAAGAGAGAGAAAGTGGTTATCGCCAAGTATTGGAGCGGGAGCCTAACAATAAATTTGCTCTCGAAAATTTAGCAAAGGCCCGTCTGCAGATGCAAGATTATCAAGGAGCAATTCAACCTCTAGAGAAACTGAGAGAACTGGAACCTGAAAATCCAATGTATCTCCCAGTATTGGTAGAGACAAAGCTGAAAATGAATGATTATCAAGGAGCAATTGAACCGATGGAAAAACTGATTCAATTGTATCCAGATGCGGAAAATTTACAAGTACTCTTAGCTGAGATCAAAACAAAGACCACTGAAAATAAGGTGGAATGATAGAATTGAATTACTGAAAAAAATAATAGTTCTTAAAACTTAGGGAGAAACAGTAAAGCAATGGAAGAGCAAGAAATTAAAGCCATAATTACTCGGGAACTACCCAGTATTTTACGCTCCGATGGGGAAATAAGGGCATTTGTCTTAGAAAGTGTCACTAACTACTTTGCGGGAAAACAAGAAACAGAAAGTCGTTTTGATCGGATATTGGAAGAACTGCGGCGCGATCGCGAAGAACAAAGTCGCAAGTGGGACGAACAAAACCGCAAGTGGGACGAACATCAAAAAGAACAAAACCGTAAGTGGGAAGAACAAAACCGCAAGTGGGAAGAACAAAACCGTAAGTGGGAAGAACAAAACCGCAAGTGGGACGAACATCAAAAAGAACAAAACCGCAAGTGGGACGAACAAAACCGTAAGTGGGAAG
>JH610844.1 GCA_000252485.1 Prochloron didemni P4-Papua_New_Guinea | reverse complement strand
TGGGGAGTCCCTCACCCGAAAGCAGTTAATTAGTTTACCCCTTGATATAGAAGGGCCCCACTACGTCATTGTCACCACTGATGGCAATAATCAATTGGTGGAATATAACCAAGAAGACAATAACGCCACCGTAAGTTCTCAAGAGCTGACTATTGCTCTTTCTCCCTTCCCTAACTTACAGGTAGAAGAAGTTATCCCACCTCCCACTGCCTTCTCGGGTCAGGAAACCTTAGTAGAGTGGATTGTGGTTAATAACGGGACCGGAGCTACCAGTAGTAACGCTTGGTTCGACCAGGTCTGGTTATCTCATGACCAAACCTTAGATAGTAACGATACCTTCCTAGGACAGGCTATTAATCCCAGTTATCTCAACCTTGGAGATAGTTACAGCAACAGCCTCACCGTTACTCTACCTCAAGGCATTGAGAACAATTACTTCTTCATCGTTCAAACAGACGCTGGCAACCAAGTCTTGGAATTGCATAACGAAGGAGATAACAATAAAGTTAGCGGTCCCACGGACTTGATGCTAACACCCCCACCAGATTTGCAGGTAACATCAGTAAACGCACCAGGTCAGGGGTTTTCCGGTCAGTCTCTCATCCTTTCTTGGACAGTTACCAATGAAGGTCCAGGTGACACCCTAGAAAATAGTTGGTCCGACACAATTTATCTATCCGCTAATAATATTCTCGATGATGGGGACATCTTCCTCGGTCAGCAGTCCCACAGGGGTGTTTTGGCAACAGGGCAGAGTTATCAGGGTACGGGAAATTTTGCCTTACCCGTTGGAGTAAGCGGTGACTTCTTCATCATCGTTCAAACCGATGCCCATAACCAGGTGTTCGAGCATGCCTTTGACAGCAATAATACCGGGTTTGATGCCACCCCCACCACAATTAACCTCACCCCACCCCCAGACTTAGAAGTAGAGTTAGTGGATGCACCAGCAGAGGCTACTGCCAGTCGGAGCTTAAGCATCAACTACCGGGTGACTAATTTTGGCGCGACCCCAACTCCTAATTCCTCCTGGCAGGATAGTTTCTATCTCTCTGCTGACAACCAGTTTGAACCTGATTCCGACTTGTTTTTGGGGCAACGAACTCGCTTTGGTGCTTTGGATATCGGGGAGTTTTACTCGGAAACCGCTACTTTCACTTTACCCCATACCCTCAGAGGAGACTTCTTTGTCTTTGCCATTACTGACAGTGCTGACCGTGTCTTTGAACTGGATAATGACAATAACCTGAGTTTGGATCCTGAAGCAGTTACCATTGTCTCCCGTCCTGCCGACCTGGTGATTTCCACCTTTACAGCTTCCTCTACAGCTGAAGCAGGTAAGAGCCTGCTAGTAGACTGGACCGTCTCCAACCAAGGAACCGGGGATACGGTAGCGAGGGCTTGGACGGATAATATTGTCGCCTCTATAGACGATGTAGTGGGCAACTCCGATGATGTTATCCTAGGCAGGTTTAGCCATAGGGAACTGTTAGATGCAGGAGACAGTTATAGTCGTAGGGAAGTTGTCACCATTCCCTTCAGTTTTGCAGGGGATTACAACCTATTTGCGGTAACTGATGCAGGTGAAAACGTCTATGAAGACAGTAACGAAACCAATAACAATTCCGCTCCCTTAAGGGTTACGGTTACCAGGGAGATACCTGATTTACAAGTCACCACCATTAATGTCCCCTCCACAGCTCAAACAGCTACTATTATTCCTCTGAGTTGGACAGTACAGAACTTCGGACAAGGCCAAACCAATTCTAACTTCTGGTACGACGAAGTTTTCCTCTCCACTGACCAAAATCTAGGAGACAATAACGATATACTATTAGGGCGCATCCGTCACAATAATCTTTTGGCTCCAGAGGGGAATTATGCAGCCGCAGCTAATTTACTGATTCCTTTAGCTGCAGTAGGAGATTACTACGTTATCGTCCGAACCGATGCCGACGATCTCGTCTTTGAGGAAACTTTAGAAAACAATAATGACCTCGGTCAAATCAGCATTGAAGCCCATCCCAATCCCGATCCCGATTTAGTAGAACTGGATCCTGATTTGGTGGTAGAAAGTGTAGCAGCACCAGCAGAGGGATTTAGCGGTCAGTCTCTAGAGGTGACTTGGACGGTCCGGAATGATGGAGATAGCACGGGAAGTCGCAGTTGGTTCGATTCCGTTTACCTCTCCCGCGACCAAATATTTGACCCCAACAGCGATATTTTCCTTGGTTCTTCCTCTCGTTCCAATTTAGCTGAGGGGGATAATTATACCGCTACAGCTAACCTTGACATTCCTCGCGGTTTGGCAGGTCCGTTCTATGTCTTTGTGGCCACTGACAGCAACCAGCGCATCAACGAGCCGGAAGGGGAGTTAAATAATAGCCACTACGACCCCAACGCCACCCAGATTACCCTCTTGCCCCCTGGGGATTTGGTGGCGGGAACTATTACCGTTCCTGTTAGCGGTACTCCTGGAGAAGATGCAACCCTCACCTACACTGTTGAAAATCAGGGTACAGAGACAGCACTAGGTCGCTGGACCGACTCCCTCTTTATCTCCGCCGACGAGCAGTGGGATGTGAGCGACCCTCTGTTTGCTCAGGTTTCCGTAGCAGGTCCGGTGAACCAGGGAGACAGCTATAGCAGGACTGTTACCGCTCCCCTACCAGGGGTGGTTCCTGGGGATTAT
>JH610843.1 GCA_000252485.1 Prochloron didemni P4-Papua_New_Guinea | reverse complement strand
GTTTTCTACCGCAAAAGCTTGTTTTGCTCTTTTCGCTCGACGGCGTAATTCCGCGGCATACCAAGTTCGTTTGAGTAAACAAATATTGGTGGCGAATAGGTTCGGAGCGTTACGATAGGTTTCAAAAATGCACCGACGCTGGACGGTTCTACCTAGCAATCCTAAACTACTGTAATCTCCTGTAGGGTTCGGGCTGGGAGTAAAGATAACGTCGATAAACAAAGACTCTCCAGGAACTTCTACGGAAATCTCAACGCGACCAAAACTCTCATCAAGGAGGTGGTCGTACAGTTGCTTGGAGAGGGAATCAAAAGGTTGAGTGGACAAGGAGCAAAACTTTTACAACAACTACATATACATATATAGCACGAAGCGAGCGCCTCCCAACAGATTTTTCTCAGACCTCAAATGTATCAAAGGCTCTTTATTTAGTTGTCACCACACTTTACTCGCTTCGCGCTATAGTATCAGCGGACAGTGCAGTAATATCAATATTGCCTCGATCACTATAAATTATGAAGTTATAGTAATCAACAAAAAATTATATTGTTCATTGTTAATTGTTCATTGGGAATTGCTATAAAAAACCGGGTTGGGAACCCGGATAAAGCTGCTAAAATCTAGATTTTTCCTTCATAAACCAGGTTTATGAGGAAATTCTATCTATACCAATGGCCGTTAGCTGGGACTGTATTAACAGTCAACTCTCAATTGCTATAGGTTAAAGTTGAGGTACGAATTGCTCCTTTTCTGGAACTTCCGCATACTCGGCCACAATTTGGCGAAACTCCTCGCCATCAATGGTTTCCTTCTCTATCAACAAATCCACCAAACGGTCAATTACCACTCGATTTTCCTGAACAATTTGCTTGGCAATCTGACGACCTTGTTCCGCCAGCATTCTTACTTGGTCGTCAATGCGAGAAGCCACTTCTTCGGAGTATTCGGAGCGGTTCATCAAACCGTTACCGAGAAATACTTCCCCGTTTTGACTCTCCAAAGATACGGGGCCTAAATCGCTCATGCCAAAGCGAGTTACCATTTGTCGCGCCATGCCGGTAACTTGCTGTAAGTCACCACCAGCACCGGTAGTAACTTCGTCCTGGCCAAAGATTTCTTCCTCAGCAGCTCGTCCCCCCATTGCTCCAGCAATGCGAGCTAATAACTGGGCTCTGGTGGTCAAACCCTGTTCTTCATTGGGAGTAAACCAGGTCAAACCCTGAGCTTGTCCCCGAGGAATCAAGGTTACTTTCTGCACTGGGTCGTGGTCTTTGAGTAAAGTTCCCACAATGGCGTGACCTACTTCATGATAGGCAATCAGCCGCTTGCTCTTACTATCTACCAGGGGAGTTCCTTCCATCCCGGCAATCACCCGGTCAACTGCATCGTCTATTTCTAGCATGGTAATGGCTTCTTTCCGCCGCCGCGCCGTCAAAATTGCTGCTTCGTTGAGCAAATTAGCTAAATCCGCCCCGGTAAATCCGGGAGTGCGACGAGCGATCGCTTCTAAGGAAACCTGGGGAGCCAGTTTTTTATTGCGGGCGTGAACGTCTAGAATACCCAGACGACCTTTAATATCGGGAGCATCCACAATTACCTGACGGTCGAATCGTCCCGGACGCATGAGAGCGGAATCCAACACGTCGGGACGGTTGGTAGCGGCAATAATGATAATGCCGGTATTGCCTTCAAAACCATCCATTTCTGTGAGCAGTTGGTTTAGGGTTTGCTCCCGTTCGTCGTTACCGCCGCCAATACCAGCGCCCCGCTGACGACCTACTGCATCAATTTCATCGATGAAAATCAAGCAGGGAGCGTTCTCTTTGGCCTTTTTAAACAAGTCCCGCACCCGAGAAGCCCCCACACCGACGAACATTTCCACAAATTCCGAACCGGAAATGCTGAAGAAAGGAACTCCTGCTTCTCCGGCGATCGCCTTGGCTAAGAGGGTCTTACCAGTTCCCGGAGGGCCAACCAACAGCACACCTTTGGGAATGCTCGCTCCCACAGCAGTGAACTTTTCCGGTTGTTTCAGAAAAGTAACCACTTCTTGCAATTCTTCTTTGGCTTCGTCAATACCGGCTACATCGTCAAACATCACACCCGTATTAGCTTCCATTTGGAAACGAGCCCGAGATTTGCCAAAATTCATGGCTTGACCTGGTCCTCCAGGCATGTTGCTGGAACGACGGAAGAGGAAAAACAAGGCAGCAATTAAAAGAATGGGGAAAATCAAATTGCCCAAGAAACCCCAAATTGCCCCTTCATTGCGAATGGGGTGGGAATCGAGAGTAATGTTAGTTTCTCTCAGTTTGGCAATTAATTCAGGAGAATTGCCTGGTAAATCGACTCGCAGCCTTTGTACCTGATTCAGTTCCGGGTCGTATGCTTCCACGATCGCCGTCCGACCGCCTTCATAGAGGTCCACAGTGCTAACTCGTCCGGCATCTAAATATTCTAAAAAGCGACCGTAGGTCATGCGGGTGCTGGCAGTATTGCTACCCAAATTGCCAGTATTTGAGGAAAATGCCCCTTGCCAGACAAAAAAGCCAATCACTAGGGCCGGTAAAGTCCAAAGTAGTATCGTTCTCCAGGAAATTTTCATCGTTTCGTTATCTCTATATGAAATATAAAAAGCGGTTGATGTCTTAACTTCTAATTATCCAATCCTTATCCTTCGCCCAAGCTTGGGTTTCAAGTCTATATCTTATTGGTTAGTTTTTGTCAAGGATTTTTTTGAATTATATCGACTCGCTTAATCAAATTTAACATAATGGGCAGCCAGTTGCCAAGATCCGAGAGCAAAAATGAGAGCGCGTGCTTCCCCAATTTGAGAAAACACGCGCTATATATAACATTCATTGTAGGAACCACCGCTATGGGTCCTCAAAACTTTGCCTCCTTACAGCGGCAGGCCCCTACCAGTTATCAGTTATAGAAGACGAACAGTCCTCGAAGAACAAACGACAAACACTTCGACGACCCTCTGTGCAGGCAACAAACAACCAACAACAAAATGTTAGTAGGTTTCAACATGCCAGCGATGGGCTTTCTTCATTTCCGTGCGATAAGTAGCCCATTCTACCCCTTGCTTGGCTGCTGCTCCACCTAAAGCTTGGTCAATGCCGCCTTCCATACCCTTGAGACCGCAAATGTAGGTGTGGGTATTCTCTTTCTGAATCAACTCCCAGAGTTCGTCAGCGTTTTCGGCGACTCGGTCCTGGATGTACATTTTGCCACCTTCACTATTCTGCTGTTCTCGACTGATAGCGTAGGTGAGGCGGAAATTGTCGCTATATTCTGCCTGCAATTTCTCCAATTCTTTCTTATAAAGAATATTGGCAGTGGTGGGAATGCCGAAAATCAGCCAAGCAAATCCTTTAAATTTATAGTCTTCGTGCTTTTCCTTAAACATCCGCCACAAGTAAGCCCGGAAAGGAGCAATTCCCGTTCCCGTTGCCATCATGATGATATTGGCATTTTCGTCCTCCGGTAAAAGCATTTCCTTCCCGACGGGACCGGTAATTTTCACTTGCGCTCCCTTTCTTAAACCACAGAGATAGCTAGAGCAAACACCTTTGATTGTTTTGTTTGTGTCTGGGTCCTTGTATTCCAATTCCCGGACGCAGAGAGAAATGGTTTTGTCATCTTCGCGATCGCCGTGACGAGTTGAAGCAATTGAGTAGAGTCTCAGTTTGTGAGGCTTGCCTTTGTCGTCTTCTCCTGGAGGAATAATACCGATACTTTGACCTTCCAGATAGGTTAGATCGCTGCCGGAAATATCAAAAGTCAAGTGCTGGACCTTTCCTACTCCGCCTCTACCCAACAGTTTGTAATTTTCTATACACTTGCTGATTAAAGGATTTTTGGGACGGTAGGTATTGACCGGAATATTAGCCTTTGGCTTATTTGGTGTTTCTGGTGCTGCTGATGTTGCTGTTGAGCTTGTAGTGTCAGCATTTTTAGGTTTAATGCCCAGTATTTTGTTAATCCATTTCATTCTTCAATCTCTCGCAAGTTCAAATTTAATAGTATTGTCCAGGGAAGCTCTTGATGAGATTCGCCTCTCAAAGCAGTTTAAAATCTAGACAAGCCTAGACAAGTCTAGACTACTAGAGCAAATTACCGGTAAAATGGGAAGGTTGCTCAAACGTTTCCTTTATAGACACAATCTTACAATTGTATCCTATAAATAACTATAATATCATTATCTAACCAAAATGCAAAAAATCTTAATATCAACTATTGTAGATCCAAGCGAGCAACTGCCTGCAGTCAGCACCCCGCGCCCTCTGCGGCGGGGCTTCATGCCCTAAAGCCAAAGCTAGCTGACCAGTCTAAGTTCTCTTTATGGGAACTACGTTATCGGCAAGTGTTCAAGTTCCTACCCTGGGATGCGTGCCAGTTTCAGGCTCTAGAACCGAGTCGTTAAACAGCTCTACTCCGGGTAAAGCAGTGCGGCTTGGATAGTACCGACCGATAACTTTGACGAGGCAAACTTACCCCAGAAATGGGAGTTTATGGGGGACTAAAGAGTCTCCCTCCCCTTACGGGGATGGCGGATAAATCCGCCGAGTCAACTTCATCCGCGAGTTGAAACGTCGCGGTTTCCGTTTGCCCGAGAGGTATCATGAAAATTGCAAAAGTAATAGCTCGTGGATTGGCCTAAGTCCGAAGAGGGCGAAGTGACTTATGGGTAAGAGTTAAAGTTCCTACCTTGGGTCGAGCCAGCGATCGGCTGAATCTGACGGGGAGAACAGTTGTACTAGGGGAAAAACCGAAGATTTGTAATAGTTTTCTTGAATGTTCGCACAATAATGGTAAAATCGGATTCATCAGTACGTATATAAGCACAAAATAAATCCGCCATTGTCCCACTGGGCAAAGGTTAGGAGTAAAAAAAGCAATTTGTTCTTGACTGAAAGACTAATTGCTTAATAAGACGCTTAAAAAATCAGTTTTGCAATAGAGGGAAGTAATGGCAAGTCAGCTAGATCGGGTTGTTATCATAGGAGTAGCCGGGGACTCTGGATGTGGGAAATCCACTTTTTTGCGTCGATTGACAGATTTGTTCGGCGAAGAGTTCATGACCGTTATCTGTTTGGATGACTATCACAGTCTCGATCGCCTCCGAAGAAAAGCGGCTGGGGTAACGGCGCTCAATCCCAAGGCCAATAACTTTGACTTAATGTACGAGCAAATTAAAGCTCTCAAAAACGGTCAAGCAATAGATAAGCCCATTTACAACCACGAAACGGGAGAAATCGATCCCCCCGAGCGCATCGAACCCAATAAGGTGATTGTAATTGAAGGACTCCATCCTTTATTTGACGAGCGGGTACGCTCTCTAGTTGACTTTGGGGTTTACCTTGATATTAGCGATGAAGTAAAAATCAGTTGGAAAATCCAACGGGATATGGCAGAAAGGGGTCACACTTACGACGATGTCCTCGCTTCTATTAATGCCAGAAAACCAGATTTTAGCGCCTACATCGAGCCGCAAAGGGAACATGCAGATGTGGTAATCCAAATTTTACCCACTCAATTAATTGAGGATAAGGAAAATAAATTGTTGCGGGTGCGTCTGGTGCAAAAGGAAGGTGTTGAAGGTTTCGACCCTGCTTATTTGTTTGACGAAGGTTCTACCATTGATTGGAGACCTTGCGGACGTAAGCTGACTTGTTCCTATCCCGGAATTAAGCTTTACTACGGACCGGATAGCTACTACGGCAATGAAGTGTCCGTGTTAGAAGTAGATGGGCAGTTCGAGAATTTGGAAGAGATGATTTACATCGAAAGCCATTTGAGCAAGATTGGGACTAAGTACTATGGTGAAATGACCGAACTATTGCTCAAGAAAAAGGATGCTCCTGGTTCTAATAATGGTTCTGGTTTATTCCAAGTTTTAGTTGGCCTGAAGATGCGGGAAAGTTACGAATACTTGACTTCTGGAGCTGAAGAAAAAGTAGCGGCTACTGTCTAGGATTAGTTATTAGTTATTGGTTGTTAGTTATTGGTGTGATTATCAGTAACTAACAACCAAAATAATTTTTGGGGTAATAAACTATGGCAATGAAATTATGGCTGGCTAGCTTTACAATTTTGTTTGTCTTGGGACAAATATATTTGTTGGCAGCAGATTCAATTTTGTCTCTGTCAATTAATATCTTGGGGGGAGTTGTGTTGGCGATCGCTTCTAATTACAACAAGGGTATTACCTCTTCCTGGAACTCTCCTTTAGCACAAAAAGCAACTTTGGTCAAT
>JH610842.1 GCA_000252485.1 Prochloron didemni P4-Papua_New_Guinea | reverse complement strand
CAACGAGGTAAGCAGGAAGGTAAGCAGGAAGTAGCTCTGAATCTGCTTCGTAGCGGCATGAGTATAGAGCAAATCGCTCAGTTGACTGGACTGGACTTACAGCAAATCCAAGATTTGAGTCTCTAATTGACAAATGAGGCTCTGAGGCAGTATTGAGCTTACTGCACTGGGAGCTGATACTATAGCGCTTCGCTGCCTTTTGTGTGGTGACAACTAAATAAAGAGCCTTTGATACATTTGAGGTCTTCCAAAAATCTGTTGGGAGGCGCTCGCTTCGTGCTATATATGTAGATGTAGTTGTTGTAAAAGTTTTGCTCCTTGTCCACTCAACCGTTTGATTCCCTCTCCAAGCAACTGTACGACCACCTCCTTAATGAGAGTTTTGGTCGCGTAGAGACTTCCGTAGAAGTTCCTGGAGAGTCTTTGTTTATCGACGTTATCTTTAGTCCCAGCCCGAACCCTACAGGAGATTACAGTAGTTTAGGATTGCTAGGTAGAACCGTCCAGCGTCGGTGCATTTTTGAGACCTATCGTAACGCTCCGAACCAATTCGCCACCAATATTTGTTTACTCAAACGAACTTGGTTAGCAGCGGAATTACGCCGTCGAGCGAAAAGAGCAAAACAAGCTAAGGCTGTAGAGGACTCCCCACAACTGTGGATCGTAACTCCCACGGCTAGTGATAACTATCTAGAGGCATTTGCGGCCAAGACTAAAGAAGGCTGGCCACCA
>JH610841.1 GCA_000252485.1 Prochloron didemni P4-Papua_New_Guinea | reverse complement strand
GNGAGGGGATTTAGGGGAGGGGATGGAATAGGAAAATGTTTGGTCCCAATATTTATTTTAAATCATTAAGAGACCCCATAACCACTATATTCTCTTATTTCCGGCAACCGGAAACCTAAAACTATCTGCTCTTTCGGAATACCAGCCCGCTCCAGATCCACTGCAATACCATCCTCCGTACCATCCCGCTGAATCCAAATTTTGCCGTCAATAATGTCAATATGAACCAAGCAGCCATGAATGCGTCGATGGCCATCCCAACCCACATCCATCCACAAATAGCGATCGCGCAGGCGATCGAAGACAACCTCCGCTTCAATTTTCGCGTATGAGTAGGGCAATGCTGCGTACTCATTTAAGACATTTTCAATTACCTGACGATACCATTCTAATTGGGCAGAATCCATTGTTTAATAACCTCCTTTTCGGGCTCGAAAGAAATCAGCTTTAACCGACGTTTTTTAAGCAGTAGCTTCCCCACCGGTTCTTCAAATAAATCCTCCGCTATCATAGTGGGAACTGCCAAGAATAGGGCTCGCGATGGCTCTATTTCTGACAAAATATCGTGCCCAATGCTTTTTCTAAGTCATTAATATCAGAACGACCTGTAAAACTTTTAATTTCTACTGCAATCTTACGAGCTTCTTTTTCTGCTGCTAAGAGGTTACTTGCACCTAGATCCACATAAAAATCTTTTTTGCCCAGCTTAAGGGTCAATGGATCGTGGGTAATCTTCCATTGGTCTTTAATTAAAGCCTTTTTAACTGTTTCATGATAGAAATCTTTTGCTGGCATATATATATAGCAGTGAAAAGTTGATAGTTGATGCAACAACTTGCGGTTGCTTTGGACTGTAGCGATCGCCCTGGCGACTGCTATAAGATCTGGAAAATCAATAGTCTAACTAATGATAACTTTGCTCAAGAGGTAACTGAGGGATAAATTAAGCAATTCTTTAGAAACTTTGGCGAAACTAAATGGTATTGGGAAAACAGAGAAGAAGTGGCCAATAGTAGAATATTCTTTTCCTAGCTCATCCATGAGCTTTGCTATATTTCCCAAGAAGAAATATACTGCTCAGTTTCCAATCTCCCAGAGGTTCTTAAATGAAATATTGGCCTAAATTTAAAAGGGTAACAAATCGATCGCTCTCTTCTTTCCTTTCCCTCCCCCTCAGTCTGGTCTTCTGCCAAACCTTAGCTCCCCCCACTCTAGCAGCACCTCCTAGAACCCCAGACAAAACAGAAACTTGCCATATCTTAGTAGCGGGAGGAGGATTGGCTGGCTCCGCTACAGCCTACGAAGCATTGCTAGCTGGGAAAACTGTCTGCATGACGGAAATAACCGACTGGTTGGGAGGACAAATATCCGCTCAGGGAACCTCTGCTTTAGACGAAAGACCCACCCAGCGCAAGAACCTGTTCTACCCCCGAGGTTATCTGGAACTGCGCCATCGCATTGCCCAGAAATACAACGAACTCAATCCCGGGGATTGTTGGGTGAGCGAGTCTTGTTTTCTCCCAGCAGACGCTCATGAAATCCTCTTGGAGCAGTTGGAAGATGCGGCCCAACGGGGTAAAGGTACTCTCAAATGGTTTCCTTCTACCGTTATTAAAGAACTGGAAACCGACTCTAGTGGGAAACAGATTACAAAGGCGATCGCCATCCAACACGAACCTGTTAATCCTGCAACTAATCCCTTAAATACGGAACCTCTCTCCCAGAATATAGAAGATTGGTATAACTATTCAGATTCTGGCAAATTCAAGAAAACCATCATCAGCTTCGTTCCTACCCCCCCTTCTGTCCCCCCCAGCGGGAGGGAAAAACTACCTACTCCTTGGTACGTCATCGATGCCACGGAAACGGGAGAAATAATCGGTCTGGCTGACGTTCCCTATCGCTTGGGAGTTGACCCCCGTTCCTACCTAGAACCCTCCTCTTCCAGCGAAACTGGTGACCCCTATTGTACCCAAGGCTTTACCTACACCTTCGCCATGGAGGCTACGGATACCCCTCAAACCCACGACCAACCAGATTTTTACCCCATTTACGAGCCTTATTACAGTTATGAATTAGAAAGGTTAGCCAATTTCGACCTAGTGTTTACCTATCGTCGTATCTGGAGTCCTGAAACCGGGAAACAAGATAAATTCGGTGGTATTGGCTTTACCGCTCCCACTCCTGGAGATATCTCCATGCAGAACTGGACTTGGGGTAACGATTATCGTCCCGGAACTGCCGAGGATAATCTGGTCTATACCAGAGAACAACTAGAAGCTGACGGTCAATTAGACCCAGGAGGCTGGCTGGGAGGCTTGCGCACGGAAACCTTGGAAAAAGGGGAAGAAAATGCCTTGGGGTACTTCTACTGGTTAGTAGAGGGAACCACCGACTCTCGTTTGGGAGATGGAGTCAAACAGCCTCATCCCAATCACCGCTTTCTCTCTGGTTTGGATTCTCCTATGGGTACGGTCCACGGCTTGTCCAAATATCCCTATATTCGAGAAGGAAGGCGGATTATTGGGCGACCATCTAGCAGTTATCCAGAAGGTTTTACCGTGACGGAACTGGATATTTCCCGCCGAGACTATCGGGATGAATACTATGGCAATACTTTGTCCCCAGAGACTTATGAAGACTTGTGGACTGAGTTAGCGGGATTGAAAACTTTAGATGTACTTACAGGAGAAATATCCCCAGAAGAGGTGACGAGGCGTGATCGCTCCCGGATTTATCCCGATAGCGTGGGTATTGCTCATTATGCCATTGATTTCCATCCCTGCATGAACGAGAGTCCTCCAGAACTGCCGGGAAATACAGAAAGGGCTGGAGAGCGCCAAGGTGCCGGACAAGCTTATCCTTTTCAGATTCCCTTAAGAGCCTTAATTCCCCAAAAGATAGATAATCTATTAGTAGCAGGAAAAAGTATTGCTACCAGTCATATAGCGGCTGCCGCTTATCGAGTCCATTCTTTTGAATGGTCTTCCGGTGCTGCAGCGGGAATGACTGCAGTTTTTGCTTTAGAAGAAGGAATCTTGCCTTATAAGCTAGTAGAAAATGTTCCCTCTAATAACACGAAATTGCAAGCACTGCGACAGCAATTAGATAAAAGTGGCAATCCTACTACTTTCCCCGGTACTTCTATTTTTAACGAAGATTGGCAAGATTGGCGGTAGCAACTATAGCAATGAGCAATGAACAATTAACAATGAACAATTAAGAGTTCGTGCAGAAAAATGCCCCTTTCGCTTTGTACAAAGGTGATGCAGCTGATGCAGCACTTTTGTACAAAAATGTAGCATGTAACGACACTTTAGGAGCGAAGCGCTATAGATTTGGAAAATTGTAGGGTGGGCAATGCCCACCGACAGCGTTATTGATCGAATCTAGGATTAGTTTATTGCTTTTTTTTACTCACTGTTGAAGAAAATAAAAAAATGTAAAGTTTAGTAAAATTAGTGGATTATTCCAAATAATGCCTGTATATTGAATATAGGCACAACGAAGAAAGAACTTCGTCAGTCAACAAGAGAATCAGATTAGATGCAGTGCCTCCGGTTTTTAATCTGAGCAACATTTCTCTCAGTTCAAATCATCCCAATAAAGATGGTCTGGGCTAACTCAATAACTACTAATTTGACGTAATCAAAAAGGAAAATAAAGTAGAAAGTTAGTTAGTTGAGCAAGCAAGCCATAACCTTGGACCTGGATAGGTCATGATGATGGTGGATAAACTAGAGAAAGAAAGTTGTTAATTGCCTGTAAACCTTAGTAATAAAGTAGCAAAAAAAATCGTTAACTCACAGCAGAAATAACCCGCCACAAGTTACAACATTCGGTAACTAGGCGGGTTATTTCAATGAAAAATAAAGAACCTAGCATTCGTAAGGATTAATTTATTGCCTTTTTTAACTCACTGTTGAAGAAAATAAAAAAATGTAAAGTTTAGTAAAATTAGTGGATTATTCCAAATAATGCCTGTATATTGAATATAGGCACAACGAAGAAAGAACTTCGTCAGTCAAAAAGAGAATCAGATTAGATGCAGTGCCTCCGGTTTTTAATCTGAGCAACATTTCTCTGAGTTCAAATCATCCCAATAAAGATGGTCTGGGCTAACTCAATAACTACTAATTTGACGTAATCCAAAAGGGAAATAAAGTAGAAAGTTGGTTAGTTGAGTAAGCAAGCCATAACCTTGGACCTGGATAGGTCATGATGATGGTGGATAAACTAGAGAAAGAAAGTTGTTAATTGCCTGTAAACCTTAGTAATAAAGTAGCAAAAAAAATCGTTAACTCACAGCAGAAATAACCCGCCACAAGTTGCAACATTCGGTAACTAGGCGGGTTGTTTCAATGAAAAATAAAGAATCTAGCATTCGTAAGGATTAATTTATTGCCTTTTTTTTACTCACTATTAAAGAAAATAAACAACTGTAAAGTTTTGTAAAATTAATTGATTATTCCAAATAATGCCTGTATATTGAATATAGGCACAACGAAGAAAGAACTTCGTTAGTCAAAAAGAGAATCAGATTAGATGCAGTGCCTCCGGTTTTTAATCTGAGCAACATTTCTCTGAGTTCAAATCATCCCAATAAAGATGGTCTGGGCTAACTCAATAACTAATAATTTGACGTAATAAAAAAGGAAAATAAAGTAGAAAGTTAGTTAGTTGAGCAAGCAAGCCATAACCGGTGACCTGGATAGGCCGAAATGATGGTGGATAAACTAGAGAAAGAAAAGGTTGTTAATTGCCTGTAAACCTTAGTAATCAAGTAGCAAAAAAAATCCTTAACTCAAACCAGAAATAACCCGCCACAAGTTGCAACATTCGGTAACTAGGCGGGTTGTTTCAATGAACAATGAACAATGAACAATGAACAACAAACAACAAATAACAAATAACAAATAACAAATAACAAATAACAAATAACAAATAACAAATAACAAATAACAAATAACAAATAACAAATAATTGATTACTCTAAACCGGGATTAAGATCGTGTTTAGCCATCAATGCCTCCAGGGATTGATTACGACAAGAAGCAATATCCTTGCCATTATAGATCCCAGCTTGAATTCTTTTTCGATAAATTTCCACCGCTTTAGTTAAAATTATTACCCGACGTTTATTGTCAGGAGCCGCAGCGTAGAGTTGTTCTATGGCTTTCAGCGCAACGTCGTAACCTTCATAAGAATCTGGCCATTGTTTCGTAGCGAAAGCTACATCTCCTAAATTGGAACCACTAATAAGAGACTCTAAAGGTAATTTTTCCGGAGTACGTACTTCCAATGCTTGTTTGTAAGCATAGATCGCCCACTGCAGATTTTGTGCTTTATCTCCTTGGACCCTCTTGCGATAAGCATTACCCAGATTATTGAGGGTTTTCGCCCAAGCTTCCGGGCGCTCGTCTCGGGTGCGGATGCGCAAAGCAGATTTGTAAGCAGCGATCGCTTTTTCCAGATTCTCTGCTTGATTTCCCACAATGCGATCATAGTAGGCATTGCCTAGATTATTTTGAGTCTTCCCCCATTCTTGAGGATATTCTTCTTCGGTGTAAATCCGTAAAGCAGATTCGTAAACAGTGATCGCTTTTTCCATATTCTCTGCTTTATCGCCTTTTTGGCGATTGCGGTAAGCTGTAGCGAGATTGTATTGAGTTTTCGCCCAATCTTGAGGGAGGATATCTTCAGTGATAACAGATAATGTTTGTTCGTAAGCAGCGATGGCCTCTTCCATGTTTTTCCCCTTATGTCCCCTAATTCTGTTTTCATAAGCTTTAGCAAGACTATTTTGAATCCTGACCCAATCAGCTAGAAATTTTTCTTGAGTTAAGACTTGCAAGCAATTGAGGTAAGCGGAAATCTCTTGTTCCTGATTTTCTTCTGGAACTCCTTTAATTCTCTGGTAGTAGGCTCGAGCCATATGATAGTGAGTTTTGCACCACCATTGGGGCGCTGTTTCTTTACTCAGTACGCTCAGAGCTTTTTTCCCTGCGGCGATGGCCAATTCTAAGTTTTCCGAACGCTCTCCCTTAATTCTCTTTCGATAGGCTTTAGCCAGGTTTGCTTGGGTTTTTGCCCAGTCTTGGGGAAATACTGGTTTGCTGAGAATCGATAATGCTTTCTCATAAGCTGTGATCGCCAGTTCAATATTTTCCTTGCGTGCCGCGAAGCGGATCCCTGCGGGACCGCCTTTTATCCGCTGATAATAAACATAGCCGAGATTATTTTGGGTTCTCGCCCATTGTTCAGGAAATTTTTCTTTGCTATAGACAGTTAAAGCTGTTTCATAACCTTGCCGAGCTATTTCTAAATTAGCTGCTTTTTCTCCCAAAGGAAATTCTTGAATTAGATTGCTAAAAGTGCAAATCACTGCAACAATTTCTTCTCGGTTTTCTGAATCACCAAGTTTAAAAGTTGTATTGCTCCAATTTTTTATTGCCAATCCCAGTTGAGCATTCAGTTTGTCGATATTGTCTTTTAGTAGAAAATAGATTACCTCGCGATTGGGTTCAAGACTTACTGCTTGAAAGATATTTAGCCAAAAGCTGATATAATCATCATTAGGGTCGATTTCAGTTGGAAGTTCTGTTAACAGTTTATTAGCTAGATTAAGCAGGCGTTCTGCGTCTGGTAAGTTACCCTCCCGTCTCAGATCTTCTGCCGTTTTGAGCAAATATTCGGTCAGATTTTCATCCAGCAAATTGGAGCTGGCAGCTAATATTTTATCTTCCTCTCCTTCAGAAGAATTGACTAACGCTTTAACTAAATTGTGATACTCTATATCATTTGTCATTTTGTTG
>JH610840.1 GCA_000252485.1 Prochloron didemni P4-Papua_New_Guinea | reverse complement strand
TTATTTAATAATTACTGTTTTAGATTACATTCTCTCCAAAACTTCCATGCCCAACAACGATAATCCTAATTTCAGCGTGCGAGCAGTTAAATCCGCTAGTATCAAGCGAGAAGTGCGTTGGGGTTCTGTTGCTTTTAAGATGGGACAGCGATCATAAAATAAATTAAACTTTTGACTCAATTCAAATAAATACTGACACAAGCGATTGGGCAACAAATCCTGTTCTACTTCCGCCAATACCTCGCTCAACTGCAAAATATGCTTTCCCAAGACCAACTCTTCCGTTTCTGCTAAGTTAATCTTCTCATCTTCAGTTAAATTCTCAAAATCAATTTTCCCTTTCCGACTAATGCCTTGAACCCGAACGTAAGCATAGAGCATATAGGGAGCTGTATTTCCTTGCAAAGCCAGCATCTTATCGTAGCTAAAAATATAATCGCTGGTGCGATTCTGACTCAAATCCGCATATTTTACAGCACCCATCCCCACCACTCTAGCCACATCAGCGATAAACTCTTCCTCTTCTTGGCGACCTTCCTTTTCTAACCTCACTTCTAAATCTTTACGGGCGCGACTAACTGCTTCAGCTAATAAATCCCGCAACCGCACTGTTTCTCCAGAACGGGTTTTCAACTTCTTGCCATCGGGTCCCAATACTAAGCCAAAGGGAACGTGAACTACCTCAACCCTTTCCGACACCATCCCAGCCCTACGAGCCACTTGGAAAACTCCAGCAAAATGATTGGCCTGTCCAGTATCAGTGACGTAGATTATCCTTTGGGCTCCATCTTGCTGTACCCGGTAATTGAGAGCAGCCAAATCGGTAGTAGCATAATTGTAGCCCCCATCGGACTTTTGCACGATTAAAGGCAGGGGTTCTCCTTTCTTATTCTGAAACCCTTCCAGAAAGACACACTTTGCCCCCTCACTTTCTGCCAACAACCCCTGATTTGATAACTCTTCCACCACCCCAGTCAGTAAGGGATTGTAGAAAGATTCTCCCCGTTCCTTTAATTCAATCTTCAGTAAATCATAGATAGTTTGAAACTCCCGCCGAGATTGATTACAGAGTAATTGCCAAGCATGGCGACTATCCTCAGCCCCTGCTTGCAATTTTACTACTTCCTGGCGAGAGTTTTCCCGAAACTGTTCGTCTTCATCAAAGCGTACTTTCGCCTTTTTATATAAAGAAACCAAGTCTCCCAAATCTAAAGCATCGGCAGTAGTCAAAGCTTTTGGGTAGGCTTCCCGAAGATAAGCAATTAACATGCCAAATTGAGTTCCCCAGTCTCCCACGTGGTTTAAGCGAAGAACGTCGTGACCGCGAAATTCCAAAATGCGGGCAATACTATCCCCAATTATAGTGGAGCGCAGGTGTCCCACGTGCATTTCCTTGGCAATATTCGGGCTGGAAAAATCTATTACCGTTCTTTGGGGATTTTTCGCTATTTCTACTCCCAAACGAGAGTCTGTTTGAATGTCTTTGAGTCTAGTTGCTAGGTATGATGCTAGGAGAGTGAAATTGAGAAAGCCTGGACCTGCTATTTCAGGAGTTTGACAGATATTGGTAATATCAATGTTGTCCGCAATTTGTTGGGCGATCGCCCTTGGATTTTGTTTTAATTGTTTTGGTAAGGATAGAGCCACATTGGACTGATAATCTCCAAACCGGGGGTTACTAGCGGGTACAACTAGGGGGTCTACTCCTGCTAATTCTTCGCCAAATGCAGCTACTAAGGCTTGACTTACTCTATTCTTTAATAGTTCTAGAATCATTAGATTGGTTGTTGGTTGTTGGTTGTTGGTTGTTGGTTGTTTGTTATTGGTTGTTTGTTATTGGTTGTTTGTTGTTTGTATAGAATTTTACAATATAGAGAAAAAATATAATATATCAATTATCAACTATCAACTATCAACTATCAACTATCAACTATCCACTATGAATAGAAGATTTGACGAAATACAAAATCTCGTCAAATTTTATTTTACTTACCCATGCCTAGTTGTTGCGCTTTTTGATACAGCTTACCTTCTGTTAATAAAGAAGGCGCGATCGCCACTTCAACTTGTTGCATTTCTCGCAAATCCTTAGCCCCTAGCGTCCCCATACTAGTTTGCAGCGCCCCCAAGAGATTGTGGGTTCCGTCATCTAATTTAGCTGGACCCACCAAAATTTCCTTAATAGTTCCCGTAGTTCCCACCTTAATCCTCGTACCTCGAGGTAAAACAGGACTGGGAGTAGCCATTCCCCAATGATAATCCCCTCCCGGAGCTTCTTCAGCCCTGGCAATAGGAGAACCAATCATCACTGCATCCGCACCGCAGGCGATACATTTACAAATATCCCCTCCAGTAATAATACCTCCATCCGCAATCACAGGCACATATTTTCCCGTCTCCCGTTGATAGTCTTCTCGGGCCGCAGCACAGTCAGCTACTGCTGTAGCTTGGGGAACCCCCACTCCCAAAACGCCGCGAGAAGTGCAAGCAGCACCAGGTCCAATGCCTACCAAAACCCCAGCAGCACCGGCTTTCATCAAGTTCAGCGCTACTTCGTAAGTGACGCAATTTCCCATTACTACTGGGATGGATATGTCCTGGCAAAATTGAGCTAGATCTAGAGGGGTAAAAGACTCCGGAGAGAGGTGAGCGGTAGAAACCACTGTTGCTTGGATAAATAATAAATCCGCTCCAGAATTACCTACTATTTCCCCATATTTAATCGTTCCAGCAGGAGTCAAACTTACTGCAGCAATACCCCCCCCTTCTTTAATCTCTCCAATTCGTTGGGCAATTAAAGAAGGCTTAATTGGCTCGGCGTATAGTTCCTGCATTAGTCCCACAAATTCGGACTTACCCACCGCTACAATCCGGTCTAAAATCGGTTCTGGGTCAGCATAACGAGTTTGAATTCCTTCCAAATTCAAAACTCCCATGGCTCCCAGTTCTGAGAGCAGAATCGCCATTTTCACGTCCACCACCCCATCCATAGCGCTGGCGATAATGGGAATTTGGCGTTCCATGGAGCCTATTTCCCATCTAGTATCTGCCAGAGATGGGTCTAAAGTGCGCACTCCGGGGATTAGTGCAATTTCATCAATTCCGTAGGCTCGTCGAGCCGTTTTCCCCCGACCTAGTTGAATATCCACGCTAATAACCTTCCCAAAACCTTTAGCTCAGGCTATCAAATTTTGGTAATTGTTGGTTATCAGTTTAGCAACCGAATCAAGACGGGTGTGGTCAAAAGTAGTTGTTTCCGGCTGAATATCTATTAATCAATCGTGGGGTAGCCCTCTGGGCTGCCTGCCTAACAATCGCGGGTAAGCCTTGACTATTGAGAATATAAAATTCAACTGTTTGTGACCGCACCCAATCAAGACTTACGCCAACAAGCCAATTCGCCGGGTTTCTCGTCGGGATAAAATGGTAAAATCCAGAGTTTTAGTTCAGAAACCCTGTTTCTGCGTAAGTCCTACAAATTCTAATTGCTTAGATTAGGATTATAGCCTAAAGATTATGAGTGCAGATTCCTGGGAGTATCAATAGACAAGCGATCGCTTCGCGGCACGAAGGGATCGCCCAGGTATCTGCGCCGACACCAGCCTTAACTCACAAACAACTTCATTTGTTTATTTTTGGTTTAGGAGCCAAGACTTTGGTAGGCAGTGCCGCACCCTACAAATACTATCATATTATAGATAATAAATAGTTAATCCCATGGAATATATCGATCTGATTCTTAAAGCCTTAGCAACGGGAGCAAGTAAAGCTGCCACCAAAGCAGTTCCAGACCTTTACAACAGCTTCAAAGCCTTAATCAAGCGAAAGTTGCCCAATCAACCAACAACAACAAAGCTTCTCGAACAACACCAGCAAGAGCCAAAAACCTATGAAGCACCTTTGAAAGAGAAATTAATAGAAGCTGCTGTAGATAAAGATGAAGAAATTATTAACCTAGCCAAGAAACTCTTAGAACAACTGGAATCCAAGCAGGAAACAGGTCAAAATAACGTCAATAATATTGGAGGTGATGCAAAAGGCAACCTTGGCAACTTTAACATCGAACGATTGAATCAGAATATTAGTTAGCAGGAAATACCAAGATGAGGGAGCCTTATATTAATAATATTGGCGGTGATGGGAAAGGAATTATTGGCAATGTCAAAGCTAACATTCTCAATCAATATATCATCGCGCAAAAGTCAGAAGCAGAAATCCACAGTCAAAAACTAATCCCCGGTTCTCCTTATTTAGGATTAAAGAAATTCGAGCCAGAAGATAAAGATAAATTTTTCGGTCGCGAACAATGGATCCAGCAATTAAGCCATCATTTAGCAAGCAACAACTTGCTCTTACTCCTAGGAGCCTCAGGTAGTGGCAAATCCTCCCTGATTCAAGCAGGAATTATTCCTTATTTAGGAGATAAGTGGGGCGCAGCTAGATTAGTAAAATTAATTTTCGTTCCCCATATAGCTCCTTTAGACTCCTTAGTTTATAGTTTACCCCATCAATCTAGAACTAGAGCGAGAGAAATTATTAAAGAAGAAACTAACAATCCTCTCATTCAACTCATTCAAGAATTAAAAGAAGATAACCAACAATGGATTATCTTCATGGACCAGTTTGAAGAAATATTTACTCTCACTCCCCAGCTTCAAAGAGACCAATTTATTACTAACCTAGAATTATTAATTAGAGCTAAACATCTTCCTGTCAAGCTAATAATCGCCATGCGGTCCGATTTCATCGACCGTCTGAGAGCCTATCCTAACTTCATCGATGAGGTAGAACAAAGTCGGATTCGCTTAATTAAAGATTTGAGGGAAGCAGAACTGAGATTAGCTATTGCCGAACCAGCAGCGAGAAATGGAGTAACTTTTGCTAAAGGTTTGGTAGAGCAAATTATTAGCGACTTTCATCAACAAGCTGGTTCTCTCCCCTTGTTGCAATATACTCTGGATTTACTCTGGAGAAAAGATAGGATTGGAGAAGATAATCGAGTTTTGCAGTCCCAAACCTATACGGATTTAGGTGGGGTTTCCGGGGCGCTGCAACAGCAAGCAGATAAAATATACCAAAAATTAAGCGAGGCAGAAAAAGAAGCAGCAAAGCAAATTTTTATTCAATTAATTGATTTGACAATTAAAGAAAATGTTCGTAAAGAATATATTCAAGAACCGGTGAGTAAAAGGGTGAAAAAAGCTCAATTAGAGAGCGACCCGGTCAGAACTAGTGCTTTAAAGGAACTAATTGAGAATCGTCTGTTAGTGAGTGGAAGAGAAGAAAAAAATACGGTAGAAGTTGCTCACGAACAATTACTCCGTTCTTGGACATTACTGCAAGATTTAATTAGAGAACAAGAAGAAATTATTATTCTTAGGGGTCGATTGAGTACGGATGCCAGTCAATGGGATGGATTGAGAAAAAAGGATAAAGAGAAAGCTAAGGACGAACTTTGGAGTGGTTCCAAGTTAGAGCGAGTTTTGGAGCTGAGGAAAGCAAAAGCTTTCGGTAGTGTGGATGATTCCAGCGAGGAATTTATTCAAGCAAGTGTGGAGCGACGAGATTACCTGCGATTAGAAAAAACTCGCCGTCAGCGACGCACTATTCAATTGCTTTCTGGGAGTTTGGTGGTAGTTTTAGGAGCGGCCACGGTAGCTGTTTGGCAATGGCGTAATGCTAAACGTCAAGCTACTATTGTAGAAGTGCGAGTCGATGCAGTAACTTTTAGAAATTTGCTAACTATTGAACCTGTAGATGCTCTGGTTCTTGCTATTAGTAATGCTGGTAAGAGTCAAGAAAAATTAGGACGGGTTCTTCCCCAAGCTCAATCTAGTTTACATTCTGCGGTTGATGTAGCCCGAGAGCGCAATCTTCTGAAAGGCCATCAGGATTCTGTCTTGTCAGTAGCTTTTAGCCCAGATGGCCAGTACATTGTCAGTGGCAGTGAGGATAATACAATAAGGTTGTGGGATAGGTCAGGTAACCTCATCGGAAAACCTTTCCTCGGCCATCAGTCTTTTGTCTCGTCAGTAGCTTTTAGTCCAGATGGCCAGTACATTGTCAGTGGGAGTTTGGATAATACAGTAAGATTGTGGGATAGGTCAGGCAACCCCATAGGAGAACCTTTCCTCGGCCATGAGTCTCGTGTAAACTCAGTAGGCTTTAGCCCAGATGGCCAGTACATTGTGAGTGGGAGTAATGATAGGACAGTAAGATTGTGGGACAGGTCAGGCAAACTCATCGGTGAACCTTTCCTCGGCCATGAGTCTGCAGTCAACTCGGTAGCTTTTAGCCCAGATGGCCAGTACATTGTCAGTGGGAGTAACGACGATACAATAAGATTGT
>JH610839.1 GCA_000252485.1 Prochloron didemni P4-Papua_New_Guinea | reverse complement strand
ATATTCCAGACTGCTCTGACGACAGAGATGTATTCAAAAGTTACGAGTTATTAAGCTCCGATTGTAGTTTTTGGATTTGTTGAAAAGAAAGTCCGGTAAATTGAGCGATTTGGGAAACGGGAATGCCACCGCCAAGCATATTCAGGGCTACTTTCTGCTTACCTCGTTGTTCGCCTCGTTGTTCGCCTCGCAGTTCGCCTCGCAGTTCAACTTCCTTTTCCCACTCTAAATAAGCTTGTGAGAGTGCCATATTAAACTCCCTGTTTGTTTGTTCCAGATCTGGATGGATTCGTTCGACGATTTTCCAACTAGATAATAATTGTAATGAGCCGGAGCGCAAGGGATCGTTCTGGGGCAAGGCCAGGACTTCTTGCGCTGCCTTGGCTTGGACTCTTCCTCTTCCCAGGAGCCGAAACCAGAGAGTTTCCGGTTCCACTGGAAGATGGTGAATGACGATAATCCCGGTGTGGAGTCCGGTGGCCAGCCCATAGACTCCTGGGGGCCAGCCTTGTTTGGGTTTAGCATTAAATTCTTCAAGATATAGCACGAAGCATTTAGGTATTGTCATTCATAAAGCCTGAAACCTAGTCATAGCCTAATTTTGAATTTTGAATTTTGAATTTTTAATTGCGCGTAGCGCTATAGTGGTGACTAGCGGTGGGAGTAACAATCCACAATTGCGGTTGGTCGGACTTGGTGAAGGTTTGTTTTGCTCTTTTAGCTCGACGACGTAATTCCAAGAAGTACCAAATCCGTTTGAATATACAGACATTGGTGGCTTCAGCTGTGGGAGCGTTGCGATAGGTTTCCAAGATACACGGACGTTGGATGGCTCTGCCGAGCAATCCTAAACTAAGGGAATTACCTGTAGGGTTGGGGTTAGGAGTGACCACTACGTCGATAAATAAAGATTCCCCAGGAACTTCTAGAGAAATCTCCACGCGACCTATATCCTCTCGAATGAGGTGGTCGTAGAGTTGCTTGGATAGGGAGTCGAATGGTTGAGTTGACAAGAATTTATTGGCTGGGTTGGTCAATTCAGATTCTATCACTTCGTATGTAGCGATTTATTGTTCTTCATTAGACATCGTAAGAATTGGTTCTCAAATCCTTATATATCAAGCACCCCTAGTTTTTGGATATGTCCATTGGTCCCTGTTTTCAATAGGGACC
>JH610838.1 GCA_000252485.1 Prochloron didemni P4-Papua_New_Guinea | reverse complement strand
TATACGCTGCGGTGCGTTGCGCCCAGCTTCGCGCCGCTCTTAGCGCCCGCACCCTACTATGAATTTATCATATACGCTGCGGTGCGTTGCGAACGCACCCTACAATCTCAACCCAACCTACAATTGCTATAATTACTTATAACTACAGATAAATTGTTATATAAAGATAATGAACCAACAACAAATAACCAACACTTCGGCTACCCTTCGACTACGCTCAGGGCAAGCGCTCAGTGCAGGCAACCAACAACAAATAACCAATAACCAACAACCAACAACAAAAAGAATTGTTTCCCTACTTCCCAGTGCCACGGAAATTGTGGCCTGTTTGGGATTAACCTCTGCCTTAATAGGGCGGTCTCACGAATGCGATTATCCCCCAGAAGCAAAAAACTTGCCTATTTGCACCGAAGCCACCCTCAATAGCAATCAAAAAAGCAGTCAAATCGATGTAGATGTTAAAACTCTCCTGCAACAAGCACTGAGTATTTATAAAATTAAAGTTGACCTCCTAGAACAACTGCAACCAACTCATATAGTAACCCAAGACCAATGCGACGTTTGCGCTGTTAATTTTGCCGAAGTAGAAAAAGCTCTGGCCCAACTAACTAAATCCCAACCTCAAATTATTTCCCTCCAACCTAATTTACTGACAGAAGTGTGGGCCGATATTCAACGAGTGGGCCAAACTTTGGGAGTGGAATCGGAACCTATTCTATCTCAATTACAAGCTAGAATTAATGCTATTACCGAGAAAGTAAAAGCGCTACCTCCTGAAACTTTACCTACTGTAGTAGCTTTAGAATGGACGGAACCTCTCATGGGAGGTGGCAACTGGATTCCGGAACTCATTGAAATTGCTGGGGCTAAATCTTTGTTGGCAGTTAAAGGCAAGCATTCTCCTTATTTAACTTGGGAAGAATTAATAAAAGCCAATCCCGATATAATTGTTATTTTACCCTGTGGTTTCGATTTAGAACGGACGGAACAAGAATCTCAAGTATTGAGGCAAAATCCCCATTGGTCCGGTTTAAAAGCAGTTAAGAACGAACAAGTTTTTATTGTGGACGGCAATGCTTATTTCAATCGTCCCGGACCTAGATTGGTGGATTCGGCGGAGATATTAGCTGAGATTATCCACCCGGAATTATTCCATTTTGGTTATAGAGGAAAATGTTGGCAAGAGTTTAGTTGTTAGTTGTTAGTTGTTGGTTGTTTGTTGTTTGTTGAATAATCTTATATCAAATCTGAAAATGGTTGCTACAGATACATTAGTGAATGATTTCAGCCCAGAAACCGGGTTTCTCCTATTATTTTAAGGATTAATGCTAAAATTTTGGAAAGAAACCCGGTTTCTCAACCCACAGGATAACCTCAATCTATACTATGATGCAATAAACTATTTGTAGCAATCATTTTTGTATTTCATATTATCCTGTGACCGCTGAAACCGGTATGGCTTTAAACTTATATCTTAAAAGTCCCCCAAATGAGAGGGGGATTTAGGGGGATAAACCCTATTAATAGCCCTTCCATGTCTGAAAATGTCTAATAAATTGTAGGTTAGGAAGATTTAGAGGGATAAAACGTCAATCATGCTATAATTTTCGGGAGTTAATTATTAATTGGTGGAAGATGAATATTCGCATTGGTAACGGTTATGATATCCATAGATTAGTAGAAGGAAGACCTCTGATCCTCGGTGGAGTAAACATCCCCCATGAATTAGGATTGCTAGGACATAGCGATGCTGACGTTCTTACCCATGCTATCATGGATGCCATGTTGGGAGCTTTAAGTTTGGGGGATATCGGTCATTATTTTCCTCCTACTGACCCGAAGTGGAAAGGAGCTAATAGTTTATTGTTATTAAAACAGGTAAATGAATTGATGAACCAGCGAGGTTGGCAAATTAATAATATTGACTCGGTAATTGTAGCAGAACGTCCCAAACTCAAACCTCATTTAGCAGCTATGACCTCTAACTTAGCCAACAGTTTAGCTATTAACCAAGAACTAATAGGGGTTAAAGCTACTACTAATGAAAAGTTGGGACCGGTAGGCAGGGAAGAAGGTATTGCGGCCTATTCCGTGGTTCTTTTAACTGCCGTGGCACAGGCGAATTGCCTGTGACCTAGGCCATGGACTATACTGGATCAGGACTTACGCACACAACCAGAGAAACCGGGTTTCTAACCCAGATACAATGGCTAAAATCCAGATTTTTCTCCAGAAACCCGGTTTCTGCGTAGTCCTGTAGATATTGAATAACGGTTATTGATTAATTCTTTTAATTGTTTTAATAATTAATTAATAATTGTTCATTGTTCATTGTTTATTGATAATTGATGAAAGACATGGGGAAAAAAGTGAAATGGCTAGTGGGAGCGCTGGCAGCTACTGGACTAATTGCACCAGCACTAGCATTAGAAATTTCTGTGGGAAATAATGGTATTGGGGCTCGTCGCTTGCATGAAGAACCCTACAATTTAACCGGTAGCAAAATAGCCATCGGTCAAGTAGAAATTGGCAGACCAGGTCAGTTTGGTTTCGATAAAGTGGTATCCTGGAATCCCAAAATGTCTGTTGCCGGGATTTTCCAGCAAGATCTCCCCGCCAGTTCCAATGAGAATGTGGATAACCACGCTTCTATGGTAGCGATGGTAATGGTGAGCGGGGATAAACGTTTCCGAGGAGTTGCCCCCGGAGCGAGACTTTATGCTTCGGCGGTGGGTTCTCTGGCAGAGAGCGGACAACCAGAGGAGTGTCTCTCCGCCCAGCATGTGGCAGAGCAAAATAGTGGGGACGTGCGAGCGATTAATTTCAGTTTCGGCGAATCTTTGGAGCGAGACCGGCGCAAAGATGCGGTTTTGGACGGCAATGCCCTTTTAACTCAATGTATCGATTGGTCTAGTCGGGTTCACGATGTCCTCTATGTTATTGCTGGCAATCAGGGCGGCGGAGGGATTCCCATTCCCACGGACCACTATAACGGCATTACTACGGCTTATACCACTAAGCGAGAAGGGAAATTTGTCAAGGTGGATTTTGCCAATTTGAGTGCTTTACCAATGGGTATTGGCAGTAGGACAATCCAGCAGGAAATTAACGTGGGCCCGAGACGTGCCATTAGTTTGGTGGCTCCAGGAGATAAAATTTCTTTATACAATTTGGAGGGAAAAGTCACGCGGGTGAGCGGAACTAGCTTTGCTGCCCCCCACATTACTGCATCGGTGGCTTTGTTGCAAGAATACGGCGATCGCCAATTAAAAAATTTTGAGTCTAATTGGAGTTTAGACTCCCGCCGTCACGAAGTAATGAAGGCGGTGTTACTTAATGCAGGAGATAAGATTGAAGATAGGGGAGATGGTTTCTATTTAGGCATGGAACGCACTACCGTTAGTGAAAAGAATCGCACCTGGTTGGACTCCGATGCTTATAGAGATGAGAAAATACCTCTAGATATAGAATTGGGTACGGGTCATCTGAATATTTTCCGTGCCTACCAACAATTTAGCGCTGGGCAGTATTCCCCGGAAACTTTGGTTGCTAATCTGGGTTGGGACTACAATAAGTTGAAAGCAAAATCGTCAGTAGATTACGAGTTAGAACAACCTTTAGCAAAGGACAGTTTTGTTTCTATCAGTTTGACTTGGGACCGTTTGGTAGAACTGGAGGATTTAGACGGGGACGAACAGTATGATGTGGGGGAAACATTTCGCGATCACGGTTTAAATAACCTGGATATTTATTTAATGCCAGCAGATGAAAAGAAAACCAAGAAAAGCGTATGTTCTTCCGTGAGTGAAGCGGATAGTGTAGAGCATATTTTTTGTCCCGTTCCCGAAACTGGCTATTATAAAATTCGGGTTCATTACCGGGAACAAATGAATGAGTCGGTTCAACCTTATGGGTTGGCTTGGTGGACAGTACCTTCTCAAGAAACAATGAACAACGAAGAAAACAATAATGAAGAATTTTTCAATCCACAATAAATAGGGATCAATGAGATACAATAATGTTATAAGCAATTGTAGGTTGGGTTGAGCCATAGCGAAACCCAACAACAATTTTCTTTGGGCTTGTTGGGCGTTGCCCTGAGCGCTTGCCCAGAGGGTCACCGAAGGGTAGCCGAAGGGTTTCGTGACCTCAACCCAACCTACGATGTAACAAACTGAGAAATATAGCGCTTCGCTCCTAAAGTGTCTTTACATGCTACATTTTTTTATACAAAGGTAATGCACCGGCTGTATCACCTTTGTATAAAGCGTGCATGGGCGTTTTTCTTGCACGAACTCTTAATTGTTCATTGTTAATTGTTAATTGTTAATTGTTAATTGTTCATTGTTCATTGCTATAGTTAAAACTTATTCCTCAGATAACTCCCCAAACTGTTCTCGATAACGCTGTAACAGAGTTTCCATTTCAGCAACTTTTTCTCGTTCTTTCTGTAAAGCTGCAGCTAACTCTTCAGGAATCAATAACTTTTCTCCCGTATCTTCCCGATAGAAACTAATTAATTCCCCTTCTACAGTTAATCTTAACTGCAATGGTTCGCTACGACTATCTTTAATGACTTCATACTCTTCATTTCTCAATCGATAACCTTGTAACTTTTCTTCAATCCATTCTCCTCTAGGGTCAAACAACCAATATTCTAACACTCCTAACTGTTCGTATAGTAGCTTTTTTGATTCTTGGTCTTGTTTTTGCGTTGCGGGGGAAGTTATCTCAAAAATAACGCTGGGAACTTGTCCTTCTTCCCAGATTTTATAATTATCTCTACCTCCAGGTTCCACGTCAAAAATCACCATTACATCCGGTGCAACTCGCATTTTGGGAAATCCCTGATTATAATAGAGAAACTGATTGGCTAATACAGTGGCGCGACTACCTGATAAATACTGTTTCAACACTTCTAAAATGGTCAAAATAGCGTATAAATGAGCGTAAGTTTCTGCCATAGGTTCTCCATCGGCACTAGGATAGATAATTTCCTGCTTTTTAATTGTGGCAATCATAGCTATCTCTTTTTTTCTTCACAACCAACAACCGACAACAAATAACAACGCTATAGGTGGGCAGTGCCGCACCCTACTTCCAAGAAAACTTAAAATAATATAATAAATGACTTGTAGCTAATAAACATTTCATTAAAATAACTCCTCACGAATTTGTAAATTTGGTTGTTCTCTAGTTTCCATAAAGTCTTCAGAAAAACTATCCACACTATCAATTAGCGCACCGCTCCGCGGATCGCTACGCGAGCGCCAGGGGTCATCTTTAGCAATCAGGAGAATTCCATTTCCCATTTTTTTCATATAAACCTCATTGCCAGATAAATGAAACTGCGACCGTAGGATAACAATCTGATTGGTTCCATCAGTTGCTAATTTCGCTATGTTCATCTTGTCCTCCTTATTTTTTCAATATTGATAAACTTTCTCTGTTGGGAAGAGTCTGGTAACGAAACAGGTATATGGCGATGGAGACAAAGGCTAGCATTACGAATAAGTACTTTTTCACCTGTGAGAAGCTCCTGGTTAGCTCAGTATTATTCACCTACAAATAATAGTCGTATCGCAGTCTTCTTTTGTTCCATTGTCAGCACAACAGTATTTTCCTCTAATTTTGCCAATCTCGTGTTACTCTATTTTAATTAGGAAATATCTTCATAGAGATTATTCTCCAAATTTTTGTGATCTTGCGGGATTTCTAAATCCTGGTAGTCTTCAGACTGAGAAGGAGAAAGCCGATTTCGATTCATATTTAAAGCTTCCAGAGACCACTGAGCTATTTCCCGTACTTCCTGATCAGAATCTTCCACGGCAAATTGCAATCTTTTAGAGACTTTCGAGATTGATTCATAAACTTTAGTCAAGTCTCGGACCGCATTTTTGCGCACTTCCGCATTATCATCTTGTAGGGAGATAGCTAATGCTTGATTGAGGGGTTTGATAGTTCGGATAGCAATTTGGGATATTGCTGCTAAAATCAAGCTGCGTTCTTGAGAATTTGTGTCCAACATTAGTTGAACTAAGGACTGTATTGCTCGAGAATCCCCCTGTTGGGCTAATTGCCAAATCGCGTTTTTTCTAATATCGGGATCTGGCATTTGCAAATCGTCAATTAATTGTTCAATAAAATTTACTTTAGAAATGCGAGGATTCTTGCGATTAATCTCGAAATAATCCAGGTCTTGCTCTAGGTTAGTGGTGGAAAAATTATAATAATCCAAATTGTTTTCCCTTGGTTGTTCTCTGTCTAATCTAATGTCCGATACAACATCATGAACAGGAGAATATTGCTGAGGCGGAGGGTTTTTTGTTGGCTTCGGTCGAGATAAAATAAAATATATGCCTCCTCCCAGGCCAATCACACCAGCAGCTAAACCGACAATTAGGAATAAATTATTTTTTTGGGGGGCACTTTTTAAATTATCTGTTTTTGGTTTTTGTTGTGAGCCAGTAGTATCTTGGGGCGTGGTGGTTCCTTCCGTGGAGTTTTCCTCTTGAGTTTGGGGAAATCCAAGGGGAGAGTCGGCCAAA
The DNA here is from genome assembly GCA_000252485.1 of Prochloron didemni P4-Papua_New_Guinea. Taxonomy (GTDB): domain Bacteria; phylum Cyanobacteriota; class Cyanobacteriia; order Cyanobacteriales; family Prochloraceae; genus Prochloron; species Prochloron didemni. The sequence goes on along the minus strand of JH610838.1, from coordinate 4,781 downwards.
AGCGGCTTGTTTTTGTAAGTAGGAACAAAACCAAGACAACTAATCCAAACAGCAATCAGTAGGGAAATACGATAAATAAACATAAACTTAAGCAAAGGGTTTTACCAAAGCTGCGAAAAGTATATAATTAAAGCAAGTTTTTTTACTATAACTATAATCTAGGCAACAGTGCCCTCACAAATCTAGGAGTTAATTTCGATCTGGCTCAATCTTAACTCCTATAATACCCAATTAGTTTTCTTTCTCTAAAGAGAAGAGCATTTTCGTTGAAAATACAGTAAAATTACCGGCAACAAGGGATTCCCACCAGCAAGCAATTCTCTCTCGTTGATTTATTAAATAAATAGCCACCAATGACAGGCTGACCCCACACCATTGTAATAAACTCAGCTGTTCCGAGAGCAAAAGATAGCTAAACAGAAGAGCAAAGACGGGAGTGAGAAAGGTGAGAGCGCTGAGACTGGTAAGATTTTCTCGGTTGGCCAAATAGAAAAAGATGCCATAGGCGATCGCCGTGCCAAAGACAGTACTATAAGCCAAAGCAAGCCAATCAGAACCGGTAATCTGCACCCATTGTTGCTCTTCCCAAATTCCAGAACCCATACACAAAGGTAAAGAGCCTAAAATCATATGCCAGCCCGTAGCCACTACTGGGTCCGCATGGCGACCGAGGGGACGAATAATCACGGTTCCCACTGCCATAGACAAGGAAGCTAACAGCATGAGGAGTTCTCCGCTTTGGAGAATATTCTCAATGTTAAAAGAAACTGTAGTTTCTGCCCCCTGGAAGAGAGAGAAAATCCAATCCTCTGGCAAGCCGATGGCGCTAATGCCCAAAATGCCTAAACTCAATCCCAGCCAACCCACCCAACCGATGGCTTCTCCAAACAGCCAGCAACAAAGCAAAGCCACCGCTAGAGGTTGGGAGTCAATTAATACCGAACCCAAACCTGCTCCAGTGCGAGCCAAGCCTTCAGCGAGAAAGCCTTGAAACATGGTTCCATCCACCAGAGCGAACAAACCAATCCAAAGCCATGCTTTGAGAGTTTTGGGTTGAGGAAGGCGGAAAATAACCGTTGCTGCTAAAATCAATAAGCCTGCCGGTAACAACCGCATCACTGCCATGAAGAGAGGAGTAGTGTGGTCTAAGGTTCCTTTCATAGCCACCATAGCCGTTCCCCAGAGGAAAAAAGGAGCTATGGTTAAGAGTTTGTTCAAATTTAATTGCATCAAGATTCCTATCTTTAATATATATTATATTGTAACTAATTGTATACTTTTTTATACAAATCTATCTAAAGTTAACGACAAGAAACATGGTCTGGCCTTTTAAACCGAGAACAAGCAAGCAAATAGCGCGAATCGAAATTACAGGGGCGATCGCGGGAGCAACCAGGAAAAAAGTCCTGAAAGCCTTAGATCAGGTTAAGGAGAAGAAATACCCCGCCCTGCTTTTGCGCATCGACTCTCCTGGAGGAACCGTAGGGGACTCCCAAGAAATCTACTCCGCCCTCAAGCGTCTGGGAGAGAAAGTAAAAATTGTGGCCAGTTTCGGCAACATTTCCGCCTCTGGAGGGGTTTATATCGGCATGGGGGCTGAATACATTGTGGCCAACCCAGGTACAATTACAGGCAGTATTGGAGTAATTCTGCGAGGTAATAACTTAGAGCGACTGCTGGATAAAATCGGCATTTCCTTCAAAACCATTAAATCCGGTCCCTATAAAGACATTCTCTCCTTCGACCGAGAGTTGACAGAGGAAGAAGAAACTATCCTGCAGCAGTTAATCGACAGCAGTTACGAGCAATTCGTTGGTACGGTAGCTGCGGGGCGTAAATTAGCTGTAGAGACGGTCAAAACCTTTGCTGACGGACGGATTTTTACTGGAGAGCAAGCCTTAGAGTTGGGAGTAGTAGACCGTTTGGGCACGGAAGAAGATGCTCGCCGTTGGGCTGCAGAATTAGCGGGACTGGACCCGGAAAAAGCAGAATGTCAAACCATTGAAGAACCCAAACCTTTCCTTAATCGACTGATTCCCGGTAGAGAAAGAGCAAAATTAGTTCGGGGAACTACCATAGATTGGCTACAATTTGAACTGGCTACCAACGGTCAGCCGTTATGGTTGTATCGACCCTAGGGAAAGAATTTTGGAGGAAATAGCTGTGGAGTGGAAAGTACGAGCAATTCGCGGAGCTACAACTGCGAGAGAGAATACAATAGGAGAAATCACAGAAGTAGTTACGGAATTGCTCCATTGCCTGGAAAAACACAACCAGCTAGATCCAGAAGAGATTGTTAGCGTTATCTTTACCACCACTAGAGATATAGATGTTATTTTCCCAGCGGCGATCGCCCGACAGCGTCCCGGATGGGATACGGTTCCTTTATTGGACCTGCAGCAACTGCACGTTGAAGGTAGTTTAAAACATTGCATTCGGGTTTTAATCCATTTAAATAGTCCCAAACTTCAACGAGAAATGCGGCATTGTTATTTGAGAGAGGCAATCATTTTAAGACCCGAATGGAGTTGATAGTGGATAGTGGATAGTGGATAGTGGATAGTTGATAGTTGATAGTTGATAGTTGATAGTTGATAGTTGATAGTGGATAGTTGATAGTTGATATTTAATATATCAAACCTACTATATTATTGAGAGTAGGGTGCGGCATTGCCCACCACAAGCCTGATATTACCACACAAATCAATCTGCTGTCTCAATCCGATTTAGGCACTTGCTATAGTTGTTTCAGAAGAGGAATTTACAGAAAATGATGAAAACAGTATTTGTAACTGCTTTAACTGCCATTTCCCTTGCCTTTGCAACTCCTGCTTTCTCAGAAACAGTTTTGGAGAATGAAGAGTACAAAATAACTATTTTCAATGAAGAATCTTGGTCTGGGGTAAATGGAACGGGAAACCTTTTTTATGAAGGTTGTAATAAAAATAATGGAGATTGTCTTAGTTTAACTGGAGGTAAAATTACCTGTCGGGAAGGTATATGTAGTTCCTGGTGGACTAATGGCAATTATTACTACATTATTGAGGAAGTAATTAGCCAGGATGGTTACGAAGAAGTCTATCTAATCGTAAGAGAAGGTTCCAATGTTATTCTCAAAACTCCAGTTTATTTACCCTACTGTCATTGATAATTGAGTTTTAGTAGGTTGGGTTGAGCGATAGCGAAGCAGGGCAACGCCCAACAAAACTAATCTGCTGTTGGGTTTCGTGCCTCAACCCAACCTACAATATTACTAGAGAAAGTTTTGGATTGAGCAAAAAAAACCTTGCATTTTCTTTGGTTATTAGCCATAGAACTTCTTTTTTTAGCCATTGAGAGCAATTCGTAGGGTGCGGCACTGCCCACCACAGCATTTTGGGATGGAACTAACTTCTTTTTTGGGCGATCAAGTAATATCATGTCCGTTTATATCTTACTTATAATTTGTCTAGTCCCCGTGAGTCCCCAACATTGGGGGAAAAATTCATCAAAGCCCCCCAGGACTTATAGATGGGATTCAGTGTTATCTTGAAACAAGAGATACCTAGAGAAAGTTTTGGATTGAGCAAAAAAACCTTGCATTTTCTTTGGTTATTAGCCATAGAACTTCTTTTTTTAGCCATTGAGAGCAATTCGTAGGGTGCGGCACTGCCCACCACAGCATTTTGGGATGGAACTAACTTCTTTTTTGGGCGATCGAGTAAGATGAAATACAAAAATGATTGCTACAAATAGTGGCGTTGCATCATAGTATAGATTGAGGTTATCCCGTGGGTTTCCAAACCGGGAATATTCCAAAATTTTAGCATTAATCCTTAAAATAATAGGAGAAACCAGGTTTCTGGGCTGAAATCATTAACTAATGTATCGTAGCAACCATTTTCAGATTTGATATAAGATGGTGAAGTAACAAACACTGATAACTGGTAACTGCTAACTGGTAAGTCATGGGCGTTGCATCTCTGTGGGATGATTTGGATATATGCCCAAAATTTTTTCCTTATTTATCAATATTTCAGCGAATTGAAATTGGACTATCATCCCGCAATTGTGCAACGCCGATATATTAGTATTATCCTGTAATTATATAGTCAGCTCCCTTATCAGCAATCATCATAGTTGCTGCTGCCGTATTTGCAGTTATTGGCAGCGGAAAGACAGAAGCGTCAATTACACGCACCCCTAACGTATTGCGCAACCTAAGTTTTGTATCTACTACAGATTGACTATCATTTCCCATCCTGCAAGTTCCGCAAAAATGGTGTGTTGTATCAGCTGTTCTTCTGATGTACTCCTCCAAATGATTGTTTGATAACGGAGCAATTTGCTTCCCCAGCCATCGGCTTAGTTTATTACCAATATCGATACCGAACTGAAGTGCCGTTATACACTTTTGGAGATCCCCCGGTGCTGTTAAATATCCTGGGTCAATGATAGGAGGTTCAGCAGGATCGCTTGAGCGCAGGTTATGAAGCGGCACAAGGTTGGAAAGGGTCAGTAGAGAAAGGATTTAAATTCATTCGACTTTCTCCCAACTTTGCCACTAACAAATAATATCAAATCTGAAAAGTTTAGTGGATTGGATTTCAGCCAAGAAACCGGGTTTCTCTTATGATTTTAAGAATTAATGTTGAAACTTTGGAATATTCCCGGTTTCTAACCCCAGCCATTGCGCTAAAATTGAGAAAATCATCTGAAACTCAAAAAGAATGCTACAAATAAAATAGTATTTATAAATAATTAATACCAGCTTTAACGTTGGATCCCCCCCAGCCCCCTTC
>JH610837.1 GCA_000252485.1 Prochloron didemni P4-Papua_New_Guinea | reverse complement strand
CCGCGTCGGAACTAATTCAATATTACAATTCTTAGTTAAAAACCAGTAGGAGGTCAAAATAAATGGCAATTTCACTGCAAAAAGGACAGCGAGTATCTTTAAATAAAATAGCACCAGGGTTTTCCGCTGGATTTATTGGTTTAGGTTGGGATGTCAAAGCAACGGATACAGGTCACGATTTTGACTTGGATGCTGCAGCTTTTCTCTTGGGAGAAAACGACAAGTTAATCACCGACGAGCATTTTGTTTTTTATAACAATCTCACCAGCCCGGACCCAGGCAAATCAGTACAGCATATGGGGGATAATCTCACTGGAGAAGGAGAGGGGGATGATGAAGTAATTATTGTAGACTTGCGTAAAGTTCCTGCTGAAGTAAAAAAAATCGTCATTACTGTCACTATCCACGAAGCAGATAAGCGAAAGCAAAATTTTGGTCAAGTGGAAAATGCTTTCGTCCGGCTAGTAGATGTAGAGACTAAAGAAGAAGTGTTGCGCTACGATTTACAGGAGGATTATTCCATTGAAACTGCATTGATTATGGCAGAATTATATCGCAGGAATGGAGAATGGCGAGTTAATGCTGTGGGTTCCGGTTATGCAGGAGGTTTGCAAGCTTTAGTTAATCGTTATTCAGGTTAATGGGGGTGCGGTCAAAAACAGTTGAATTTTTAATTCTCAATAGTCGCGGCTTAACCTGAAAGTTAGGCAGCCCAGACTTGCCCAGAGGGTCGCCGAAGGGGGGCTACCCCACAATTGACTTTCTACATATTCAGACCCAAACAACTACTTTTGACCACACCCCAAGTTTCCTGGGCTTGTTGGGCGTTGCCCAGCCCTTCGACGACCCTCAGGGGCCGGGTCGCCGAAGGGTTTCGTGACCTCAACCCAACCTACGAGCTATCTGTAGGGTGCGGGCGCTAAGAGCGGCGCTTCGCGAGCGCAACGCACCACACCACTCATAGTGTCTTCAAGCAAATTTTGCGTAAGTCCTGACATTCAGACCCAAACAACTACTTTTGACCACACCCGGTTAATGGTTGTGGGTTGTTGGTTGTTGGTTGTTGGTTGTTGGTTGTTTGTTGTCGGTTGTTGGTTGTTGGCTCATTATAACAAAACTTGTTCATTGATGTATAGCGATCGCCAGGAAAAATGCTATACTAGAGATCAACCGCAGGTTGCAGTGAGCGCTTGCCCTGCCTTTCGGCTACGCGGTCCCTGAGGGTCGTCGAAGGGAAGCAGAACCGCAACCTGAATTAACTATCAACTATCAACTGTCAACTGTCAACTATCAACTCGACCGAATCTGAAAATTGACAACAAGCTAAAAACCAAGAGGAATAAGGCGAGTATAGTAGGGGGCATTTTTCGGGTCAACATTCGCCAATTGTTAAATTTTGAATTTTGAATTTTGAATTTTGAATTCGACGGAAGGAGCTATCAACTATATAGTTAGGAAAAAAAAATGGCAATTAATCTGGAAAAAGGACAGCGTATTTCCCTCAAGAAAGAAGCACCGGGACTAACCAACGTAATGTGCGGTTTGGGTTGGGATGTTGCTCAACCCTCCGGGGGAGGATTGTCCGGTGTTATTGCTGGACCAAAGAATTTTGACCTAGATGCTTCCGTTGTCTGTTTAGATAAAAATAATAAAGTTGGCAATAAGCAGAATCTGGTCTATTATGCCAACCTCCGTCATCCTTCGGGAGCCATCAATCATTGTGGAGATAATTTGACGGGAAAAGGAGAAGGAGATGACGAACAAATTTTGGTATATCTAGAGAATATTCCCCCAGAAATTGTCAAGTTAGCCTTCGTGGTAAATATTTATCATAGCGTGGAAAGGAAGCAAGACTTCGGACAGGTAAAAAATGCTTTTGTGCGCTTAGTTAATATGGCTAATAATCAAGAAATTGCTCGCTATAATCTCTCGGGAGGGGAATATGCAGGCCAAACTGGAATGATTATGGCGGAAATTTATCGGGATAATGGGGAGTGGCAAATGGAGGCTATTGGCAAAGGATTAAAGGTCTCTAGTTTGGAACGATTATTATTATCTTATTAGTTGTTTGTTATTTGTTGTTTGTTGTTTGTTGTTTGTTGTTTGTTATTTGTTGTTTGTTGTTAGTTGTTTGTTGTTTGTTGTTAGTTGTTTGTTGTTTGGGCTTAAGTCCAGAAACCGGGTTTCTACTATTATAGCGCTTCGCGCTGGTGTCGTTACATGCTACATTTAAATTGGACAATCGTACTACATCTGCTGCATCACCTTTGTACAAAGCGAAAGGGGCATTTTTCTTATCAACCTCTTAATTGCCTGCACTGAGCGCTTGCCCTGCCCTTCGACTTCGCTCAGGGACCGCGTAGTCGAAGGGTAGCCGAAGTGTTCATTGTTAATTGTTCATTGCTCATTGCTATACTTTGCTATCACTCTCAAAATTTTGGCAAGAAACCCGGTTTCTAACCCACGGGATAATCTAAAATTATTCATTATTTATTTTATTCATTGAAAAAAATGGGATTTTATTCAGAAGTAATTATACCTCAAGGTTTGGAATGGGTAATGTCCCAGCCTGTGTTCGCTGATTACCGCCGCCAACTACTGGCCGAAGTCAGTGGCCAAGTTCTCGAAATTGGTTTTGGAACGGGACTGAATTTATCCCACTATTCCGAGAATGTAGCTAAATTAATAGCCATAGATGCCAATAAGGGAATGAAAAAATTTGTTCAAAAACGAATTGATGCTGCTAACATGAAAGTAGCTTTGGAAATTCTCAATGGAGAAAATTTGCCGATGGAAGATAATAGTTTTGATAGCGTTGTTTGTACTTGGACATTGTGCAGTATTAGGAAAGTAGAAAAGGCCATTGAGGAAATACATCGAGTTCTCAAACCCGGTGGCAAGTTCTTCTTTATCGAACATGGACTGAGCGAAGAAGATAAAGTAAAAGTGTGGCAAAATCGCTTAACTCCAATCCAAAAGATTATTGCTGATGGCTGCCATCTCAATCGCAATATGGAGCAACTAGTAGGCAATAAATTTAGCAATCTCACATTATCTCGATTCTACGCTCCCAATCTACCAAAATTTATTGGTTATATGTATCAAGGAATTGCTACGAAAAGTTGATAGTGGATAGTGGATAGTTGATAGTGGATAGTTGATAGTGGATAGTTGACAGTGGATAGTTAATAGTTTATATTTGATATAGCAACTGTTAGAACGGTTGTTAAACTGGGTCAGGACTTAGGCAAATAACCTAGAAACCGGGTTTCTGTCAGAAGAAAACGGTTAAAATCGAGATTTTTTCCCGAGAAACCCGGTTTCTGCGTAAGCCCTATGGGTACTAAACTGATAGGATGGCTATATGCTATCATAAAACTAATTGGGCGACCTATAGCGCTTCGCGCTGGTGTCGTTACATGTTACATTTTTTAGACAAAAGTGCTGCAGCTGCTGCATCACCTTTGTACAAAGCGTGCGTGGGCATTTTTCTTATCAAACTCTTAATTGCCTGCACTGAGCGCTTGCCCTGCCCTTCGACTTCGCTCAGGGACCGCGTAGTCGAAGGGTAGCCGAAGTGTTCATTGTTAATTGTTCATTGCTCATTGCCGTGTCTGTCTTAAATCTGTCTTCAAAAAGCAAGGAGGAATAAATTCATGGCAGTTTCACTCCAAAAAGGTCAAAGAGTATCTTTAGAGAAAGTGGCTCCCGGTTTAACAGCGGGATTCATTGGTTTAGGTTGGGATGTAAAAAACACTGATACTGGTTCGGATTTTGACTTGGATGCCTCTGCATTTCTCTTAGATGAAAATGAAAAGCTAATTTCCGAGCAACACTTTATTTTCTATAATAATCTTACCAGTCCCGACCCTGATAAATCAGTACAATTGATGGGAGATAATCGCACTGGGGAAGGAGAAGGAGATGATGAAGTAATTATTGTGGATTTGCGCAAAGTACCTCAAGAAGTAGCCAAAATTGCTATTACCGTCACTATCTACGATGCAGAGAAGCGCAAACAAAATTTCGGTCAAGTACAAAATGCTTTCGTGCGGTTGGTAGATGTGCAGTCTAAAAAAGAAGTGCTGCGCTACGATTTGCAGGAAGATTATTCCATTGAGACAGCGTTAATCATGGCAGAATTGTATCGTAAAGATGGAGATTGGCGAGTTAATGCTGTGGGTTCTGGTTTTCAAGGGGGTTTGCAAGCTCTTTTAAATTGTTATAGCATTTAATAGTTGATAGCTCCTGAGGTCGAATTCAAAATTCAAAATTCAAAATTCAAAATGAAGAATTGACGAATGTCTCCGCAAAAAATGGCAGAAACTAGACTCGCCTTATCCCTCTTGCTTTTTAGCTTGTTGTCAATTTTCAGATTCGGTCGAGTTGATAGTTGATAGTTGTTAGTTATAGCGCTTCGCGCTGGTGTCGTTACATGCTACATTTTTTGTACAAAGGTGCTGCATCTGCTGCATCACCTTTGTATAAAGCGAAAGGGGCATTTTTCCTGCACGAACTCTTAATTGTTCATTGTTAATTGTTAATTGTTAATTGTTCATTGTTCATTGTTCATTGTTAATTGTTCATTGCTCATTGCTATATTTGTTGTTTGCTTATTATTGCTTAATCTAATGCCGTCAGCTTCTCAGTTGCAGGACTTACCTCTGACTAGAACTCCCAATGAGGAACAGTTAGACAATATCAAAACCCATCTGGATTTGCTATTATTGGCTTTAGAAGCTTTAGCTAGTATTGGCTCGGAAGCAGTACTTAAAGCTGCCGAAACTCTCAAGCTACAAGAAATTATAGCTAATCGAGTGGAACTTTGGCCCTTGCGTCAAGCTAACCCTTTGCGTAAGAGTTCTGGCGGAAGAAAAAAGCTAGATGTGGAAGAAGCGCGATCGCTGGTCTTAATTATCTCCTATTTAGCGAAACAACAGCAAGAATTAATTCGTCGCGCTGTTAGTCTTCTGGAACAAATGACCCAGCAAAATAAAGAACCGCATCGTATTGCCTTACTGGGAGATTATTTAGATAAATTTACCAACACTTATGAAGAACGCATGTTAGAAAGGGATTTATCCCCAGATATCTTATCCCAACTAGCTTTAAAATTACTCATCGATTTGCTTTTCTACAGTTCCCATAACGGTCATCGCCGTCTCTGGTTAGCTCTCCTGGACTACGCCAAATAACAATTAACAATTAACAATTAACAATTAACAATTGTCAACTATCAACTATCAACTATCAACTATCAACTGATATAATGATTGTCAAGCGCTATACTCCTCCTACTTGTACTTTAGAAATTACCGCTAAAATTTCTCCCCTTTCTCGCTGGTGGGGTGGTCCTTTAGCGAAAGAACTGACATTCCAGCTGCACTTCGATGACCCGAAAATACCCAAAGAAGAACGGGTGAGTATTAAAGGCGATCGCTCTCAATTAGAACTGCTCTCAGAAACTGTTTCTAACTACGTTCAAGAATTTCTCCACCAACCTCCTACCAGTCTACCATTATTAGTTAGTGGTGCTGTTAGTAACGAACAAACAAATGTTGTAGAAGAAACCAATCAATCCTTAGTATCCTTTCCTAAAACTCCTTGCGGTGAGCGAAGCCGAACCGTTTCTTTACAACCGAGAGGTTTAGTCTCCCACCAACTTTTATTTGGTTCTCTCGCAACAGAAGCTACCGCACCAGAGGTTAAACTCACTGCAGTTCAATTATTCGACCTCGCCACCGCCTTAGAACAATGTAGCGCCGAACTCCCCTTATTACCCAATCTCCAATTCAGCCATTACAGAAAAGTGATTCCTCTCTGGAGCGCTGCAGCAGCTGCAGTAGTGCTAGCAGTAGGGGTGACTGCAACCAAGATGAAACTAGTAAACCAGTCTCAAAATGAAGCTGATAGCTCCTATAAACAGAGCTTAGTTGTTTTGAATGAGCAAGAGCAAGAGCAAGAGTTTTCTCCTAATAGAACTAAGGAACTGGATGAAAAAGAAAGCAAGCTTGCACAAGTTCCAACTGTTCCCAGTCCCGCTCCTACTTTAGCACCAACTCTCTCTAAGCTCGAGACATTGCCGCCACCGTCTCCCGTAGTTGCACCACCAACTTCCCATGGCCAAAAGGCTGTCTCCCGGACACCAGAACCTTCTAGTTTTGGAGTTGGGGCGAGGCAAACGGAACCGCCTCTGAAATCTCCACCAGTTATTAGTGGCGATCGCTCTGGATCTCAATCTAGCAATGTAAAACAAGAAGTTAATAATCTAGAACCAGAAACACTGAAACCAACTCTTGCTCCTAATCCTAATTTACCATCATCTCCAGTTCCTAGCTCCGCGGAATCTGTTATTAATAAGACTGAGGAATTAGTGTTAGAAGATGATCAAAAAAATTCTTTTGCTGAATCAACTGGGGTTCTGCCACCCTCTCCCCAAGTAGATATTCTCCCAGAACCTGTCCCAGAATTTACAGAAATACCCGAAGAACGAGCAACCAGGGAAGCGAGGGAATACTTTCAAGCAAGATGGAAAGTACCTGAAGGACTGAACAAAACCTTAGAGTATCGTTTGATTCTCAATCCCAATGGCTCGATTAAAACTGTTGTTCCCTTGGGAAATACTGCGATAATTTATTTAAAGCAAGCCCAGATACCTTTAAATGATACACCGTTTGTTTCTCCTCTCCCAGCAGGAACTAATCCGGTTATCCGCCTCGTTTTAGCTCCAGATGGCACAGTACAAACTTTTTTAGAATGATTTGTTGTTTGTTGTTGGTTGTTGGTTGTTGGTTGTTGGTTATTTGTTATTTGTTATTTGTTGTTGGTTGTTGGTTGTTTGTTATATTATAGGCGCGGAAAAGGATTGAGATTTGTTCTTCAAATTCAATTGTAGGGTGGGCATCGCCCACCAAAACCAGTTGTAAGGGCGCAGGTTCTGGGTCTTTGTTGATTTGGATTTGATTTAACCGCAGAGACTCACAGGCTAGAAGCCTATGCCACCTCACAGGCTAGAAGCCTATGCCACCTCACAGGCTAGAAGCCTATGCCACCTCACAGGCTAGAAGCCTATGCCACGAGGACGCAGAGAGAAGAGAAGATATATACAGTTGATTTGCTTTTATAAATGATATATAAATAGGAAAATGTTTGTTAAATTACAAACTTTCATTATTGATAAATACCCCGTGGGATAGCCCCCCTTCGGCTACGCTCAGGGCAAGTCTGGGCTGTCCTCCCCCTCATCGGTTAACTCATATAATGAATATTTATCCTCGGTGTGCGTTATTGTAAATATAGCGCTTCGCTCCTAAAGTGTCTTTACATGCTACATTTTTATACAAAAAAACTGCACGGCTGTATCACCTTTGTATAAAGCGAAAAGCGCATTTTTCTTATCAACCTCTTAAATTGTTCATTGTTCATTGGGAATTGCTATAGGTGAATAAATTGGGTAATAACTGATTGGTCTCCTAAAGATACAAAATTTTTCGTAGTCCTTCATCTACTTGCTCCTGTAAATAAACTGGTAGTGAACCTACACATTGAACCAAAAAAGTTTTATCTAGCGTGACAATTTGAGATACATTAATAACAGAATCTTTGGGTAAACCTGACGCTTCACGAGGTAACAGCACATTACCTGGTGCGGCTGCTAACTTAATATTTGAAGTAATGATCGCCACAATGATAGTATTGATGCGACTTTGAGTAAAAGTATCATCTTGAATCACCAAAACAGGACGACGATATCCAGGTTCTGAACCTATTGGGTCTGGCAAGTTTGCCCACCAAATTTCTCCCCGATACATCACCAATCCTCACGAGATAAAGACATCAATTGCATTTTTGCTAACACTGGGTCTAGTTTAGAGGTTTCCTCCGAGTAAACTTGATTCAAACTGTTGAGGATTTCATCGCGGTTGTACTTTTTTAGAAAAGCTTCCAAAGCTTTTGTATAAAGCTGACTGCGGGATAATCCTAATTCCTGGGCTAATGTTTCTGCTTGTTCAAAAACTGGGTCGGGAAGGGAAATAGCAGTTTCCATTATCTTTTAATTGCTATAATAATAATACTTCAATTATACCAAATAGGAAAATGTTTGCTACAAATAGTTGATTCTATTGTAGGTTGGGTTGAGGCCCTTTACCCAACAAGACCAGATACTTGTGTTGGGCGGTCCCTGAGCGACAGTCGAAGGGTTTCGCTATCGCTCTACCCAACCTACAAATTCCTATCGCATTATTTTATCTGTAGCATTCTTTTTCAGATTGTATATTATACCAAAATTGCAAGAGCATTTATATATTAAACCGCAGAGACGCAGAGGGCGCGGAGAGAAGAGGGGAAAGGGGAGAAAATCTACTCTTCATCTTCCGTGGATTCGGAACTACCGCCAAAACGAGGTTGAGGAGGTATGGCAGCGACGATCGCGTCGATAACCTTAGAAACCGCAATAATTTCCAAACCCAAATCATCGGCAAAAGTTTGACCTTTAGGAACGATCGCTCGCTTGAAACCCAGTTTAGCTGCTTCTTTCAACCGCAACTCCATTTGGGAAACCAAACGCACTTGCCCTCCCAATCCTACTTCCCCAATCAAAACTGTGCGCAAATCTACAACGCGATCGCGGAAACTAGCTACTATAGCGATAGCCATGCCCAAATCTGCAGCGGGTTCTTCTACTCCCAAACCCCCAGCAGAAGCTACGTAAGCATCTAACTTAGATAAAGGAACCCCCACTCGCTTTTCCAACACTGCTAAAATCTGCTGCAAGCGATTGTAATCTACACCAGTGGTGGAACGACGGGGAGAAGCGTAGCTAGTGGGACTTACTAATGCTTGCAATTCTACTACAATGGGTCTGGTTCCCTCGCAAGCTACCACTGTTGCCGTCCCTGGCGCTAACTCGTCCCTACTGCTGAGAAATAACTCGGAAGGGTTGGGAACTTCCGCTAAACCTTTATCTACCATTTCAAAAATGCCAATTTCGTGGGTTGCCCCAAAACGATTCTTGACAGAACGCAATAAGCGGTGAGAAGCATAGCGATCGCCTTCAAAATACAACACCGTATCTACCAGATGCTCTAACACCCTCGGACCGGCGATCGCCCCTTCCTTGGTCACGTGACCCACAATCAATAAAGTGATATTCTCTCGCTTTGCTATTTGCATCAATGCAGAAGTACATTCCCGCACCTGGGCTACGGAACCGGGTGCGGAAGTCAAAGAAGCAAAGTAAAGAGTCTGAATACTATCAATAACTGCCACCTGGGGTTTCAAGGACTCCAACTCCCGCAGAATCTCCTCTAGATCTGTTTCTGGCAGTACGTAGAGATTATTCTTATTAAGAGTCTTTTCTTCCTGTTTTTCCTCATTTTCTTCCTTTCCTTTACCCTCTTCCTTTTCCTCACCCACGAATTCCGACTCTGATTCCACCCCAACCCCTAAGCGAGAAGCCCGTAACTTCACTTGTTGTCCCGACTCCTCCGCAGAAACGTAGAGAATACGAGGAAGTCGGTTAGCCAATTGGTTTGCCACTTGCAGCAGCAAAGTTGACTTGCCAATACCCGGATCGCCGCCAATTAATACTAAAGAACCTGGTACTATTCCTCCTCCTAAAACCCGATCAAATTCTCCATAACCAGAATCAAATCGAGATTGTACGTCGCTGACTATTTGAGAAAAAGATAAAGATACTCGCGGTTGTGGCGTAGCAGCAGACTTACTATTTGACCGCTTAGTGGATTGCCATCCTCCCCGATTATTGTTATTATTCGGGGTTAAGCATTGTTCTTCCAAAGTGCCGTAGACACTGCAACTGGGACATTTGCCAAACCACTGAGGCGACTCGAAACCGCACTCGTTACAAACATAAATTGTTCGAGACTTGGGCATTTTTAGTTCTCAGAAGTAGGGAGTATTTAATAAGGAACAGGCAACAGAATAAAAAATAAGGAATAATTATCAATTCTAACATTTACTCACAATTTATTAATTTTTAGGCATTTTTACCTAATGTTAAAACTCTTAAACAAGTGTAAGCAATTGAAACAGTAAAGTAAATCTTAAAAAGCCGCATCAGAATAGGTGATTCAGGCTTTAAATACCCCTAAAGCGATATTCTAGAAATAGAGATAATCACAATGTAACTTAAAGATACGCAATCGAAATTAAAAAAGGGTGAGAAGGAGTGTTAAGTCATTTGGAAACTCATAAAGAAAAAATTCTAGTTGTAGATGATGAAGCTAGTATCCGCAGAATCCTGGAAACTCGCCTTTCCATGATTGGTTACGATGTGGTGACTGCAGCGGATGGAGAAGAGGCGATCGATACCTTTCGCCATAGCGACCCCGACCTAGTAGTTTTAGATGTAATGATGCCCAAACTAGATGGCTATGGGGTATGCCAAGAATTGCGCAAAGAATCTGACGTTCCCATCATCATGCTAACTGCATTGGGGGACGTTGCCGACAGGATTACTGGTTTGGAGCTAGGGGCTGACGATTATGTGGTTAAACCCTTTTCCCCCAAGGAGTTAGAAGCGAGAATCCGCTCCGTATTGCGAAGAGTAGACAACAATGATTCTCCAGGGATTCCTTCTTCTGGAGTGATTCATGTCGGTTCCATTAAAATAGACACTAATAAACGACAAGTATATAAAGGAGATGAGCGTATTCGCTTGACAGGAATGGAGTTTAGCCTGCTGGAATTATTAGTAAGCCGTTCTGGAGAGCCGTTTTCCCGTTCTGAAATCTTGCAGGAAGTGTGGGGCTATACTCCCGAAAGACATGTGGATACCAGAGTGGTAGACGTTCATATTTCTCGCTTGAGGGCGAAGTTGGAAGATGACCCCAGCAACCCAGAATTGATTCTCACCGCCAGGGGAACTGGATATCTTTTTCAACGCATTCTCGAACCGGGAGAAGATTGAATTTGTTATTTGTTGTTGGTTGTTGGTTGTTGGTTATTTGTTATTTGTTGTTTGTATGACAATGAATAACCCACAAATTGTTGATAATCAAACTCTTTATTGTTAATTGTTAATTGTTAATTGTTCATTGTCATAAATATGGCTGAAGCGGATCCAAATCGAGTTTTGCGACTTTTACCCTTTGTTACTGGCGGTTTAGGAGGGTTACTGTTGCTAATTAATCGTCTAACTACTTATCCCCTTACTGATTCTCAAGCTCGTTCTGATGTATTAGGAGTAATTCTCAGCGCTGTATTGATTTTAATTGGCTTAATTTGGCAGCAAATTCAACCGCGATCGCCCGATGCAGTTACTTTAATTGGGGAAGAAGGGTTTGAACTGGATCCCGATTTACCCGATAGTATAAAAACAGAATTAGCATGGGCTTCTCATCTTTTATTAACTAATACTGTCACCCGCAGTTTAGTTGTTTATTATCAAGGTAAAGTATTGCTGAGACGAGGTATCTTAGGAACTAATCCGGAAGTGAAACCGGGCAATATTGTCCAGCGAGTCTTGGATAAAGAAAAAGCAATTTATTTAGTAGATTTAAAAGTATATCCGGGCAGGATTGAATTTGATTATTTACCAGAGAACGTACAAGGAGTAATTTGTCAACCTTTGGGGAAACAAGGAGTATTGATTTTAGGAGCTAATGTTCCCCGTAGCTATACTAAACAGGATGAAAAGTGGATTGAAGGTATAGGCAATAAGCTCGCGGAAACTCTCAATAGCAGTGGACAGTTGATAGTTGATAGTTGATAGTTGATAGTTACACAGCAACCTGCGGTTGCTCTCACTCAATAGTAAACACTTTCATAGGCTGGTATATAGATGTACATATTGACCGAGGAACCCTATATTACTGTTAGAGTAAACATTCAAAAGTTTTTTCTTAACAATGAGCAAACAACCAACAACAAATAACCAACAACAAACACTTCGACTACGCTCAGTGCAGGCAACAAATAACCAACAACCAACAACCAACAACAAACAACCAACAACCAACAACCAACAACCAACAACAAATAACAAATTAAAACAAGTACAAACTTTATTTAGAGAAATGGACAAGGCAATCGTAGCCTATTCTGGAGGCATTGACAGCACTTTAGTGAGTAAAATCGCTTTTGATGTGTTGGGCGATCGCGCCCTTGCCATTACTGCTGTTTCTCCTTCTCTCTTACCAGAAGATTTAGAGGCTGCTGGGGAACAAGCTCGGGAAATTGGTATTGCTCACGAGCTGGTTTATACTAAGGAAATGGACAACCCCAATTATACCTCCAATCCTCTCAATCGCTGCTATTTTTGCAAAAGCGAACTGCACAATACTCTTAAACCTCTAGCTCTGAGTCGAGGTTATTCCTATGTGGTGGATGGGGTCAATGCAGACGATTTGCAAGACTATCGTCCGGGAATACAAGCCGCAAAGGAAAGAGGGGCGCGATCGCCTCTTGCAGAAGCGGGCATTACTAAGACAGAAGTACGTCAATTATCCCGACAGCTAGGATTACCTTGGTGGGATAAACCCTCTCAACCCTGTCTCAGTTCCCGCTTTCCCTACGGCGAAGAAATTACTGTGGCTAAGTTACAAAGAGTGGGACGAGCGGAAATGTATCTCAGGCAACAAGGTTGGCAAAATCTTCGGGTTCGTTCAGTGGGAGATACTGCTAAGATTGAATTACCTCCAGAACAAATCAAAGAATTTGTGCTGACCCATGATTTAGAGGAACTAGTGACAACATTTCAAACCTATGGCTTTCTCTATGTCACTCTAGATTTAGAAGGTTATAGCAGCGGCAAACTAAACCGAGTCCTCAACAACTAAATATAATATAGGGTTTCTTGGACTTATGAGGTACATCTTATATACCGGCGGCCTATTAACGTGTTTGGTATTGACTGAGAGCAACCGCTGCTGTGCTATATAACTCGACCGAATCTGAAAATTGACAACAAGCTAAAAACCAAGAGGGATAAGGCGAGTGTAGTTTGGGTGTGGTCAAAAGTAGTTGTTTGAGGTTGAATATGTAGAAAGTTAATTGTGGGGTAGCCCTCTGGGCTGCCTATCTTTTAGAGTAAGCCGCGACTATTGAGAATACAAAATTCAACTGTTTTTGACCGCACCCGTGTAGTTTCTGCCATAATAGCCCAGATGTTCGTCACGAATTAAATTTTGAATTTTGAATTTTGAATTTTGAATTCGACGGTCGGGAGCTATCAACTGTCAACTGTTATAAACTAAACATAGCTCTGAATTAGATATAGGAGAAAAAGCCTTGCTAGATGAACAAGCGAAAAAGACAATGTTACGCAAAATTCCTCACGGTCTTTATATTTGTGGGGTGAAAGATGGTGAGGAAATGAACGGCTTTACCGTCAGCTGGTTGATGCAGTCTTCTTTTAAACCTCCCTTAATAGTGAATTGCGTCAAGCAAGATTCTGGCTCCCATGCCATGATTAAGAAGACTGGAGTGTTTGCCATTAGCTTCTTAGAAGATGGCCAAAAAGACCTGGCAGCAAAGTTTTTTCAGCCCAAGCGCCGAGTAGGCAACAAATTTGAAGATGTAGAATTTAAAGAGGGGCCAGAGACTGGTTGTCCCATTATTCTCGATTCTCTTGGTTATATTGAATGTAAGGTGGTGGGTACTGTAGAAGAGGGAGACCACACGGTGTTTGTGGGGGAAGTAATCGGTGCCGGTATCCACCGGGAAGGCAATCAACTATTGCTTTCTAGCACTGGTTGGCAATACGGAGGTTAAAGAACCAGTTCTCTCAACTCCAATCTGAACCCAAAAGTCAGCACCCCGCTCTGAAGAGGCGGGGCTTCGTGCCCTCCTCCTAAGATAGCTGACCAGTCTAAGTCTTCTTTAGAGGGGACTACGTTTTTTGAGTTATGACACCCACGAATGCGTCGCTAGTTCATGGCTCTGTCGCTTATGGTTAAACAGTTCTACGAGGGGTAAGACAGTGCTATAAGCCTAAAAAGCTCGATCAACATTGACGAAGCGAACTAACCCTAGCAATAGGAGTATTCGCATTATGCGTGTATTTGTACTAGATAAAAACCGAAAACCACTAGACCCATGTCATCCTGCCAAAGCAAGAAAATTGCTGAAATCTGGAAGGGCTAAGGTGCTTAGAAGGTATCCATTTACCATCATCATTCAAGACTTGGAGGTAGAAAATTGCTCCACTCATGTACATCAACTTAAAATAGATCCAGGTGCTAAGACAACAGGACTTGCAATTGTCCAGGGCTCCAGGGTTGTTTGGGGAGCGGAACTAACTCATAGAGGCTTTCAAATTAGAGATACTTTAACCTCTAGAAGACAGCTTAGGCGCTCTCGTCGTAGCCGTAAAACTCGCTATCGTCAGCCCAGATTTCTTAATAGAAAAAACCAAAGGGTTGGCTGGCTCCAAGTCTAATGTCGCGGGTTCATAATATTTTGACTTGGGTCAACAAACTAATTAAATTTTGTCCAGTAACTGGTATTTCCCAAGAACTAGTTAGGTTTGATACTCAGAAGATGCTAAATCCTGAAATCTCTGGGATTGAATACCAACAAGGTACTTTGTATGGCTATGAGCTACGGGAATATCTTTTGACTAAATGGAATAGGACTTGTGCCTATTGTGGAGCCAAAAATACTAGATTAGAGATTGAACATATCAAGCCAAGGTCTAAGGGTGGAAGCAACAGAGCCTCTAACTTGACCATTGCTTGCCATGATTGCAATCAGGCTAAAGGAAATCAAGAAATAGAACAGTTTCTATCAAGAAAACCGAGCATCCTGAAGCGTATTTTGTCTCAAGCTAAAAAGCCATTGGCAGATGCAGCAGCAGTCAATGCTACCCGGTGGAAGTTGCACGACGAACTGAAATTAATTGGACTCCCAGTTGAAGTAGGTTCAGGTGGTCTAACTAAATACAATCGTTGCCGCCAAAACCTACCTAAAACTCATTGGCTGGATGCTGCAAATGTTGGCAAGGTTGATACGTTATACATTGAAGATTATCAACCTTTGTTGATTGCAGCCAAGGGACATGGAAAGCGTCAGATATGCGGGACAAATAAATATGGGTTTCCAATTCGCCATAACTCCAGAAAGAAAATTCACAAAAGTTTCCAGACAGGAGATATTGTAAAAGCCGTTGTAACTAAAGGTAAAAAAATAGGTACTTATGTAGGTAGAATAGCAACGAGAAAAACTGGTTCTTTTGATATTACTACTGCAAAAGGGAAAGTTTCAGGAATTAGCTATAAGTACTGTCAAGCTATTCATCGCAAAGATGGATATAGCTATCAATTTCATGGCGGATAAATCCGTGGTCACTGCCCTTCGGCTACGCGGTCAGTGCCCTTCGGCTACCCTTCGACGAGTCTCGGGGCAAGCGCTCAGGGACCGCGGAGTCGAACTGCAGGGACCGCGTAGTCGAAGTGCCGTGTCAACTTCATCCG
>JH610836.1 GCA_000252485.1 Prochloron didemni P4-Papua_New_Guinea | reverse complement strand
CCGTTTTCCCGAGAAATATCATGAAAAAAACTCATGGCCGTACTCGATAATCTACCGTCAGCACCCAGTAACTACCTACCACCAGAATCAAAAGCCATTCTTGATTCCATTCGGGGAATTGCAGCCACCTCCACTATGGGCGATCGCTCTACCGCTGAACTAGATTTATTATTGCGCCTGGAACCCAACAATTAAACAATTAAACATTAGACATGGTAAGAATTCTTACCATGTCTGTTGGAATTTCACGGTTTCCATGCCTCGATCGCAGCATTTAAGGGTTCGGCATTAATTTTAATGTCTTTACTAATTATGCTAGTAAAGCGTTGGTCTTGCTGGAAAAGTTCCACTATTTCTTGCATCGCTTCTTTCAAGCGCCCCCCTGTTTGGAACATGCGCTTTTGCATCGGTATATCGCCTTTTTTCAGTCCGGCGTAATCCTTCGCAAAGGATTCCGGATTTTGGTCCAATCGCTGGGCGACAGTGGCAAATACTTTCTCCGGTTCCCTTTCAATTGCATCCATTATATCGAACCAAGCTAAGATAAATTGAGTTAATTCTTGCTGATGCTCGGAAAGATAGCTAGACCGAGTAAGTAGAGTATCAATGACAAGACTATCTACATCTTTAGTAGTAAAGATTATATTGCCTTCAACTTCTTTAGCTATATTGCTCAATAAGGGCTCCCAGGTTACAGATCCATCTAAAGTGCCTTCTTTCATCCGTTTCGCAGCAATGCTGTTGGGAATATTCTCAATTTCTATCCCTTCTGAGTTAATATTATCTAATTTGAGAGCTTCCAGTAATACTAGTTCATTAACCATTCTCAATTTACAACCTATCTTTTTGCCTTTTAGATCTTTAACTGATTTAATAGGCTTTTGAGTGACAATACCGTCAGAACCAGCCGAAACATCCGTGACCATCAAAAAAACAGGGCTATCTTGATGTTTCTCTAACTGCATTGGCTGCCAGAGACTATCAAAACCAGCATCCAAAGAACCTCGCAGCACTGCCTTCGTAGAATCAGCAGAAATCTCAAATGGAACTAATTTGACATCCAGTCCTCGTTTGGCAAAAAAGCCTGCTTCTTGACCGTAGACAATAACGTCAAATCCTGGCCATTGACTGTAGCCAATTTTTAAGGTTTTTAGTTTTGGTTTTTCCAACCCGACACAGCCATGTATTATTACAGCAACCAACAACGCTACTAAAAATAATGGCAAGAATGTTTGCTTTAGCTTTAATTGCTTTTTTGGTATTTCTATTTCTTTCATCAGCAACTTTACTTTAGGAGCGAAGCACTATAACAATAAACCAACCAACAATAAACAACAAATTAATTTTTTATCGCTGTTCCCACCCTTCCAACATGCTGGTATAAATAATCTTTTGCAAGTAACCAATGCCTCCCCGTTCTGGCGGTCGATCGGGATTACTGTTGTTGGCCAGGGCCACATAATAGGCAAAAAGCTGAAGGGGTATTACAGCCACCAGAGGGAAAAACAGCTCGTTGCAATTGTCAATTTGCACGTATTGAACGTCAAGGGAAGACCACAATTCTTGTTCTATGGAGGGTCCAATAATAATGGGCCTACCTCCATTTTCAATAATCCAGCGACAGATTAAAAGATTGCGCTGGTTAATAAGGCCAGGTGTGGTAATTATAAATACAGGTTCCCCATCTTTGAGAGGAAGAGCGTGTAAGTGAGCGTATTCCTCGAGATTTGAAGCAAAGGCATGATGTTGGTTTGTTTCCTTTATTTTGGCAGCCCCTAACATAGCTGTTATCCAATTTGGACCAGAACCAATAAAGGCGTACATTGCAGCATTGGCATAGGTTGAAGCTAGGGATTTAATTTGCTCTTCCCGTTGAAAGACAGCAGTCATTGATGCTGGAATCTGGTTAAACAGTTCGTTGCGTAAATTGTTTACAAGTTCCAAAGATTGATATTGGGTGGTTTCAGACCAGTAAAGTGCCAGTGCCAATAAAGCCGCTAGTGCAGTAGTTGTTTGTTTGGTGGGGAAGGAATCTGACCGACCTGCCTGGGTTTGAAGAACTCGATTTGTTTCTGCAGTGATGGGGCTGGGAACAGTATTGGTCAAGGCCAATAGTATCGCTCCCCGCTGGGCTGCTTGTTGGGCGGCTTCTATCACCTTAACGCTTTTGCCAGAGGAGGTAATCAGAATGACTAAAGTGCGATGGTTCACCAGATGACTGCGATAACTGGCAAATTCAGCGGCTTCAATGGACTCTGCGGGAATGCCAACCCAACGCTCAAAAGCATAAGCAGCAGCTATACCTAACATATAAGGATCGCCGCATCCAATCAGAAGAATTCTATCGATACGGCCTGCATAGAACTGGGCAAGTTCCTGTAACTGATGTTTTGACTGCTCTAAAGTCTTGCTAACTACTACGGGTTGTTCGCGAACTTCCTGAATAAAATGATATTCTTTCATTTAGCTATTTGAGAATTAGAAAGACAAATCTCAGCAATACTGTTTTATACTAAATCTGCTTTACAGAGTAGAGGAAAAAACAGCCTGTAAGTGGTCAGACAAAATTAATTGTGCAAAAAAATGGCTGAAACCCAAAAGCAATTTTGTCCAAACACTTAACCCAGACAGTGTCTAGAGCGTTGACTATACTTTTTAACCCGGATTTGGTATTAGTGATCCCTGCGGGATCAGCGAAGCAGCACGCCGCATGTGAGATGCAATACTTAAAAATGTATTTTAATGCCATATTGTAGTATTTTGTATCAGTTTCTCACACATCATTCCTGATTGCTATATAATAGACATCGTAAGAATTGGTTCTGAAACCCTTGTATATCAAGGTTGCACCCCTAGTTTTTGGAGATGTCTAGCGGAACGTGGGTTGATTGTTAATTGTTCGAGTGGCAGCAGGTGCAGTTACCTTGTTTGTACAATCCTCGATTATGAAGAAATCTTTTGGTGTTTTCCCACAATTCTGTCGTCCAGCGGTCTTTAATTGTGACCATGAAACTAGCAATGCTGATGGTGGGGTCTAAGGATTTGACTTGATGCCACCATCCTTTAGGAATATAAAGTACATCTCCGGGAACCAACTCTACTACAATAGGTTTGGCTTTAGCAAATAAGGGAAATTTATTATAATCCGGATTAAACCCATCAACTAAAGCAACTCTCGCTCCATAGTCAAATTTATCGCTGCGATATGGGGCTGAGATTTCTTCATTAGCTAATAAAAAGAACTTTTTCTTGCCGGATATTTGGGTGAGGAAGTTATCGAATATGTCGTAATGCAGTCCAGTACAAGCCCCTTTTTCGCCAATCCAGGCAAATTTACCGGGGGTGACATACCAAGGAAAAAACGAGCTGTAATCCACATCCAATTGTAGCGGGGGAAATTCTTCAAATAAATTGAATTCCTTGAGATATAGTTGTTGACTTTTGTCATTATTTGTGGCTAAACGGTCTATATATTGGGAAAAATTCATTTGGGTAAACTGGGGACTGTTTTGTTCCCGATTGCCAACTACTAATCTCACTAATCGCTCGCCTCCCAGTTGTTTTAAATATTCCCAAGACCATTTTTCTAAGGCGGGCCAATTTTTGACCGCTCCTTTAAACAAGACTGGTTCTAAGGGTTTTTGACATACCTCTTTAGGTAGAATGTTTAAACTAAAGACTTCTTTCATTGTTATTTCAATTGTTGCTTGAGCTAGATAACTGCAGATGAAATGATAGCAATCGCCATCATAGTTGGGAGAAAATTTCCGAGGGCCCATGCCATGTGTCCCTAGAAATTAAATGAACTAATTGTTCCGTTCGATGATAAAATCTTCTAAGACTAAAACATCAATTCTGGTGCGCTTAAAAGTAGAAATGGCATCTTGGGGAGAACAAACAATTGGTTCGCTGTCGTTAAATGAAGTATTGAGAACGAGAGGAATTCCAGTGCGCCCCTCGAATCTTTCAATTAGCCTGTGATAATTGGGATTCATGTCTTTATCTACTAATTGAATTCTTGAGCTTCCGTCTACATGAACTACAGCGGGTATTTTCTCTTTTTTGTCCTCTTGTACAAGACAAGTAAATAACATGTATTGGAGACTTGGGGACGGGCGACCTATTTCAAACCATTCTTCTGCTTTTTCCGCTAGAACGCTGGGGCCGAATGGCCGAAAAACTTCCCGATGCTTGACTTTTCGGTTCAGCAATTCTCTTGTTTCTATACAGCGCGGATCCGCCAGAAGAGAACGATTGCCTAGGGCTCGCGGCCCAAACTCCATCCGATTTTGGAACCAGGCAACTACTTTGCCGTCTGCGATGGCATCCCCTGCTTCAATGGCACTATCAGGAGAGCGCTTTGCGGTTAAACCAGCTTGAGCGATGGCTGCTTCAATTTCTCCATCGCTAAATTGCGGTCCCATATAAGGACTCAGTTGGGGGAAGTTGGTGACGGAGCTTTTTAACTGACTGCGATACAGTTGTAATGCTGCGCCTATTGCCGTTCCCGCGTCGTGGGGCGCAGTGGGAATGAAAACATTGGCGAAAGGGCCTTTTTCTTTGATCAACCAGTTGGTAACGCAGTTGAGGGCTACTCCTCCTGCTAAACACAAATTCTCGGAAGGGCAGATATGATAAAGGTGTTCTACCAAAGCCATGACTGCTTTATCGGTAAATTCTTGCAATGAAGCAGCGGTATCTTTGTGACGGTCTTCTAGGGGTTCCTTGGGCTTTCGTGCTTTACCCAGCAGGGATTCCAATTTATCAAATTCTGGAAGGCGGAAGCGAATTAATTCTTTGTCGAGGATAAAACCCTTTTCCCTTACTTTAGCAAATTGAGCAAAAGCTTCCCGCAGTCGATCTGCTTGACCGTAAGCTGCTAGTCCCATCACTTTGCAAGCGTCGTACTCGGAAAAACCCATATATTCAGCTAATTTTTCCCACAAGAAACCTAAAGAATGGGGATATTGAATCTCGTATTTTTGGGTTATCTTATCGCCTTGTCCCCAAGCAAGCATCGAACTAGCATTTTCGGCGATTCCATCAATGACCAGGATAGCAGCTTCTGAAAAACCAGAGGGGTAAAAAGCAGATGCTGCATGAGCTAGATGGTGGGGAACCCAAACTAGTTTGGAGGAGGCGTTGTCTCCTAACAGTCGGTTGAGGGAATTTTTAACTTCTTGGAGGCAATGGCGAAATTTATTTTCCCCTTGTTCGCTACCCCAGTTACCAGGTACACTGAGGGAGTCAAATTGAAAATTTAGTTCTCGCAGTTTTGGTTCAAAGGAAAAAGCGATCGCATCCATATCTTCTGCTTTAATCTTAGCGTTAGCTAGACAGAAGGCGATCGCTTCTTTTGGCAAGATATGAGGATTATCAACTCTTGCTGGTTTAGCGTGTTTCTGGCGATTGAATCTCTCTTCTTCTACTGCAGCTAATATCTTGCCATCAATGGCGATGGCTGCAGCCGATTCGTGATAAACTGAGTTTATTCCCAATACAATCATCTTAAAACCTCAAGAAACAGCAAGCTTCGATGTAAAAATCTAACAAGATATTGTTTTCATAACACAAGGGTACACTACTTTTCCAACACGCTCTAAGTTAATCTGAAAGTCTCTAACTCACCCAGATAGAAACTATATAGCACTACGCATTTAGGTTAGGACATTGATAAAGCCTGAAACCTAGTCATAGCCGTCTTTATGAATTTTGAATTTTGAATTTTGACGAATTTAGTAGCGCTATAATGGTTTCCATGCTCTAAGGGCCGCATTTAAGGGTTCGGCATTAATCTCAACATCTTCCCGAATACTTCTTTTAAACTGTTGGTTTTCTTTCAGAAGTTGGATTATTGCTTTTTTGGCCTTTTCCAAGCGCCCTCCGGTTCGAAACATGCGCTTTTGCATAGCCCTAGTTCCTATTTTTAGTCCAGCGAAATCTTGGGCAAAAGATTCTGGACTTTGACCGAGTTGCGCGGCAACAGTGGCAAATACTTTCTCCGGTTCTTTTTCTATTGCATTCATTACATCAAACCAGGCTAAGATGAACTGGGTTAATTCTTTTTGACCATTTGAAAGAAAGCTAGACCTAGTAATCAGAGTATCAATAATAAGACTGTCTACATCTTTGGTAGTAAAGATTACATTTCCTTCCAGTTCTTTGGCTGTATTGCTTAATACAGGTTCCCAGGTTACAGCGGCATCTAAACTGCCTTCTTTCATCCTTTGTACGCCAATTTCTTTGAGAACGTTGTCAATTTCTACGTCTTTTAAGTTCAAATTGTATAATTTGAGAGCTTCGAGTAAAGTTAGTTCGTTAGCGCTTTTCAGTTGACAACCTATCTTTTTGCCTTTCAGGTCTTTAACTGATTGAATATCTTTCTGAGCCACAATCCCGTCACTACCGTAAGAAATATTGGTTACCAAAACCACAACAGGGGATTCATCAGATTGTTCCAACTGGGACGCCTCCGACAGAGCAGCAAAAGCAGCGTCCAAAGAACCTTCGAGCACTGCTTGGGAAGCATCGGGTAAATGTTTAAAAGGAACGAATTCAACTTCTACTCCTCGTTTAGCAAAAAAGCCTGCTTCTTGGGCGTACAAGGCAACGTCAAATCCTGGCCATTGGATATAGCCAATTTTTAAGGTTTTTATTTCTTGTTTCTCAACTTCTGTGCAGCCATTTATTACGAAGGTCAGTAAGAGTGCTGCGGTAAACAGGGATAAGAATATTTGCTTTAACTTGCTGTTTGTTATGCTCATGACACTTGTGGCTTTCCTTTCTTTGACAATTTTTACTTGAGCTTTAAGATATCAAACAGTTTGCTTTATCTTGGCTAGTTAATCAAGACTTAATTGAAATTATTGTTTTGTTAGCTTTGAGCGCATCGCTTTGAGCGCATCGCTTGGAGCTAAATAATAGGTACAAAATATAGATTTACAAGAGGTTAAATAACAGCTATACCATTTAAAAATAGCAGAAAGATAAACTCTACCCTCACGAATTTCAATACGGAAACCGTAGGAACTGTCAATAAACCTTTTTACTTGGTCGTCTAGTTGAGAGTCCAGTTTTGCTGCTGTATAAGGTTCGTCGCCCAGGGGCGGACAACCCATGGCTGCACAAACTAAAGCAACGTGAAGGCGAGGTTCGTTAAAGTCTCGCCGCAGAGTTCGGTGTTCGATATCGTCTAAAGTCTTCATTTCTCCTGCAATGTCCTTTTCCAGACCCCGGAAATATCCCGAATACTCTTTTTAAGGCGTTGCATCTCTGTGGGATGGTTTGGATATATGCCCAAAATTTTTTCCTTATTTATCAATAGTTTCAGCTTCTGGAAATTAGACTATCATCCCGCAATTGTGCAACGCCAGATTAAGACTTTGGTTGTCGGTAAGAATCAAGGATGGAAGAACAGCATTAACATTGGAAAGCGAAACAATCAGCAGTTCGTGGGAATCCCACACGCTAAACTTATAGACCAAATTACCTATAAAGGTAAGCTATTGGGAATAAAGGTTGTTGTGACCGAAGAAAGCTATACCAGCAAGTCTAGTTTCCTCCACAACGATCCACTCCCTAGCTATGGGGAGCATGAGCCAAAGTTTAGTGGGAAGAGAGTCCATAGAGGATTGTATATCTCAGATAAAGGAATCATAAATGCTGATGTTAATGGGAGCTTGAACATAATCAGAAAAGTAAAGCCAAATGTCCTATCCGACTATGGTTTAAAGGGCTTGCCGTTTAGCCCTGTAACAGGAGACCCGTTACGAACTCACGATTTTCTACAATTTGTGTGAACGGTTATGAATCAACTATCTAGATTTTTGCTCTTGTTACCAGCGATCGCCGCAGTTAATTACTTTGCCAGTGCAACACCGGCCCAAAATCATCCAAATCATCGAAACCTAGCAACTATGACCAAGTCCAGCCAAACCCAATCCACTGATATCTAGAATAAATTAACAAATCTACACGTATTGCCATGCTAACACCATGGTAAAATAGGATTGCTGGTTATGATCAAAAGCTACATTCATGCAACAAACCAATTCTTTTAATTCCTTAGATATTATCTATCGTACAGATGAGCTGATGAGTATAGCCTCCAATCGCTATCAGATTACGGTGAAAGTAGCTAAACGTGCTAAACGCCGTCGCTATGAAGAATTTGAGAATTTCGAAGAGGAAGTGATGAAACAAGTGATTCGCTCTATTATTGAAGTATCCGATGAACTGACTCAACCGGAAATTCTCAACGATAGAATTAAGAGATAAATAATGGAGAGAGAGGGGCGCAACCAGGAAAGATTGCTCAAAAGTGGTGACGGCTGGCGCATCGGCTGGAACCCCAGCGCCCCAGAATATCCTGGTTTGGTGGGAGCTGAAACCTGGGCTGTAGAACTGACTGCAGGAGAGTTCCGTGACTTTTGCCGCTTGCTGACTCAGTTAACTGATACTATGATCGGAATGGCAGCAGAGTTAATGGCCTCCGAAAGAATTGCCTGCGAAGTGGAAAGTGAGTTACTCTGGTTGGAAGTAGAAGGATTTCCCCATTCTTACTCTTTGCGCTTAATTCTCCATCAGGGTCGTTGTTGTGAGGGTAATTGGTCCGACGGGGCAGCCCCAGAGTTGGCTCGAGCAGCTCAAATGTTAGAATTATTTTGACGATTTTGACGATTTTGACGATTTTGACTTGACAAATTTGTCACTGAGAGTATATAGTGATAAAAGATTGAATTTCGGGGCGTAGCGCAGCTTGGTAGCGCGCCACTTTGGGGTAGTGGAGGTCGTGGGTTCAAATCCCGCCGCTCCGACTTAATCAATGAGCAATAAACAGTGAACAGTGAACAATGAAGAGTTGTTCAATTGTTCTATAGGCAATTAAGAATCAACAGCGATCAATAACGATTGAAATACTCTCTAATAAAATCTGAATTTTAATTGATGTTTTAGAATTGCTTATTGTTCACTGATAACTTATGATAGAAAAATTGTTAATTGTTAATTGTTAATTGAAAAAATGGTATCCATTCGCGAGTTGCACCAACAATTGGTTAAGAAAGAACGCTCTGCAGTAGAGATTACTACAGAAACTCTGGAGCGCATCCAAACCCTAGAGCCGAAACTCCACAGTTTCTTGCATGTCGCTGCAGACCGGGCTTTAGAACAGGCCAAACAAGTGGATGGACAAATTGCTGCTGGGGAACAAATTGGTCTCCTGGAAGGCATTCCCATGGGCATTAAAGATAATATGTGTACGGAGGGAATCCCTACTACCTGCGGTTCGAGAATTTTGGAGAATTTCGTCCCTCCCTACGAGTCTACCGTGACGGGAAAATTGCAGCAAGCAGGGGCAATCATGGTGGGGAAAACAAACTTAGATGAGTTTGCCATGGGCAGTTCTACGGAAAATT
Source organism: Prochloron didemni P4-Papua_New_Guinea (assembly GCA_000252485.1). Lineage (GTDB taxonomy): Bacteria > Cyanobacteriota > Cyanobacteriia > Cyanobacteriales > Prochloraceae > Prochloron > Prochloron didemni. Next base: position 17,627 of record JH610836.1, on the reverse strand, counting down.
CTGGCTATCACACTACAGCCAATCCGTGGGATTTAGCCAGGGTTCCTGGGGGTTCTTCTGGAGGATCTGCAGCTGCTGTTGCAGCCTCGGAATGTGTGGTGGCCCTAGGTTCCGATACGGGGGGGTCTATTCGTCAACCAGCCTCTTTCTGCGGTGTTTTTGGCCTGAAACCTACCTACGGTTTGGTTTCTCGCTTCGGTTTGGTGGCTTACGCCTCTTCTTTGGACCAAATCGGTCCTTTCGCTCGTAATGTGGAAGATGGAGCAATTTTACTGGGGGCGATCGCCGGTTACGATAAGCGCGATTCTACTAGCTTAAAGCAAGAAATTCCCGACTATACTCAATACCTCAGTAAAGACTTGAACTCCGGTGAGAAGTTGAAAATTGGGATCATAGAGGAAACCTTTGGTGAAGGGTTGGATAGGGAAGTAGAGGAGAAAGTGAAGGGGGCGATCGCCCACTTAGAAGATTTGGGGGTAGAAATAGAAACTATTTCCTGTCCTCGCTTTGCCTATGGTTTACCGGTCTACTACATTATTGCTCCTTCGGAAGCTTCCGCCAACTTAGCCCGCTACGATGCAGTTCGCTACGGAATCCGCAGTGAAGCAGAAAATTTGTTGGAAATGTATAAGAAAACCCGCGCTAAGGGTTTCGGGACGGAAGTAAAACGGCGAATCATGTTGGGAACTTACGCCCTTTCTGCTGGTTATTACGACGCTTATTATTTAAAAGCGCAGAAAGTTCGTACTTTAATTAAACAGGATTTCCAGCAAGCTTTCGAGAAAGTAGATTTATTAGTTTGTCCTACTGCTCCTTCTACTGCTTTTAAAGCAGGGGAGAAAACAGAAGATCCCTTGAGCATGTATCTTTCCGATTTAATGACTATTCCTGTTAATTTAGCTGGGTTACCTGCTGCTAGTATACCTTGCGGTTTTGATGGGCAAGGATTGCCTGTGGGTTTGCAGTTGATTGGGAATGTATTGCGGGAAGATGTTATCTTTAAAGTGGCTTACGCTTACGAACAATCTACTAATTGGCATCAACAAAAACCGTCTTTAGTTGATAGTTGATAGTTGATAGTTGATAGTTGATATAGCGCTTCGCGCTGGTGTCGTTACATGCTACATTTTTTAGACAAAAGTGCTGCATCTGCTGTATCACCTTTGTACAAAGCGAAAGGGGCATTTTTCTGCACGAACTCTTAATTGTTCATTGTTAATTGTTCATTGCTCATTGCTATAACAAGAAATGAAAACTTTTGCTACAAAAAATATAATTTCCCTCCTAAATTCCCCTTTGTAAGGGAGATTTAGGGGGAGTGAAGATTAAAGGAATAGAATATTAGACATCGTAAGAATTGATTCTGAAACCCTTATATATCAAGATTGCACCCCTAGTTTTTGGAGATGTCTATTGCTTATTTTAACATCAAAGCCACTTGTTTGGCAAAATAGGTCAAAATCAAATCTGCTCCAGCCCGCTTCATAGAAGTCATAGTTTCCAACACCACTTTCTTCTCATCAATCCAACCCTTTTGACCAGCAGCTTTAATCATGGCATATTCACCGCTCACATTATAAGCAGCCACAGGCAATTCTGTATATTCCCGAATCAGATGGATAATATCCAAATAAGCCAAAGCAGGCTTCACCATCACCATATCCGCACCCTCGGCAATATCCAGTTCCACCTCTATCAGCGCTTCCCTGGAGTTAGCTGGGTCCATCTGATAAGTCTTTTTATCCCCAAACTTAGGAGCGGACTCCAAAGCATCCCGGAAAGGTCCGTAATAAGCAGAAGCGTATTTGGCAGAATAAGCCAGAATACCCACATCGATGTAACCCGCTTCGTCCAAAGCACTGCGAATAGCTCCTACCCTACCATCCATCATATCGGAAGGAGCGACGATATCCGCTCCCGCCTCCGCTTGGGACACTGCCATTTTCGCCAGAACTGCCACAGTTTCGTCGTTGAGAATCCTCCCATCTTCCACAATCCCATCGTGACCGTAAGTAGAGAAGGGGTCCAGAGCCACATCCGTAATTACAGTAATCTCGGGAACTTCTTTTTTAATAGCTTTAATAGTGCGCTGCACCAAACCATCTGGGTTGTAACTTTCCGTCCCCTCATTATCTTTCTTCACGAATTCTACTAGAGGAAAGAGGGCCACCGCCTTGATTCCCAAAGCATATGCCTCTACTATTTCTTTCAGGAGCAAATCCAAGGAATAGCGATAGCAATCTGGCATAGAAACAATCTCTTCTTGCTTCCCTTCTCCTTCCATCACAAACATGGGATAGATGAAGTCATTCACCGTCACTTGGGTTTCCTGTACCAAACTGCGCAATGCTGCAGTGCGACGCAAGCGACGAGGACGATTGGTCAGATCGAGAGTATTCACTGCTGGGTTAGATGAGGACATAGGACTACAATGGCCAATTAACAATAACTCTTTATCATAGCAGTTGATAGTGGATAGTTGATAGTGGATAGTTGATAGTGGATAGTGGACAGTTATAAGAATTTGTAGGTTGGGTTGAGCGATAGCGAAACCCAACACCAAATCTTGTGGCTTGTTGGGCGTTGCCCTGAGCGCTTGCCCTGAGCGAAGTCGAAGGGTAGCCGAAGGGTTTCGTGACCTCAACCCAACCTACGATATAATTAACTCAAATATTCCCTAATTGCACTAATATACTTCATCATGAGAACCCAAATTAAGTAACAAAATAGCTTCTTCTTGTTCTTCAGGATTGTGGATAAATTCAAATAGAATACGATAACTGTAGTCAGTGGAACATGACCAAATATTGGCTAAATTCCCTTGGAGTTTGTGAGTTCGTAAGCTAGGAGCAAAGGGTTCTTCTGCTAACTGACGTACCGTTTTCTCAATTAGTGGCCTCAAATCTGGTCTTTTACGAACTATTCGTTTAAAAGTTCTAAGCGATCGCGGAGTCCAAGCAATTTTCATGGTTCATCTAGTTCCTCTAGAAATTGCTCCACCGAGCCAAATTTAACTTTTCCTTCTGCTAGTTCTTGATGAACTTCTTGGATTTCTTCCGAGAGTATGGCTCTACGTTTTTGCTCCAATCTTTTTTGAAGAGTGTGGAGTAATATCTCTTGCTCTTCTAAAGATAATTGTTCGACGGTTTCGATGGCTTGTTGAAATGCTGAGGTTTTAAGCATGTTTTATTGGTAAGTAATCTAAAAAATATTATTAGTTGAGTTCGTAGGGTGGGCATCGCCCACCACAGCATTTATAGCTGTAATCAGCAGAAGGCGGGGGCGATCCTTGCGGGATCGCGAGTCTCGAATTCAAGCGGAATGTGGGTTGGATTTCCATAGTTCTGTACAAAGATTGTCAATCTTGGTATAATTGATGCTGAGGTCAAACTATGAATACCATGCACGTCTCACTCACTCCGCAGTTGGAAGCGGTTGTCAAAGCCAAGGTTGAATCGGGACTCTATAACAATGCCAGTGAGGTCATTCGCGAAGCATTACGCTTTATGGAAACCCATGAAGAACTTGTCTACCAGATGAAACTCGATCGCTTGCGTCAAAGACTCGACCAAGGTGTAGAGCAGTTAGAGCAGGGACAAGGTATTAATAAGTCTGTCAGAGACATCTCTCTAAATCTATCCTACTGTTTTAAACACAAACCCTTTGGCTGATAACTGGTAACTGGTCCCTGGTCACTGGTTAGCGATCGAGTTCGTAGGGTGGGCATCGCCCACCAATATACTTTTAGGCAACCTTGGTTAGATTGTAATTTCAACAAGATTGATATTATTAGGAGTAGATTCAATAAATAACGCTCTTATAAATTAATTGTGGGAAAAGATAACGAGGTGCTCGCGAAGCGATCTGCGAAGCAGCACGCGCAGCGCCACGAAGGGATCGCATTTTTTAAAGATTATCCCGTGGGTTAGAAACCAGGTTTCTCATCAAAATGTCGGCAATTTATCTTAAAATCATGTAGGTAACGGAAAACACGCGGCTAGTCAATAATTCTAACCTGTTTATGAACTGTTAGCAGCCAGAGCATAATTTTCAATGTCTGCACTTGAGTCTCTGTCAAATATTTGGTAATATGCTCTTGATATACTGAAATAAATTTCATATTTTTCGCGATCGCCTTTTCTATGATCGCCCCCCGATCCCAAAGGGATCCGCAAAGAGTGCGCTTTGTCAATAAGCTCCCAACAGTTACCTAATTTTTCTCCAACCCAATCCCGTTTAAACTCAAGCTTAGTCAGGGTAACAACACCGTTGTCAGAGAGTGAGGCCGCGAAGTCGAAGTGCAGGGACCGGGTCGCCGAACTGCTCTCCAAGGTTGCTCTGAGGAAATAGTAAACACTTTCATGGGCCAGTATATATAGCATTTCTCATACTTGTGAGGTACCCCAGAAATAGGTGCAGAAGCAGTCCGCAGGTTTATAGTTGTACATATTGACCAAGGAACCCTATAAATTTTTTTTAACCCCTTGCCATATTGATTGTTGTTGTGCTATGGTAGAAAGGCGAGCTTAATATGGCGGCATAGCCAAGTGGTAAGGCAGGGGCCTGCAAAGCCTTTATCCCCAGTTCGAATCTGGGTGCCGCCTTTTGAACAGCGATCAGTCTTCATCTAGGGGAGTCGGGTGTGGTCAAAAGTAGTTGTTTGGGTCTGAATATGTAGAAAGTCAATTGTGGGGTAGCCCTCTGGGCTGCCTAACTTTCAGGTTAAGCCGCGACTATTGAGAATTAAAAATTCAACTGTTTTTGACCGCACCCAGGGGAGTCTAGAAAGCATCTTATTGGGTTTCCGTCACGAAACCCTTCGGCTACGCTCAGGGCAACGCCCAACAAGCCCAGGAAACTTGTGTTGGGTTTCGCTATCGTCCAAGCCAACCTACAATTGCTGAAAACTGGTCACTGCTCACTGCTCACTGGTCACTGAGAAGGAGCAACTTGGAGTAACATTGAGAAGCATCTGCTTGAGGTTTAAATTGACCGATAGGCTGCTTGTAAGCTTGGGAGCGGAAGCAATTATATTTATCAAGGGAAGATTCTCCCAGATTGTCCAGATTGTCCAGATTGTCCAGATTATTCATAGTGCTTTTTTCTTCAACTTCTGACTGAAGTTCGCCAATAGGACGATTGGATTGAATTAATGCCTTTCTTTCCGCTTCAGACACAGTCGCCATTGCCATTGCAGTATTTTTCTTCTCCAGAGCAATAGCTAATTTCTCCCCTTCTCCTGGGGAAGTTTCCTCTGGATGAAGGGCCATGGCCAATTCTTCAGTTTGGGGATACACTATCTCTTCTGCCCAACTAGTTTCTATGTCATCTTCTAACAGTTCATCTTCCAATTCAGGTTCTGTGGGATAGTCTTCCGGTCCATCCGTCTCTTCATCCTCTATATTCTCCGGCTCTGGTTCTTTCTCAGTGGTCTGCTCAGACTCCTCTGTTTCTACTTGAACCTCCCTCACGGACCAAGAAGATGAAGAATAACGGTGCTGTGTAATGGGGTTCGACTTTTCTGCGGTTAGGTTCAAGTTTTGAGGCAGCTTGCGGCAAATCAGCCGCTCAAAATCCCCATTGAAATGGAAATTAGGAGTACCTCGCCTTCCCCAAGCATTCAAAATTTGCTCTACGGAAATAGCTTTATAACGTCCTTGGTACAACGCTTCGATCGCCGCCAAACGTATCCACACCGCTGTATAAACGGTCAACCACTGGGCGATTAATTCTTCAGCAGTGTATCCTTTCAGATCGAAACCATAGTGATTTAGTAAGGCCACCGTCTGGGCAACTGCGGAGTCGTATGTTAGCTCTGTCATTCAATTTTAGCGGGACGGCTCAAACTATTAATTCAGCTACTCGCTATAAGTTTAAGCTATAGAAGACGTTTTATTTCAATCCACTTGTTTTTTTTAATACTTAGAAAGTATAACAAGACGATTTTAAACCTCTCTATAAACGTGTTTAGTATTGTGTGAAAGCAACCAACCGGTTGCAGTTCGGCGACCCGTTCCCTGCACTCTCGCGTAGCTCAGTGACCGCGCAGTCGAAGGGCTCTCTGCAAGCTGTATAACTATCAACTGTCAACTCGACCGAATCTGAAATCACGCTTGAGGTACTGCAACCAGTTGATAGCCAAGGGATTCAGCTTTTTTAGAGATGCGATGGAGAGTCCGTTGTTTATACTGTTGTTCGTAATAATCAGCACCTTTATCTAAATACGATTCTTTAGTAGTCCACAAAGTATAAAAAAGACGAGCAGTTCGGTGACCCTCTCTGCAAGCAATCTTATGTGCAGTTGCAGTAATAGCTTTGGGTGCGCCAGAACGTGCTTTTATTCTTCTATAAAAAGCGCCTAAAGCAGTTTTAGAACGACTGACGGCTTGAGCGGCTAATCGAAAAGCATTGGCAGCTCGATTAACTACCTGACGAGTCTGAGAACTTTTAACTTTTCCACCGGTAATACGACAACCAGGACACAATCCTAACCAAGAACAAAAATGTTTGACAGTTTTAAATTTACTTGGGTCCAATCCTACCTCACTAATAATAGTTTGAACCGTTAACACATCTAAACCATCAATAGTTGTAAAATCCACTCCTGCGATACGATAAAGATGGGAATGTAAATCAAATGACGGTTTATTAGAACGATTACGTTTTGCCTTTTTAGGTTCTGGAGTCGGTGAGGTAGTCTCAGATTTAAATTTGCTCAAACATTGTTCAATTTCTTTATATAGCGCTAGTATTTGTTGTTGATAATATTCATAAAAAGATAGTTCTTGATGAAGAATAAAAACCATCTCCTCTCGGTAATTACCGGTTAAAGCCTTGCTGATTTGTTCCGGAGTACTTTTAATTCTTTTATCCGCTAATTCTGCAAGTATTTGTGGATTTCTCTCACCGGAAACAATTGCTCGAATAATATTTAAACCTGTCACTCCCGTGATGTCACTAATGACTTTGTGTAACTGTAAGTTCATTTGTGTGAGAGCTTTTTGCATCCGCTGAATATGAGTTGAGCTATTTTGAATTAAATTTTCTCTTTGTCTCAAATAACTTCTCAATACAGCAATGTCGGCGAATTGAACAAAGGAAGGAGCAAGCAATCCGTAGCTATGTAATTGTTGTAACCATTGACAATCCAAGACATCACTTTTACGTCCAGGGACTGTTTTAACGGTTTTAGAATTGACTAAAAATACCTGAAAATTCCGAGCGCTTAATATGTGAAATAGAGGTATCCACTCTACTCCGGTTGATTCCATCGCAACACTGGTAACCCCACCTGAGGTAAACCAATCTGCCAAAGCAATTAAATCTGGTGTTGTACAACCAAAAGCACGAATATTAGATTCCTCGGTGCTAGATGAAGGAACACAAGCCCAATGTTCCCTGGAACCTAAATCGATACCAGCAGCATTCCGATTAATTACACTAAGTTCAGATTGTTTACTTTTTTTTGATGGGTTTATTGTTAGAGTTCTTTATCGCATTTTTTCTCTTTCTATGTAGGTAAAATAGGAAGTGTTTGATTATAATGAGGGATGGTAAATTTTTTTCACTCTCTCCAACTTGCGGTGAGCGGAGTCGAACTGCGGGATAATAATCTTACGATTCTTTCACCAATTAATTTGTCCACTTTCCCTCAAACCAAGCTATCAAACGGGCTAGGACACTGCACCATTGTTAATCCGGTTTTTGTCTTCTTCACTTCCTTGGACTACAATAGCACGTAATCGCTCAGTGCGACAAGGCCCCCTGGGGGAGTTTCTCATTTTTATTTGGGGGCGGGTCGCGCACCTCAGTAGCTATCAACTATCAACTATCAACTATCAACTATCAAATGTCAACTTTTGTTGAAACTATTTCCATATCTTCAATGGGTTTTCCCCCATAAGTCAACATTTCATGACCGTTGGCGTTTAAACTAACTTTAATTTCATTTGTTTCCAGGGGTAGTGGGTTGAGATAATACCAATTACCATAGAGACGAGTGATTTTTTCGCCGTTAATATAAAGATGGCCATGTCCTTCTTGATAATTACTTTCTTGATTGACATTTTCCGGCGCAAATCGAAAATTAGTTACTCGTATTTCCAAATTCCATCCTTGATGAGAATCTGGATGAACGATTAAATCTACTGTAGGTACTGGTGCGTTCTCTGGAATCTCTATCTTTTTATCGTGATCATGGTGGTGGTGATTATGATGCTGGTGTTCCCTATGTTGGTTGGCAAAACTTTTAGGAGTAAAATTGAACCAACAGGTGATCGCAGTAGCAGAAACTAAAGAAATAGTGGTTAATAAAAATTTAGATCTCATCAATTTTCTCCTTATTTTGGATAACTGACAACAATCTTTAGATCATAGTTTCATATATAACTATCGCTCTAGTCTTGCTGTCAAAAGACAACCGGTAATACTTGAAGTTCAATCTATTATCACAACCTTATTTTTACTGGACAAACCAGAAGTAATTTTAATTTGAGATTTAGGCACTTTATACTTTTTAGCCAGCAGCGCAATCAACTCTTGATTAGCCTTACCATCTATAGGAGGAGATAAGCCGCGAACTGTTAAACTACCCGTTGGAGATTCTTCGATTTTTTGCTCTTTCGCGTTAGGTTTTACTTTCACTCTGATTTTCATCGCCACTAGTTAAAATCTAAAAAAATCCAGTAGTATGTAGGGTGCGGCACTGCCCACCATCCATCTAGCTATTAGTAGGGTGCGTTCGTAACGCACCACAGTACCTATAGCAATGCCCACCATCCATCTAGGTGCTTCCCAGCCACCAAAACCCATCTAGACTACTTCAAATTAGGTATTTGTTGCTAGACAATCCTCCCAAAAATACCTATAATATTGAAAATAAGCTATAGTTTTGGCAAGATGCCCTTCCTTCCTCACCACACACCAATATTAAGATCTAAAACCACTTGCTTTCCAACAAACCAAACCTGTGTGAGGAAAAAACAAGAACCATGACAGATGCCATCAATAAAAATAGCGAATCTCAACCCGAACCCGAAAATACAGAAAATACAGTAGAAATAGCCGACACTCCGAAAAAAACTCCCAAACAACGTCGGATCTGGCTTTGGGTACTAATTATTTTACTTTCTGGCACGGGAGCGGGATTAGCTTATGCTTGGTTCTTCATCCAGAGACAACTCGCCCCTAAAGTGGAAGAAAGTCTCAGTCAAGCTTTCAATCGCCCCATTGAACTGGGTTCTGTAGAACGCTTCACTCTTAAAGGCTTGCGCTTCGGTCCCAGCCAAATTCCCCCTACCCAGAGCGACCCCGATCACCTCTCCCTGGAAGCGTTAGACGTAGCATTCGACCCCCTCCTCCTCCTCTTCCGCACTACCCTCAAGTTAGATCTCACCCTCATCAAAGCCAACGCCTATATCGAACAAGACGAAAATAACAATTGGATTGGCACCAAATTGGCAGCACAAGAACCAGGCAAGATTACAATCGATTTGCAGTCAGTTCGGGTCCAGGACGCTAGAATCTCTCTAGTACCAAGGTCGTTAGAGGGCAACTTAGAAAGTCCAGTTCAACTAATAGTTGAAGATAGCAAAACTAATATTGCCAAGGATAGCGGGAAAATAGATTTCCGCATGGAAGGTCAACTAGTTCCCATCTTAGCGGACGCTACAGTAATAGAAGAAGAAACACAAAAAGAGACAACTCCTCAAGTACCTCCTCCCCCTACTCCCAAGACTGAGGCAAAGCCAAAAGAAGAGGGTTCAGCTGCGGCAGTAGAAGAAAGCAAGTCTGAAGCCACAGAACAACAAAAAGAAGGGGGTTCAGCTGCGGCAGTAGAAGAAAGCAAGTCTGAAGCTACAGAACAACCAAAAGGAGCGGACACTGAGCCCTTCGACTACGCTCAGGGACCGGGTAGTGGAAGTGTCCCACCAACTCCTTCAGCAAAAAACAATAAGTTTGCTCTTGTAGGCACAAATTCTATCAAAGAGGGAAAATTCAACTTAACCCTATCAGGCAAAAATTTAGACGCAGTTTCTCTCTCTCGTTTGGGAACCCAGTTACCTTTACAGGTGCAAGAAGGGACTGTAGGGGGTTACTTAGAAATAGCATTGCAAGGAGGACAATTACCTTCTATTCAAGGCAATGCTAACCTGGAAAATCTCACAGTAAACCTAGAACAACTGCCTCAACCTTTTAGCAAAACTACAGCTAAACTAGAGTTTAAAGGACAACAACTTGAAATTAAAGAATTATCCACTTTATTTGGAGCAATTCCAGCTCAAGCAACAGGGATAGTGGATTTGGAACAAGGCTTGGATCTTAATGCACAAATAGAAGCATTTCAAATAGAAGAAGTACTGGCAAGTCTGAAGATTAAGGAGAAACTACCTCTAGAATTGGCAGGAGAATTGAAAGGATCTCTGAAAATAACTGGAGCGGCTACTAATCCGAAAATGAGTGCAGAATTTATCTCCACTCAAGAAGTATTGGCAGATAAACTAAAAGTTAAAGATTTAGTAGCCAGTCTATCTTTTATCGATTCTTCTCTGTTAATTAATAAAATTGAAGCCAACCCAATTATTGGAGGGAAATTAACTGGCACAGGACAAATTAAACTAGAGCAAAACCAGCAAGATTTAGTTCTAGAAGTTAAAGCCAAGGAGTTACCCGGTAGCGGCATTGCCCAAGCTTATTTTGGCATCAAACCCTCCCAAGAAATTGGTCCTGTTTCCGCTGGGATAACCATATTAGGGAATTTGCAAGAACCGGAAAACCTCACAGCTACCGGTTCAGCTTCCCTCAAATTAGCTAACGGTAACGTTATCGTTAAAAAGTTGAAATTAGAACAAGGTCGCTGGGAAATTGCCCTGGATACCAAAGGGGTAGAACTAGCTAAACTCCTACCTCAACTACCGGAAAAATTAGCAGGGCCTATCAATGGGGCTTTTCTTATTAAAGGTAATTTAAATGATTTGAAGAATTTAAATGTTGAGGGAATTAATGCTATCGGCACGGCAGAATTAGTAACAGCTGATGGGGGGAAAGTACAAATTACTGATTTGCAAATAGTTAATGGGGATTGGTTGGCGGCGATCGCCCTCACCAACCTCCAACTAGGCAAGCTATCTTCTTCCTTTCCCGCTCAGTTGAAAGAGCCCATCAACGGCACCATGAAACTCAATGGCAGTTTGGCAACTTTGACTGCCCTAGACAAATTTACCGCCACTGGTACAGGAGAGTTAGCTCTGGGGGAGGGCAAAGTAATCGCTAACGCTAGTCTAACTGGAGGTGAGTGGGAAGCTAAAATCAATGTCAATGATATTACCTTAAAGGGAGAGTTATTTTCAGGTATACCCAGCCAATTAACTGATTCTGTTGCGAAAGGAGAATTTTCCGCCAAGGGGAATCTGGAGAATTTGACCAAAAAGGCCATTGAGGTGAAAGGCACGGGAGAGCTAACCCTGGGAGATGGCAAAATAGTAGCCAATGTTGATTTAGTGGAAGGTAAGTGGGAAACGGAAATTATCGCCAATAGCATTAAGTTAGATAAAACTTTATTGCCAGGTATTCCAGAACAGTTGCTGAACTCAGTCACCAACGGCACTTTAGCGGCTCAAGGTAACATAGATAATTTGACTTTAGCAGCAATTGAAGCCACTGGAACGGGAAAGTTAACTCGTGGCAAGGGCAAAATAGTAGCCAATGTCCATCTAGTTGAAGGGACATGGCAAGCAGCAATTAAAGCCAATGGGATTAATTTAGAAAACTTTGCCCCTCAATTGGGGGGTGGAACCCATGGGGCTAGGGGTAGCTTAATCATGGAAGGAACTTTAGATGATTTCTCCTTTCAGAGTTTAAATGTGAGTGACGGAACCGCAACAGTTAATTTAGGGTCAGGCACTGTTACCGCGAGCAATTTCTCCCTAGCTAACGGACAGTGGCAAGGACAGGTATCTTCTGCTGGAGTAAAGTTAGAAGAACTTTTACAACAGGATTGGGGATTGCCCGGAACTATAATTAATGGGACTGTAGCTATATCCGGCAATGGACCCAATTTTAATTTAGAGGCGATCGCCCTCTCTGGTGAGGCCACTATTGCTTTAGCAGGAGGAACTCTCAAAGCACAAAAGATCCAATTAGATCAGGGACAGTTCGCCACAGAAGTAACCGCAAAAGGAATTGAATTGCAACCCTTAGTCAAAATTGTGGCAGCCAAAGGAGTTCAATTGCAACCTACGGCAACCCTCCTAATATCCTCCCCATTGGGTCACACCAAAGGGGAAGCCCTGAAGGGAAAAGAAACTGAACCGGAGTTCTTGTTCAATCAGGGACGTTTAGCCGGAGCCATAAATTTCTCTGGAAATTTGGCCAATCTCAACCCCCAAGCCATGAAATTGAGCGCCCAATTCCAGGTAGAAGAATCCAAGGGTCAGGATGCTGTGGCTGTCGATTTAAACTGGAACGGCCAAAGGCTGAATATTCTAGAAGCAAAAGCGGGGGACCAGCTTCAGGCTAAGGGATTTGCGGATTTAGAATGGACAAATTCCGGTACATTTAAACAAATTAAGCAATTTGATTTTGACCTGAAAGCGAAAAAAATCCCCCTAGAAACTCTTCCCCTTCCTTTTCCAGAAGAAGTCCAGCAATACCTGCGACATAGCAATGTACCCATTCTAGCTGGCAATGCTGGATTTGAGGGTAATATTGCCGGAACCCCCGCTGTACCTCAAGTAAATGGAGACATAGAACTAGAAAACTTCACTGTTGCAGGTTTGGCCTTTGATGAGATGGTCTCTGGTAAAGTGCAATTGAACCCTGGACAGGAAAGCAAGCTAGAACTGACGGGAGTGGCTGAAAAAAAAACACTCTACCCAATCAACTTAGTCTAGCCTTAGCTCCAAATTATCAGCCTCAATCCTTGTTTCTGAAGTTGGATGAGGTGGAAGTAAAAGGGGAACGGTCCGAGGAAATATTCCAGTTAGAAACTAATCAATTTCCCCTACAATGGATTAAGCAAATAGCACTACTGACTACATTACCTTTGAATCGGGCAGCAGCCAATCAAACCCACCAAGGTACAGTCTCTGGAAAGATAGCTGTAAACCTAGATAGTATGGGTCAAGAGACATTGCCCCTCTTCGAGGCTGAAGCAGAAATTATCGATGGGGAAATGCAAGATCTTCTTGCCGCTTTACAGATATTTGAGTTTCAAGACCTCCGTCGTGGTCTCACTCCTCCTACCTACAATAATAGCCAGGATTTATATTTAGGCCCCACCAACCAGTCAGAATTATCCAACCCTCCTTTGGTTTCTGTGGGTTTTCCCGAAGAATCTCGAGACAGGGTATCCATCCAAAGTCAACTGCGTCGCTTTTCCGCCATCGGCAATCTCTTGAAACAGCAAAAACGCCAACGTGAACTTGCATCTCCCTTTCCAGATTTAATTGCCTTGCAAGGTAGTTTTAATAGCAAGTTAACGGTTAGCAATACGGTGGAGAACCAGCTTAAAGCAGAATTTAAATTTGACGGGGGAAGTGAAGAGAAACCTTGGCGATGGGGTTCTTATGTTGCCAACCTGGTCACCTTGCAAGGTAAATATGAACATGGCACATTCAGCCTCAACCCTGCTACAATTAAAACTACCAATGGCATGTCAGTACAAGTATCTGGTTCTTTGAATAACAACACCAACACCCTCTCAGGAACCGTATTGAAAATTGAGCAATTTCCCATCGAGGTAATTAGAGACTTATGGGAATTACCAGCAGCCATAGGTTCAGATGGCACCATCGGTCTCCAAGCCAATATATCCGGTTCCATCAATAATCCCTCGGTTATCGGTGTCCTTGAGGTCAACGATGGAATCATCGAGCAAACGAAAATCCCCCAAATTAAAGGCAGCTTGACTTACTATAACTCCCTGTTCGGGTTGCAAGTGGGCAGTAGATTTGCCGAAGGAACGGGAGAAACCAACCACGTGGCCCTGACGGTGAGTATTCCCTATCAATTACCCATCTCTACCGTAAAACCAGACAGCAACCAACTCAATTTAACTATATCAGTAGTTGATGAGGGCATGAGACTGTTGAATATTGCCAGTAAAGAGCAAATTAAATGGCTTAACGGTAAGGCTGCTGTAGACTTGAGAGTTACTGCTCCCTTCGACCAAGAAGCCGGAAAAATACGCTTGGGGGAACTCCTTGTCCACCGTGGAGATGTTCAATTGGAGAATGCCACCATTCAGATTCAAGCCTTACCAGATGAACCTTTGAGTCAAGTCCATGGCAACATCTCTTTTAATTTGGATAGCATTCAGGTAGATTCCCTAGCTGGAGAATTCAGCGGTGGGAAAGTTTCCGTCAAGGGAAACCTGCCTTTAGCAAAACCAATACCTCAAGATAATCAAGATAATCCTCTCACTGTCATTCTCGACGAGCTAGCCTTCAATTTAAAAAGTTTGTATAAAGGTGGGGTGAGTGGCAGTCTGGTGATAGTCGGAACGGCACTAGAACCGAAAATCAAGGGAGAGGTAGACTTGTTTAATGGTACTGTATTTTTGGGAGAGCAGAAACCACCTAGCAGCAGTGAAGAACAAAAAAGTCTTTTTCAGTTTCAAAACTTAGTACTAAAACTAGGAAATAAGATTGAAATCGCACAACCCCCGATTTCCAATTTTCTGGCCACAGGAGATTTGGCTTTATACGGCACTTTGCAAAATCCTCGTCTCAATGGGAAAGTGAAACTGCCACGGGGTCAGGTCAATCTATTTACCACTCAGTTTCAACTAACAGGGGGGGAGGAACATACTGCTTTTTTTAATAACGGATTGGATCCTTTCTTAGATGTTAACCTCAAAGCTTCTGTAACGGAGAAAACGAGAAAGGGCATTCCCACCGATCCTTTATCTGCGGAAGTGAGTGTTAGCGACATTCCCGCTTTAGATATTGGTGGTTTGCAAACAGTACGCATTCAAGCTAAAGTATTTGGACCAGCCAGCAAACTAACAGAGAACTTGCAATTAACTAGCAGTCCCCCTCGCAGCGAAACAGAAATAGTCAATCTTTTAGGGGGTGGTTTGCTGGAAACTATCACTGGAGTAGATACTACTCTAGGATTAGCTAATTTAGCTGGTTCCGCTATTTTAGGTACTTTTCAGAATACCATCGGCAATGCTTTGGGTTTGAGTGAATTTCGTCTTTTTCCTGCTTTAATTACCGACGATGAAAACCGTTCTTCTACTTTGGGACTGGGTGCGGAAGTAAGTGTGGATTTGAGTCAAAACTTTTCTTTCTCTGCTTTGAAAATTATTAACAGTCCCCAACCTTTTCAGTATGGCATTATTTATCATTGGGACGATTTTCTTTTATTGCGAGGTTCCACCGATTTGTCAGGGGACGATCGCGGTGCGATTGAGTATGAGTTTAAATTTTGAATATTTGTTATTTGTTGTTGGTTGCTTGCACTGCACTTCGACTGCCGCTCAGTGACCGCGTAGCCGAAGTGTTGGTTGTTGGTTATTGGTTATTCCCTATACTCAGCCTCTAATCTATCGATAGAGAATTGTAGGGTGGGCATCGCCCACCACAGTTCTAAATAATTGTAGGTTGGGTTGAGCGATAGCTATCAGTAGGGTGCGTTCGCAACGCACCACACTATCCATAGGTTATTCCCTATACTCAGCCTCTAATCTATCGATAGAGAATTGTAGGGTGGGCATCGCCCACCACAGTTCTAAATAATTGTAGGTTGGGTTGAGCGATAGCTATCAGTAGGGTGCGTTCGCAACGCACCCTACTATCTATATATAGGCGATCGCTCAGTAGCGTGCAGGTGCTTAGTCTAGGAGCGGGTTTATTTATACACATATTGGTTGTTTTGTCAATGAGTAGCTCCTAACTGGATGTTACTCAATCGAGGTGAAACCCTTTAACTGTATGCCTTTGAGGGCTATTTGAGACCAAATTTGGTCTAAGTCCCACTATTATAGGACTTACGCAGAAACCGGGTTTCTCTACGAAAAATCTTAATTTGAGCAGTTTTATCCAGATCAGAAACCCGGAATAAGAGAGCTATTTGCGTAAGTCCCACTATTAGAAAAATTAGCTCTAACTCAAAAAAATTCAGAAATTGACTATCCAAATCGTCTTAAAGATAGACGAGCAAAAGCTGAAAAAGGACAACAGTTGAGTGAAGTAAGTTGAGTCAAACCCAGTTGAGTAAAAAGAGAATGCAGCGCTTGTGCTGCATGTAACCCATGCTAATACTTTCCGCATAAACTAGCCAACTCAGCGAATATAGCACTACGCATTTAGGTTAGGACATTAATAAAGCCTGAAACCTAGTCATAGCCTGTTTTTGAATTTTGAATTTTGAATTTTGAATTGCGCGTAGCGCTATACTTTGTTAATTTTTGTCAAATCACTAATGTTTTTTCTCTAATCAGATCTATGATTGAGATGGAGATAAAAGTCATAAGGAGCTTGAAATTATGTCAAACATTGCCAACAGTAATGACAACAAAATATTTGGCAAAAATTTTGTTATAGCAACGATTTGTTTCACAATTGCTTTTTTTGGCTTGGGCTATGTTTTAACCATTTTGCCAGAAATAGCAACAGAACAAGTAAAGAGTGAATTACCGAGAACTTGCATTACTGGAGGTTGGAAATATGCTTTGATTGCTACCCATGTTTTCACTTTTGTTCTCACTCCTCTAGCCATGAGAATTTTTTATCAAGGTTTACAAAATCTGGGATTATCGCTAAAAACAATTTTTGCTTCCCAGTTGGGATTAGCTCTAATTATGGTGTCTGTTGCCTCGGAAATTGGTTGGCATGTAACTCAATGCTGGTATTACCAAAATGATTTTACCATGCTCAATTTCATGTTTTACTTTTTTCTGATTGCTGCACTTGCTTTGTGGGCGGATGGTTTAACTAAAGAAACCAATATGGTAACCCATGTGGTTAATCTAGTTTTTGCCATGGGTTTGCTGGCTGTTTCTATCTTGTATCCCATCGGTTATTCTCACCCCGATTCAGGTTTTAAAATTCCAATTTATATCACTTTAACTGTAGTTTTTGCAGTTCTGACTTATCGAGGTTACAAACTCCTGGAAGATTGGAAAATAATTTTCGTTCCTATTTTCTCCGTGGGAGTTAACTTGGGATTTGTGTTTCTGTTAGATAAGTTTGGCGGCAATCCTTATACGGATCCTCAAGTTACTTACAATGCTTTATTTCATATTCTCCACGATTTAGCAGGAACCGAAATGGGAGTAGCAATTTTTACTTGGCTAGTTTATGAAAAAGGAATAGCTCAAAAAGCGCAAACCGAATCAACTCAACTAACTCAAGAGGTATAAACAATGGATTCTTTTCTCAATATAGCTTATCCTTTAGGACATTTGACTTTAGCTGTAATCGAATTGGTAATTTTGATTTTTGCTTATCCTTTCTTTCGGCTTTCCAATAATTGGGCCATGATCGTCTTGCCCTTGATTCTAGTAAGCACTATTTACGAGAATGGAATTCTCTGGAGCGGTGAATTTATTGGTGTAGGCAATTTATTAGAAAATCTTTCTCAAGTACGATTTTTGCTGTACTATTCCATCGTCCCTTTGTTTA
>JH610835.1 GCA_000252485.1 Prochloron didemni P4-Papua_New_Guinea | reverse complement strand
GGGGTGCGGTCAAAAACAGTTGAATTCTAAGTCGCGGCTTACCCTGAAGACTAGGCAGCCCAGGGTGCGGTCAAAAGTAGTTGCTGATGTTGCGGTAACGCCAGTGTTAGGTAAATCTGGAGTACCCCCTAAATCCCCCTTGATCCCCCCTTGATCCCCCCTTGAAAAGGGGGGCTGGGGGACTTTCCCGGCTCCCCCCTGAGAGGGGGGCCCCGGCTCCCCCCTTTTGAAGGGGGGCTGGGGGGATCCTGTTTCACCAACGGGTTTTGACCACACCCGGCAGCCCAGAGGGCTACCCCACAATTAACTTTCTACATATTCAACCTCAAACAACTACTTTTGACCACACCCATCTTGTAGGTTGGGTTGAGGCCCTTTACCCAACAGCACCAAGTTGTGTTGGGTTTCGTTATCAGGAAACCCAACCTACGGTATAGAGGTCATGAAACCCTTCGGCTACCCTTCGGCGACCCTCTGGGCAAGCGCTCAGGGCAACGCCCAACAGCATCAATTAGACAAATTATTTTACTCGCACGGACTTGACACCCAGGTCAATTGTAGCTAAAATCTTTTTATCAAAAGCTAATCGTGTTGCTCTCTCTATTGAGAGCAAATTTCAGCCCCCTGGATACT
>JH610834.1 GCA_000252485.1 Prochloron didemni P4-Papua_New_Guinea | reverse complement strand
AATACTGCGTCGAGGATATATTACTACCACGTTCCAAGGACTCCGCGGCTGGTACTGTCGCAAATAAAGGAACAGTTCGCTAAAAATACGATAGTACAATTCATCATCGGGCTGAAACTGAACCTCCACCAGATAGAAAGGTTTATCTTCTCCCTCAGTTTTGGGTAAAAATAAACCGTCTATGCGAAAAGCAAGTTGTTTGACTTCGCGGGAAGTAAACTGATAATCATCCGCTTCCAGGTCGTCCCCTTGAATCAAGGAAAAGAATATACTGGGAAATTCCAAGAAGAGACGATAGAAAATACTGTCTGTTTTCATATCTAAGATAGTTTGTTTGTTCCTTATCTAGAAAAATTAACTAGGACTAAAGACCTATTTGCCCTATAATAGCACCCAGCTCGCTTAGTGCGATAAGACCCCCTAGGAAAGTTTCTCATTTTTATTTGGGGCAGTTCGACGACCCGGTCCCTGAGCGCTTGCCCTGCCCTTCGACTTCGCTCAGGGACCGCGTAGTCGAAGGGTAGCCGAAGGGCACTGCAAGGCGTGGAGCGCATTGACTGGAGCTATCCACTATCAACTGCTATAGCAATGAGCAATTAACAATTAACAATTAACAATACTTGTGGCGGTCGTTTAGATTTCTGGCTATTCGGGTATTAACTCAAGCTAGTGCTAGTTACAAGAAAGGCGCGATCACTTATAATCCAGATAGTTCTTTCTTAGTTATTTCTGGGCTTGTGGCGGTCGTAGGGATTTCTGCGGAAAGGGTATTAACTCAAGATAGTGCTAGTTTTACTCTTCCGCGTGATCGCTTATAATCTAGATAGTTCTTTAAAGGCGAGCGCTCCT
>JH610833.1 GCA_000252485.1 Prochloron didemni P4-Papua_New_Guinea | reverse complement strand
ATAGCTGAATTTACTCCTGATTCATCAATAAAAATTTAATCTTTAACTCTAATTTTTCTAATCTTTTCCCAAAAATCTACTCTTTTGGACTGGACAGTTTTCGAGCCTTTTTCCGCAGCATGAAGAGTTTTTTTTCTTGTTTATCCATGCTCATTATACCATGTTTGTTGAACTTTCTAATGAGCAATCGGGCTTCGCCCTGAGGATAAAGCGATGGCTTACTGTACCTCATGAGTCAGAGAAACCCTAGATATAAGGAAGAAGAAATGCTGCCACTTCATGTTCGAGTTAATGATAAAGGTTCCTTATTTAATCTATACTTAAATCAAATAATCCTTTCTTATATCTTTCAATCTTATAAGAAAACAGTTGAATATCTTGACTTAGCCAAGGAAGACTTGGAGACGGAAAAATCATCATTATCCACAACTAGAGGTACTAATGAAACCTTAGATTTAACTAGTATCTTGAAAGCCTCCCAATCCATTTCCCGGGAAATTGTACTGGAAGAACTGCTGAGGAAGTTAATCAAGACAGTTATTGAGAATGCTGGGGCACAAAGAGGGTTTCTGATTTTACCAACCCTGACTAATTCCGCAGACAATGAAGAAATTCAGTGGCGCATTGAAGCAGAAGCTAATACTGAGTCTGGAGAGGTGAACATTGCTCGCAGCCTTCCTGTAGATGGGTTATCTCCTCAACAGCAGCTTCCTTTACTCTCAACTGCTATTGTTAATTACGTCATCAAGTACCGAGAAAATGTCGTTTTAAACCATGCTACCGATGAAGGAGAATTTACTCGCGACTCTTATATTATCGCCACTCAACCAAAATCCATTCTCTGCACCCCTCTGTCAATCAAAGTCAACTCATTGCTATTCTTTATCTAGAAAACAATCTAACGTGGGTTCCTTTACCAACCATCGCCTGGAAATCTTAAAAATTCTCTCGTCCCAAGCCGCTATTTCCATTGAAAATGCTCGCCTCTACACTCAGTTAGAAGAGTACAGCGAAAGTCTAGAACAAAAAGTCAAGAACTCTCTAAAACTGTAGAGGTTCTCAAATTAACTCAAGCGGAACTAAAAATAGAAAACGAGTTACTCAGAAGTGGAGAAGAACCCTCAACCTTTGACTATCAAGTAGGGGGAAGCCTGCCAATGGATGCTCCTACCTACGTGGTCCGAGCGGCAGACAGACAACTCTACAAAGCTTTGATCAAAGGGGAATTCTGCACCATCCTCAATGCTAGGCAAATGGGAAAATCCAGCTTGCGCGTTCAAAT
>JH610832.1 GCA_000252485.1 Prochloron didemni P4-Papua_New_Guinea | reverse complement strand
TGCCGCCTCTCCTTATCAATTAATTCAAGACAAAAGCGGCACGCCATTTAACATCGGTCAAAAAATTCAACTGGCCTATTTTAGAAAGCACGAAGTTCAACCCTTACTCTATGGTTTAAGCGAACGGGTGACGAACCCTCAAACCTTACTTACAGAAATCTTAGCTTGGACGGGAGGTCAACCATTTCTGACCCAAAAACTCTGTCAGCTGATCCGCAATGATACCTCTACCATTCCCATCAACCGCGAAGGAGAATGGGTGGAAGGATTGGTGCGATCGCACATTCTCACCGACTGGGAAACTGAAGACGAACCCCAACATTTAAGAACAATTCGCGATTACCTCCTCCAGGATCGACAAAAAGCTGTTAGGCTCCTAGAAATCTATGGGCAAATCTTAGGGCAAACCGAGGTTCTCGCTGTTGATAGTGTGGAACAAGCGGATTTGCTAATGTCTGGGTTAGTCATCAACCGAGGTGGCGTTCTCCAAGTTGGTAACCGCATTTACGAATCAATTTTTGACCGGGCTTGGATAGAGAAAATCTTGG
>JH610831.1 GCA_000252485.1 Prochloron didemni P4-Papua_New_Guinea | reverse complement strand
AAGGGGGGAGCAAGAAAAGCCCCCCTTCATAAGGGGGGAGTCTTTGCCCCCCTTGTTAAGGGGGGATCAAGGGGGGATCCAACTTTACGTATGCGAATTAAAAATAGATGGTTCTGCCCTGGCTTTAACTTATGAAAATGGTTTATTGGTGCGGGGAGTAACAAGGGGCGATGGTATCACGGGAGAGGATATTACTCAGAACGTGCGCACGATTCGTTCTATTCCTCTCCGTCTCAATCTAGAATCTCCTCCTGCAATAGTGGAGGTGCGGGGAGAAGCTTTTTTCGCTTTAGATACTTTCGCTAGAATTAATCAACAAAGAGAAAAAGCGGGAGAATCTTTGTTTGCCAATCCTCGCAATGCGGCAGCGGGAACTTTGCGTCAGTTGGACCCAAAAAAAAGTGGCTAGTCGTCAGTTGGGTTTCTTTGCCTATACTCTCTATCTGGATCAGGAGTCTCCAGTAAATAAGCCCCAAACTCAATGGCAATGTTTGCAGTTATTGCAAGAAATGGGTTTTGCCGTCAATCCCCATGCCCGAGTTTGCTCTTCTGGGGAAGAAGTGGCAACCTATTTCCAGCAGTGGCATCGTCAAAGAGAGGATTTACCCTATTTAACTGATGGAGTGGTGGTGAAACTCAACTCTCTGGCTCTGCAACAACAGTTGGGTTTTACTCACAAGTTTCCCCGCTGGGCCATCGCCCTGAAATATCCCGCTGAGGAAGCCCCTACGGTGGTGAAGGATATTATAGTCCAGGTGGCTCGCACAGGAGCGGTTACTCCTATGGCGATTATGGAACCGGTGCAGTTGGCGGGGACGACGGTGCAAAGAGCTACTTTACATAACGGCGATCGCGTCTCTCAATTAGATCTGAGAGTAGGAGATACGGCGGTGATTCGCAAGGCGGGGGAAATTATCCCGGAGGTGCTGCGCATATTGCCGGAGTTGCGTCCCACCGGCACTATCCCGTTCCAAATGCCAACTGAATGTCCCGAATGCCATTCTACTTTGGTGCGTCCGGAGAATGAGGCGGTGACTCGCTGTGTGAATAGTTCCTGTCCAGCTATTTTAAGGGGTAGTTTGATTCATTGGGCTAGTAGGAATGCTCTGGATATTCGGGGTTTGGGAGAAAAGATAGTTATTCTTTTGATTGAGAGGGGTTTGGTTAAATCTATTGCGGATTTATATGGTTTGCAGGAAGAAGAAGTTGCTGGTTTGGCAAGGATGGGGCAAAAATCTGCTGGGAAACTGGTGAGGGCGATCGCTTCTTCTACAACTCAACCTTGGTCCCGAGTCCTGTATGGTTTGGGGATCCGTCATGTTGGCAGTGTCAACGCTCAATTACTAACAGCTAATTTTCCCACTGTAGAAGCATTGGCTAGTGCTTCTGTAGAATCTATAGCAGCAATTTACGGTCTTGGGGGAGAAATAGCTGGTTCGGTAGTAGATTGGTTTACAATACCTGCCAATCAAGATTTAATTGAGCGGTTAAGAGAAGCGGGATTGCAGTTAGCTGGGGAGGAAGAGGTTGCTATTGGTTTGGGTGAGCATGATGGGGAGAAGAGTCTACCTTTAGGGGGGAAAATTTTTGTGATTACGGGGACTTTACCTAACTTGAAACGGGAGGAAGCCAAGGCTTTGATTGAGAAAGCAGGAGGGAAAGTGACTGGTTCTGTTAGTAAGAAAACTGATTATTTGCTGGTGGGGGATAAACCTGGTTCTAAGTTGGATAAGGCCCAAAAGTTGGGAGTAGTGCAAATTGAAGAAGATGGGTTGCAGAAGCTGTTATGATAATTATCAAGATTTTAAAGAACCGCAGATGAACGCAGATGAACACAGATGAATAGAGATAGTTGTGGTTGTGGATAGATAATTTTTTGCTCGATTAAACCTGCGGTTCTGGTTTGTCTTCTGGTACTTCGGGGGAACGCTGAATTTCCGACAAATTATAACCTTGTTTGCCCAGTTCTTTAATAAAATTGTCCGAACTGGCAGCTTGGGGTTTCTGTTGCTGTTCTTTTCTGATTTTCTTTAATTTCGCTCTCCTACCCATGGACTTCACCTCATTAATTAAATTGAATTACATTATTTTAAAAACTGGTCACTGGTCACTGGCCACTGGTCACTGCAAAGCTATCAACTATCAACAGAATCTTGCTAAAATTGCACTTATGAGTTAGTCTAGCAGAAAAAGGAGAAAATGAGCTAAAAGAATGAAAAAATATCTTGCCCTGTTATTGTTATTTTGTCTTTTCTGGGGAGTAGCTTCTCCCGTAGAGGCTGCATATTGTCGTCAGAGAGGCACGAGCCAAATCTGTATTCTCTATATTAAGCGCAGTGCTAAGTATTGGTGGGAGTACCGAGCATCGGTAAGTATTGATGGGAAAAAGAGACCCATAGAAGTGTATAATTGTCGGCGAGGAGTTAGAATAACAAGAGATGGCACGAAATTGCCTTTTGAAGCTGACGGCCCGGGAGAACTAATTTGTACTGTTCTCAACTAACCATTCAGCAACGAAAAAGGAAAAGTAATGACGGAAACTTATTTTAACTGGATTAAAAATGAATCTAGCTCAATTTAACAGTATCAATGGTACGATTCTGGTGGTAGACGATACCCCGGAAAATGTCTATCTCTTAGAAGAATTACTCTCAGATTTGGGCTACACTATTAACACGGCAGCTAGCGGTTATTTGGCTTTAAGCAGTGCGAAACAAAATCCCCCAGATTTGATTTTGCTGGATATTAAAATGCCGGAAATGGACGGCTATGAAGTGTGCGAGAAACTGAAAGCAGATAGTATAACGGCAGATATTCCAGTTATTTTTCTTAGTGCTTTAAATGAAAGTTTCGATAAAGTGCAGGCTTTTAAGGTTGGTGGAGTAGATTATATTACGAAACCATTTCAATTGGATGAGGTTTTGGCCAGAGTTGAAAGTCAATTGAGATTACAAGCAGCAAAGGCGGAAATTAAGCAGCTCAATAATGCCTTGGAACTGAGGGTGCAACAGCGCACTGCTGAGTTGGAAAAAGCTCAGGAAAAATTGAAGGAAATGGCCCTTCACGACCCCCTCACTGGTCTACCCAATCGTACTCTGTTTTTCCAGCGTTTAGAAGAGACTATTGGGACTATTGCTAAGGGAAATAAGACGGGGAATAAGACGGGAAATAAAACTTTTGCGGTGTTATTTCTGGACGGTGATCGCTTTTCTGTGGTGAACGATTCTTTGGGACATTTGGCGGGTGATCGCCTGTTAATTGCAGTTGCTAATCGCTTGAAATCTTGCTTACTTACGGTAAATACAATTGCTCGGTTGGGAGGAGACGAGTTTACTGTTTTAGTAGACGAGATTGAGGGAATTGAGGATGGAAAGGCGATCGCCGTCAACATTCTCGAAGCCATGAAACAACCCTTTCACATTGATCGGCGGGAAATATTCGTCAACTTCAGCATTGGGGTATGTTTGGGGGACGGCTACCAAGACCCAGAATCTTTGCTCAGGGACGCGGATACGGCCATGTATCGGGCCAAAGCCTTGGGAAGGGGAAGATATGAAGTATTCGACCGAGCAATGTACGGGGAAGTATTAGCTCGTTTGGAGTTAGAAAACGACTTACCCAGAGCAATTAATTCTGAAGAACTTATCCTCTATTATCAACCCATTGTCAGCTTAAAAACAGGGAAAATTAAGAGTTTTGAAGCCTTAGCTAGATGGTTCCATCCCAGTCGAGGTTTAATTTCCCCAGGACAGTTTATTCCTTTAGCAGAAGAAACAGGATTAATCGTTCCTTTGGGAATGTGGGTATTGCGCAAAGCTTGCCATCAATTGTATCATTGGCAGCAACGGAAAATAGTGGATAAATCTATAGGCATGAGCGTTAATTTATCCGCCAAACAGTTGGATCAACAAGATTTAATTCAGCACCTTGATAATATTTTAGCTCAGACCGGATTGGACAGTCAATGTTTAACTCTGGAAATTACCGAAAGTGCTATTATGAATCGAGCCGATTTAGCAATTGAGATTCTCCGACAGTTGAAAGAACGTCAAATTAAATTGAGCATTGACGACTTTGGTACTGGTTATTCTTCTTTAAGTTATCTCCATCGTTTTCCAGCGGATACTTTAAAGATAGACCGTTCTTTTGTCTCTTGTCTGGGAGAAAATCAGGGTATTGCTACTACTATTATTAGTTTAGCCGAGCAGTTACACATGAATGTCGTAGCGGAAGGAATTGAAACATCCCAACAAAAAGAAATTTTGCAAGAGTTGGGATGTGAGTTGGGTCAAGGCTACTTTTTTGCCAAACCTTTAGCTCCGGGAATGGGGTCGAAAAAGTTAATTGATGGTCTTCAAGTTTTAGGTACTTGGTAATTTAACAATTAACAATGAACAATTAACAATTAACAATTGGTAATTATAATGCGACTGGAAGATAGTGTTTGGCAAGGTTGTTTTGGCTATTGGCAGCCTCTTTTCATTGGAGAACATATTCTCTCCCTAGGTTATACCGCTTGGCAGGGTTTTTTGAATCAAGGTCGAGGCATGGTAGTGTGCCATGTAGAGATTGTTGATCCTGCTTTGATAGATTGGAGTAAAGATGTGGTGGATTACAAGGCTTACTTCATGGAAGAACTTAGGGTTGCCGAATATTTACAAGCTTTGGAATTAGAAGCAGATTTAATTTCTCAACTGCTGGATACCGTTCGCACCTACGACCCAGAACGAGCGATCGGTCACGGATCCGCTCCGCGGCGCGTGTTATTGCTTACTGGAAACGGTCAGATTGACATTAACCTCTTGCAAGGTTTGGAGATTTCTCCTCCTGATTGTTATCGTCAGGTAGGCGATCACTGGGAAGAATTTTCTTTATAGCGCTCTATCCCTCTAAATCCTGCTTAATCCCTGAATTCAATAATTTTAAATTACTTTCTAAAAAAGCAAACAACAAACAACCAACACTTCGGCGACCCTCTGTGCAGGCAACCAACAACCAACACTTCGGCGACCCTCTGTGCAGGCAACCAACAACAAACAACCAACAACCAACAACAAATCATATCTCTCCTCGCAGGATAAACTGATAATCACCACCAGGTTCTAATTGATAGTCGCTCCGTTCTAAGAAACGACTGAGAGGTTCATGAATTAAAGCTCGTCCTAAAGAAGGTTGTACTAATAATTGTCCTTGGCGAAAACACCATTGAAAGCGCCATTGATAAGCAGCCGCTCTCACTTCTCCTTCTATTTTGCCCACTCGCCAGCACTGTTTGGTAATGCGAACGTAGGCGTTAGTTTCTGGTAAAGACTTCATTTATATAGTGGATAGTGGATAGTTGATAGTTGATAGTTAATCTCGACCGAATCTGAAAATTGACAACAAGCTAAAAACCAAGAGTAACAAGGCTTTTCCAGTTTCTGCCATTTTTTGCGGAGACATTCGTCACGAATTAAATTTTGAATTTTGAATTTTGAATTTTGAATTCGACCGGAGGGAGCTATCAACGGTCATGGCGGAGCCAAAACCCTTGCATTTATTATATTTAAAGAAAACGTCTATGTAAGAATTTCTTAGGGCTTGCAATAAACAACGAATAATTATAGATTTAGGCCATAGTCTGAGATTAAAAACCGGGTTTTTTAGCAAAATCTCGGTATTCATATTAAAATAACAGCAGAAACGAGGTTTCTTGGCTTAAATCTATATTTAATCTAATTAATATCCTCCGGGTCAATTCCCAGTTCTCTCAATCGCGCAGCAAGGCGATCTGCCCGTTCCCGTTCCCATTCCTTTTCTTGTCGTT
>JH610830.1 GCA_000252485.1 Prochloron didemni P4-Papua_New_Guinea | reverse complement strand
TTGTTCCTTTTCTTGTCGTTCTTGTATTCGTTCCCGTTCCGATTCCTCGGGACTGCGCAAATATTCTTCAGTTGATGGATCGAAAAACCGCAGCCTACCGTCAGGAAGCAATCGGATCTCCAAACCCAACACAATTGAAAAGAAAACAAGAGTGCCATCTTCCAGACAATTGGGGGTCAAGAGTTGGTAGCGACCTTTTACCAAACGCCGTCCCTTCAGTGCTGGTGTGAGATAATCCCCTGTAGGGTCATATTGGAAATATTCAGACACGCCCATTTGAGCGTAAGTAATGGGTTTTTCTTGTTCGTCCTTATCTCGGGTACTCTTAGAAGTTACTTCTAGAACCCAGTCCGGTGTTTTGCCATTTTCCAGCCAAACCTTGTAACTTCTGCGGGGACGATTTTCCACACCAAAAACCACAAACACGTCCGGAGACACCACTGCATCGGGAACTCCTTGTTGGTAAGATAACCATAGATTGCCGGAAACGTAGACATCCAAGAGATTTAGAAAATAGAATTTGAGCGCCTCAACGCAATAAATGAGATATTCGCGAGCGCGGTCACTTTCTGCCATAGGAGAGCCGTCCGGTTCGGGGTAAAGGATTGGGGTTTCTAAGGATGCAAGGGTCATGATTGTTAATAG
>JH610829.1 GCA_000252485.1 Prochloron didemni P4-Papua_New_Guinea | reverse complement strand
TATGCCGTTAGAGCGAAGTTGTTTTCTTTCGTTCATTGTATTGAAAGAAATGGGTCGGGGAAGACCCATGCCATGGGCCTCTACATCAGCAATCTGTCCTCATGTTCCGACATAGTTAAATTATAATTGATAAATGGTGCTTGCGCCCTTGCAAAATCCCAGACTTTTTAATAAGCAATGAACAAACAACAAACAACAAACAACCAACAACAAACAACAAATAACCAACAACCAACAACCAACAACCAACAACCAACAACCAACAACCAACAACCAACAACCAAAGAATTAGACAATGTCATTCTCAGCCTTGCAGAAATTCAAGAAGAACTGAATTACCAAAAAGCCCAAAACTCCCTGCGCAAATTGGTAGATGACATTGACTTAACAACAAAAGAACAACAAGGTTTCGCTTCAGAAATAGAGCGCCTAGTTTCTATGCTGGATAAGTTAGAGAGATACGTAGTGCAAATTGCTGTTTTCGGCATGGTGGGACGAGGTAAATCTTCCGTTCTCAACGCTCTTTTAGGGGAAGATATTTTTACAGTAGGACCTCTCCATGGTGTCACTCGCACTGCAGCTAGGGCTAACTGGAAATTAACTCAAGAAACCATTGGAGAAGATAATAACCTCGGAGTCCGTAGACTTCGACTACGCTCAGTCTACGGAGGAGAAGTCTACGGAGGAGAAAAAAATAGGGGCATAGAATTAATAGATACCCCTGGTATTGATGAAGTAAACGGAGAAACTAGAGAAACTTTAGCTCGTGAAATTGCCCGACAAGTAGATTTAATTCTCTTTGTCATTGCAGGGGATATTACAAAAGTAGAATACAATGCTTTGAGTCAATTGCGAGAATATGGCAAACCCATGCTGTTAGTATTTAATAAAATTGACCAATATCCCGAAGCAGACCGCCTGGCAATTTACCGCAAAATCCGAGACGAACGAGTGCGACAATTACTACAACCAGAAGAAATTGTCATGGTGGCCGCTAATCCTATGGTAGCAGAAGCCATCCAACTTAGAAATGGTGGTTATAAAGTGCGACGGCGGCGAGGAACTCCCCAGGTAGAGGGACTGAGGCTGAAAATTCTCGAGATTTTGCATCGGGAAGGCAAGTCCCTGGTGGCTCTCAACACTATGCTCTGCGCTTCTGAAAGTAACCAACAGTTGGTAGAGCGGAAAATGACTATTCGGGAGGAAGCAGCGGAACGCCTCATTTATCGGGGTGTGATGGCTAAGGCGGGGGCGATCGCCTTCAATCCAGTAACTGCCATAGATTTGTTTACCGGAGCAATTATCGATATTGCCACCATCTTATCCCTATCTCGTCTGTACGGCATCCCCATGACTCGCTCGGGGGCGGTGAAATTGCTGCAGAAAATTGCCCTCAGCATGGGAGGGATTAGCGGTAGCGAACTGCTAGTATCTTTGGGTTTGAGTTCTCTCAAAGGTATTTTCGGTCTTACTATTCCTGTCACTGGGGGGGCATCTTTAGGAGGCTATATGGCTGTAGCTATTACCCAAGCAGGAATAGGGGGAGTATCTACTTATAGTATCGGCCAAATTACTAAAACTTATCTTGCTAACGGCGCAAGTTGGGGAGAAGATGGACCTAAAGTAGTAGCCAGAAGAATTGTAGAATCTCTCGATAAAACTTCTATTTTGAATCGTATTGAAGCTGAATTAAAAGCCAAACTATAGTTGACAGTTGACAGTTGACAGTTGACAGTTGATAGTTGATAGTTGACAGTTGACAGTTGACAGTTGATAGTTGACAGTTATCTCTCTTGTGGAACTTACGAAAAATAACTAGGGTTTGCTGTAATTTGCTCCTTTTGCTTGCTATATAATATCAAATCTGAAAATGGTTGCTACAGATACATTAGTGAATGATTTCAGCCCAGAAACCGGGTTTCTCCTATTATTTTAAGGATTAATGCTAAAATTTTGGAAAGAAACCCGGTTTCTCAACCCACGGGATTACCTCAATCTATACTATGATGCAATAAACTATTTGTAGCAATCATTTTTGTATTTCATATAAGTAACTCGTAGGTTGGGTTGAGGTTACGAAACCCAACAGCACGGATTGAGGTAATTTCTCCTTTTCTTTTGAAATCCTCAAAAGATGAATTAATGAAAACATTTTCTTTTCTTTTCTTTGAGGAGATTGGTGTTGCTAATGAGTTAGTAGAATTGGGAATACCGAAGCAGGACATTATATTAGCTTATCACGCGCCATTCATGCGTCAAGATGATGAATTTGGTCTAGGATGAACAAATAACAAACAACAAACAACTAGAATAGGGAGTTTGGGTTTTGTTTGGGCTGAAATTTTGTTTAAGTCCGGAAAATTGCTATAATCCATTGCAGATAAGCTTGGATAGATTTATTAAATGACAAATATAGCCCTTCGCCCTGGTGTCGTTACATGCTACGTTTTTTACACAAAAGTGCTGCATCTGCTGCATCACCTTTGTACAAAGCGAAAGGGGCATTTTTCTTATTAACCGGGTGTGGTCAAAAGTAGTTGTTTTCGACTGAATATGTAGAAAGTCAATCGTGGGGTAGCCCTCTGGGCTGCCTCGCTTTCAAGCCCTCTGGGCTGCCTCGCTTTCAGGGTGAGCCGCGACTTAAAATTCAACTGTTTTTGACCCCACCCAGAATTAAAAATTCAACTGTTTGTGACCGCACCCTATTAACCTCTTAATTGTTCATTGTTAATTGTTCATTGCTCATTGCTATATGTTCGTTATTTTAGCAAAACTCGCTTCCTTATTCTTAGCTTTTTTACTTCTCTACTGGCTATGGGGGAAAATTTTCCAACAGCTAAGAAAAATTCCTTGGTTAAAGCAGAAACAAGATAACTTGCAGCAATTACGCCGCAATATTCACAAACTCTTAATTTTCCTATTGGCAATATTTTCTCTAGGAGTAATTGGGATTAATAGCTGGTGGCTTTACCAAGGTAAAGATCTGAAACAATCTACTTTAGAATTAGTCCAACAAATACCCTCTCAATTCTGGCTGCAATTAGCTGCCAACTCATTCAAAATTTTAGCAGTTTTTATCCTGGTGGGATATGTGCTGCAACCCTTGGTTAGTTGGTTGAAAAAAGGACGTGATCGCCTGAAAAAATTGGAACAATTTACTGGGAACGAAGCCCAAATAGATAGCTTATTTAGCTTTTTAGAAACTCACTTACGCAATAGTTGTTGGCTGTTCGCTATTTTTATATCCACTTCCTTTGTTCAACTGCCAGAAGTTGTAGGTAGATATTTCTATCTTAGTCTCAAAATTTATCTCATCATTATTGCTGGTTTATTACTTATTAAAGCAAGCAATGCCATTCTAGATAGTTTAGATTCCCTGAAAGAAAAATATGCCAGTAAGTGGAATGGTTGGCGCTTCCATGATCGCCTCAAGCACCTAATTCCCTTTTTAAAGGGATGTCTGGAATATATTATATATTTTGGCATAGCCACTTTCGCCGTAGATCAAATCGAATCTTTCGCTCAATTAGTTCCTTTAGGCAAGACAACAGTAAAAATTATCGCCATTATTATAATTACTGGTCTTTCCATTGCCATAGGAACTCTTGTGGTAGAAGAGATTATCCTCAATCAGGAGAATCTCACAGAAGTACAAAAAAGAAA
This sequence comes from Prochloron didemni P4-Papua_New_Guinea, assembly GCA_000252485.1. GTDB lineage: Bacteria > Cyanobacteriota > Cyanobacteriia > Cyanobacteriales > Prochloraceae > Prochloron > Prochloron didemni. Next base: position 789 of record JH610829.1, on the reverse strand, counting down.
AAGGTTGACCACTATCCCCTTAATTCAAAGTAGTTTAAAATATTTGATTTACTTTGGCTCTGGTATTTGGATCTTAGATGTTTTTGGTATCGATCCTGCTCCAATTTTAGCTGCTGCTGGTATTTTAGGACTGGCAATCAGTTTAGGGGCCCAAAACCTGGTTAACGATATGGTTTCTGGCTTTTTTATTCTCTTTGAAAACTATTATTTAGTGGGAGACTTTATCGAAATGGAAGACGCAATGGGAGTAGTGGAAGCTATTGAATTGAGAACTACTCGTATTCGCCATCCCAACGGACAAGTCCATATTATTCGCAATGGAGAAATTGCCAAGATTGTCAACTACTCTAAAGAATATATCTATGCGGTAGTGAATGTAGGAGTAGACTACAATTCAGATTTAGATTTAGTCTACACTGTTTTGAAAAATATAGGCCAACAGTTAAAAGAAAACTATCCTCAAGAAGTACTAGAAGCAACTAAAGTGGATGGAATTGAAGAATTTGAAGATTCTAGTATTTTGATTCGCACTCTGACCAAACTAAACCCACATAATAGCCGTCGTGGAGTACACAACTACATTCAAAGAATTCTACGGAAAATGATTAAAGAAGCTTTTGACCGAGAAGGAATTCAAATTCCCTTTCCTCAGCGAGTAGTAACTTTACCTCAAGGAGACAGCCTCGATAAATAAATTTAGCCTGAATTGAAATGGGCGACCCTGTATAACTCGACAATCATCTTATATCAAATAAGAAAATGTTTGCTACAATCCCCCTAAATCCCCCT
>JH610828.1 GCA_000252485.1 Prochloron didemni P4-Papua_New_Guinea | reverse complement strand
TAGATTTCATATTACAATTGAGAACAAGCTAAGAACCAAGAGGAACAAGGCGAATCTAGTTTCTGCCATAATAGCCCAGATGTTCGTCAATTCTTAAATTTTGAATTTTGAATTTTGAATTTTGAATTCCACCGGAGGGAGCTATCAACTGTCAACTGCTATAGATCATTTCCCTTGACGGCTATGTTGTTCAACAAGTTGAGAAAACTGCTCAACATCCATATCACCATAGATTTGACCTTCAGGTTGAGCATCTACCCGCTCCATAAGCGCCTCAAACGCTGCTCGATCGTTTCGATGTTCCAAAACGTACTTCTTCAGTTGCCCTATTGTCATAGTTGGAAAATCAGATTTCATCAATAAACCTCCAATTGCCATTGGGATAAATCTCGATTAACATAGCACTACGCATTTAGGTTAGGACATTAATAAAGCCTGAAACCTAGCCACAGCCATCTTTTTGAATTTTGAATTTTGAATTTTGACGAATTTAGTAGCGCTATATCTCCTCTCCTGCAATAATAATGCAATTCCCAGTTCTCTCGTCTACAAGCCTGCCAGAGTAGGGTGGGCATCCCCCACCACAAGGCTTAGGCGTTGCTGAATTAAGACAGGAGAAAGAGATTGATAATTTTTCATCAATCGCTGATAATGAAAAATTGATAATTGGTTAAGCAGTTAGAGAGCGCGAGATAAAACATGGATATATTGACACTTGGTTGGGTTAGCACCTTAGTTTTATTTACTTGGTCCATCGCCATGGTGGTTTGGGGTCGGAACGGTTTCTAAGATACTGTTGAGTTTATTGCCCAAAATCAATCATTGCTTATTTAAGCCAACTTGATATGGCAGAAAACATCTCTCTTATCAACGTTCTCTTTCTCGTAGCGATCGCTTTGCTAGTCTTAGTGAGCGGGGGTGTTATTTACCTCACCGCTCTAGAATGGCGAGACCGCCGTCTTCTCAATCAAAATAAGCGCAATAATCAGCGCAAAAAAAGTAGCAGTTAATTGCGGCAATTGTCGCAATGACCGCATTTTAAACCTAATGCCTCTTGTTTGAAGCCAAAGGCATCCAGCAAAAATTGCCAGCGACATTTCCTCGTCCAGAGATAACTAGTCATTTGTTGTTGCCACTTTTGCTGCATTCTCGCAAAATCGGCTACAGCACCAGAACTATTTCCAGAACCAAGCCGATAGTGGAAGGGGTCGAGCCATTCTAACTTCCCCCCACTATGGAGCAATGCCAAAGCCAGATCGCCCCCAGGAAATTGTCGCCCAACTTGTTCCACCTCCCCTTGAGGTGGAATTTTTTTCTCCAGTCGTCGAGCCGTTCTATATTGTTTTTGCAACTGCTGGGCTAAAAACTGTCGTTGTTGTTTATCTTCTGGATTCAACCATCCCGTGGGTTCACTAATCAAAGTCAGAGCATCCGCTTTTTTCCCATCTCGTCCCCCTCGACCCACTTCCTGCAGGTATTCCGATAAAAACTGGGGCGCTTGAAAATGAACTACCCAGCGCACGTCTGGTTTATTAATCCCCATGCCAAAAGCAGAAGTACAAACAGCAAATTGAGTTTCCCCACCCAGCCAACTAGATTCAATTCTCCGTCTTTGTGCCGCACTCAAACCCGCGTGATAAGCTGCAGTAGAATATCCCAGAGATTTAAACCAGGCGGCTAGTTCTTCGCTATGGCGGCGACTGCGGACGTAAACTAATCCCCCTTGCTTCCTTCGAGTTTGGATGAACTTTAACATTTGCTGTCGCCTTCCCCTAGGAGTACAGATGGTCCGCACTTGCAAATGGAGATTGTGGCGGTAGGGACTGAGAAGAAAAGATTGAGGTTGTTGCAGTTGGAGAGTTTGGCTAATAATTTTTTGGCTAGACCTGTCCGCCGTGGCAGTGAAAGCGGCGATCGCCATTTTCGTTCCTTCCGGTTTACACTGCAACAAAGCCTGTCTCACTGCCCCCAAACGGCGATATGCGGGACGAAATGTTTCTCCCCACTGTACCAAGCAATGGGCTTCATCCAAAATTAAGCCATTGATTTCTACTTGGGGTTGGCATAATTGTTCCCACACCGACGGACTGAGGAGAGTCTCTGGAGAGAGATAAAGCAATCTCAATTTTCCCCTAGCAATAGCTGTTAGAGTTTGCTTTCGTTCAAACTTAGACAGTTGACTGTGTAAGAGAGCTGCTGGAAGATGAAGATCTAGCAATTCCTGCACTTGATTTTCCATTAAAGCCACCAAAGGAGAAACTACCAGAGTTAAACCTGTTTGTAACAAAGCAGGTAATTGAAAACAAATAGATTTTCCCCCTCCCGTAGGCATGACAATCAGAGCATCTTCATGAGCTAGCAAACAGCGCACTATTTCCCCTTGGGGCGGACGAAAATCTTCGTAACCCCAAATTCTTTGAAAAGCTTGTTTAACTTCTTGCCAATTAGTTGATTCAAATGAATTCATTTGTTGTTGGTTGTTTGTTGTTGGTTGTTGGTTGTTTGTTGTTTGTTGTTTGTCGTTTGTTGTTTGTTGTTTGTTGTTTGAAATAATGGGTTAGGGAGCCATATCCTATGGAGGTGTTCCTAAGGCGATCGCCGTCAGCCTACCATTTAAACATATCTAGCCCCTTGACAAACTTAAAAATATGGAATAAATAGATTTCAGCCAAGAAACCGGGTTTCTACCATTATTTTAGGATTTATACCGAGATTTGCAAAAGAAACCCGGTTTCTAACCTCAGCCTTGCGATTTTACCTCTTCTGTCACTTTGGTTGGTTTAAAGCAATTTGACCAAATGGGATTGAAAGTAATCGTAGCATTGCTAAATATTTAAGTCAAAATTTAGATATTCGTACTCAAATGTGAATAATTGAGTTACACTATAAAAATGATAAATGGTTAGAGCTAGAGTTAGAACAATGGTAAGAGACATATTGGATGAAATTGATACGTTACTAGCCAAGAATTACAAGCATGTGTTTGACTCATTGCAGGTAGGAGCAACTGAGAGTGCACTTGAGCTTCTAAAGATCAAGTGCTTTTCAGGTGAGCAAGTACCACAAGATTTACTAACCCTATACAAGTGGCATAATGGTCAGAATGGACACTACTCTCTAAACCAAGAAGATAACAAAACCTTGTTGTCCATCAGTGAAGTTATTGAGACATGGGAATTTTTAAACGATCCTATGGAAGATATCTTAGAGCCATGGTCTAAATCCTGGATACCAATCTTATACAATGGTGCAGGTGATTATGTTGTATATGAGAGTGAGGGAATCCAAACGGGCAAGCTTATTAGTTATTGGCATGATGATGAAGAGCGTGTGGTTGAATTTGAAAATCTATTGAGGTATTCCTAAGGCGATCGCTCTCAGTCTACTATTTAAACATATCTAGCCGCTTGACAAACTTAAAAATATGGAATAGATTTAGTTTTTACTCAAATGCCTTGATGTCAAAAAAGGTTAAAATGTAGAGGAGTAGTAAGGATAGCTCATCTGCATGGGCTAACTGCTGAGGAAATGACTATTATTAGGAGGGAATAGCTATGAACTTACAAGAAACTCAATTGCAAATTTATCAGCTAAGACAACAAATGACTTTAACCTTAGATAATCCTAAATCAGTCAAGCTCCAGGTTAAAAATATTAACTTGATTCAAAAGCAATTAAGAGCTATTAAAAAAGAAATTAACCTAGCTATTAAGGAAATTAATCAACAGGCTACACAGACTACTCCTGATAGTTTGATTTCAGTAGGACTAGATTTGTTTGGTAAACGCAAGTTAGCTGGTCAAGTAAGACAAAGTACAAGGAGAGCAATTCAATCAGAAAAAATTAGCTTGAGACAACCTTACATGGATGTTAAAGACTACATTGACCAAGTGATATTAGAGGGAGATAAACTTAAATTAAAAGCAGAACAGTATTTAGCATTCGGGAAATAACCGAGAATAGAACTCTTCATCTTTTTGAAATTCTACTTCCAGAAAATGAATTGGCAATTCTGGAGTTTCCTCTTGAGGGAGGAATACTCCATCTAAACGAAAGGAAAGTTCTTTTACTTCTAGTTCCTAGAAGCTAATCATTTTCCTCAGCTATTTGTTGAACCTGTTCTAAAGGAAGTTCAAGTGCTTTAGCTATTTGTTTGACAGTCAATCCCAACTTCAGCAACCGGGGTACTGCTTCCACTTTACCTTCCATTTTACCTTCCATTTTACCTTCCACTTTACCTTTCACTTCACCTTCAGCTAAAGCTTCTTGATAAACTTTAGTTTGCTTCAACTCACTTAATCCGAACATAGCCTCTAGTTCCTCCCGACTTTTTTGTGGCAATTTGTAAATGATGATGGTCTCTATGAATTTTATCAAATCCTCTTGGCTTGCTGGATCTGAAACAGTCTGTTTCGTCCGCTCAATTAGTTCTTTCGCCGACTCTACTGCCTTTGTTTCAGGAGAGACAATTAATTGTACTGCTCCAATCCCAACTGTTGGACTTTTCACCCAATCCAGTTCTTCATCTAGGTAGATACGCTTTAAACGAGGACTATTAAAAAACTCCCGATACCAAATCGGTTCCTCTGTCTCTAGGGAGCGACGAGCATAAACTACCGTCACTTGCCAATCATTTTTTGGTTTCTTTTGCCGCAGATAGATAAATATCTCCGTAAATAACCGAGAATAGAACTCTTCATCTTTTTGGAATTGTACTTCCAGAAAATGAATTGGCAATTCTGGAGTTTCCTCTTGAGGGAGGAATACTCCATCTAAACGAAAGGAAAGTTCTTTTACTTCTACGGAACCAAACTTATAGCGTAAGCTGTCTGTTGATGGTTTACCGATAAGTTCAAAGAAGATACCGGGAAATTTCAGAAATAGTTTGTACCAAATACTGTCTGTTTTCATTGATTCTTCTCTACGGTTGCTTGTGCCATTTCTAAATTTACCATTTCCCAATCTTACTCTGAGTTTCTACAAGCTAATCATTTTCCTCAGCTATTTGTTGAACCTGTTCTAAAGGAAGTTCAAGTGCTTTAGCTATTTGTTTGACAGTCAATCCCAACTTCAGCAACCGGGGTACTGCTTCCATTTTACCTTCCACTTTACCTTTCACTTCACCTTCCGCTTTACCTTTGGCTTCACCTTCAGCTAAAGCTTCTTGATAAACTTTAGTTTGCTTCAACTCACTTAGTCCGAACATAGCCTCTAGTTCCTCCCGACTTTTTTGTGGCAATTTGTAAATGATGATGGTCTCTATTAATTTTATCAAATCCTCTTGGCTTGCTGCATCTGAAACAGTCTGTTTCCTCCGCTCAATTAGTTGTTTTAAAGTCCCCCTTTGGTAAGGCTTGCCCTGAGCGTAGTCGAAGGGGGGATTTAGGGGGATAGCAAACCGAAACGTATTTGATCT
>JH610827.1 GCA_000252485.1 Prochloron didemni P4-Papua_New_Guinea | reverse complement strand
AATTGTTTTTAGGAGTGTACGAGTCAAAACTGCGGTTTTTTAGTCCCCAGGGGCAATTGATTCCAACTCCACAAGAGAGAGCGGAGCAAGAAAAACAGGCAAAAGAACTGGCACAGCAACAAGTTCAAGAAGAACGACAACAAAAAGAACTGGCACAGCAACGAGTGGAGGAACTGCTGGCTAGGCTCAAGCAGTTGGGTGTTGAGCCAGATACGCAATAGCAGTATGGGTGTGGCTAAAACCAGTTGGGTAAAGGATCTAGTTTTTTCAGAATATTGTAACTGCAGTCCGTCAGGAGACTATTGATACTGCTTTTGACCACAGCGATAGATGCTGTGGTGGGCATTGCCCACCCTACTAAAAAACTCTCTTCGACTACTTTTGAACACACCCTAGCAGTAATGAGGATTAAATTTCCCGAACACTGCGATTATTGTAAAGACTCATGGCCTTTTCCACTCCTTCCTTGAGGCTCAATTCTACCATTTCTTGGGTCAGTTTGAGGATGGCGGCCATCGCCTTTCTTTCTTCAGGAGAGAAGCGACCTAAAACATGAGAGATAGTCCCTTTCTCTTGAGAAGATTTGCCAATACCAAGGCGCAAGCGAGGAAAATTCTGCCCCCCTAAATGAGAGATAATGGATTTCATCCCGTTATGACCCCCAGCAGAACCAGAAAGGCGCATTCTCAGTCTTCCTACAGGCAAATCCATATCGTCGTAAATTACCAATAAAGATTGAGGGGATAATTTATACCAATTGGTCGCAGCTTGAACTGACTGTCCCGAACGATTCATATAGGTAGTGGGTTTGAGCAGGCGAATTTTGCCACTGGGGGAGAATCCCTCCCCAAACCAGCCTTGAAAGCGGCGATTGCGCTGGCAGGAAATTTGCCAAGACTGCGCTAAAGCGTCAATTACTTCAAACCCGATATTGTGTCGTGTTCCATCGTATTTAGATTCTGGATTGCCCAAACCGACAATTAGCTGGGGAATAACATCTATATTCATCTGTATTTATTGTGACACAGGCGAATTGCCTGTCAATTCATCTGGCAGACTTCGACGACCCGGACACTGAGCGTAGCCGAAGTGCAGTCTGCAGTTCAAACAACAAACAACAAACAACCAATAACCAACAACCAACAACCAACAACCAACAACAACTATTGCTGAAAGAGGGATTCTAGATAAACACGGGCGCAGGTACGATAAGCTGGTGAGGCTCCAAGTTTCTGTCCTCCGTTTTGTAGCAGAAATAAGGATAAAGCGGCGGCAAAAACCCTGTCTTGGTCCCAGGTAGGATGTGTATCGAGGTAGTTTTGTAGGGATTTGTGCAATTCTTCTGGGATTTCTGCCAAAATACTTACGGGAGTTTTCATAAACAATTTTGCCTCCAAGTTTGGTTTTAAGTAATATTTAACGCCAAGGGATGATGTAGGTCAGCACCACCGTGCTAACTTACTCAATAGAGACAGAAAATACCCTTCTGGCACTTGTCCTGCCAGCAAAGCGTCAAAATTATTTTTTTTGCCAGTGGCTCTATTGTTGTCTCAAACCAGGGGGGTTTGTCAATGCTGAGAAATGTTACAGAAATCATTCCCGTGGATGAATCCTGACGCAATAATAAGCATTAGAAGCAATTTTTTGTTACAAAACTTTACTTAAACTCAGTGTTGCTTGGCAGAAGAGGAGAAAAAACAAACAATCCCCACGAATCTGTCCAGACTTGATTCCATCGTTAAACCTTGTGGAAAACTCTGGGTAAATTGTGGAAAATAATCCCAAGTACTGTGGAAACAGTGGGGAATCTATGGGGAAAAAGAGAAGGAAAAATAATTTTTGCAAAGAGATATAGCAGTGGATAGTGGATAGCTCCCTCTGGTCGAATTCAAAATTCAAAATTCAAAATTTAATTCGTGACGAATGTCTCCGCAAAAAATGGCAGAAACTCACTCGCCTTGTTCCTCTTGGTTCTTAGCTTGTTGTCAATTTTCAGATTCGGTTGAGTTAATGCAGCAACCTGACGGTTGCTAATCCGTGTAGCAATCCATAGGAGAAGAGGGGACTAACCACCCATCACCCACTACCTATAACTGGTTACTGATAACTGGTAACTGATTATTAAAGACTATGTCCGAGAACTTCATATACTTGGCGTTGCTCGAACACTTGAAGTAAATCAGAATTAACCTTATTTTTATCAGCTTCTTCCCGGAGAATGTTCAAGGCTACATCCACTGATAAAGGACGCTTGTAAGGACGATCTGCTGCAGTGAGAGCATCATAAACATCAGCTATGGAGATAATTTGAGTTTGAATCGGGATTTCATCTCCTTTCAAACCTCTGGGGTAACCGCTGCCATCTAGTTTCTCGTGATGTCCATAAGCAATAATGGGAATATCTTCTAGGTGTTTCGTCCAAGGAATTTGCTTGAGAAATTCGTAGGAGTGAGTAACGTGAGCTTCAATTGCCAAACGCTCTTCGGTGGTCAAACTACCCATGGGAATCGTGAGCTGAATCATTTCTTCTTCCGTAATGAGAGGCTTGAGCTGACCGTCAATATCTCTATAGGTATACTGGGAAATAGCAGTGAGTTCGGCCAACATTTGTTCGGCGGAAGATTGAAATTTCTTGCTCTTATAGGCGAAAGGTTCGTTAGCTTCCTGAACTAGTTCCCAATAGCGATCTAATTGTTCAATCCCTCTTTCTAGCTGTGCGTCTAATTCGCTTAATTGTTTGCAGTAACTGCAACCAGTCATGGGATAGCCTGTATAGTGGCGGTGGCTGGGATGTTCTACTAAATAGCGATATTTATCTTGAATGCATTCCATTTCGAGAGTGCGTCGCGCTAAGGCAAAGCGCTCTCGAATCAAGGCCATTTTCTCTGGGTAGAGTTTTTTCTGCTTGTTTAAAATTGCTTCTGGGACGCTAACTTTGCCAAAATCGTGGAGCAGAGCAGCATAGCGAATTTCTTGTAATTGGCGATCGCAAAACTGAATTACTTGTAAAGGTCCTGTAGAGATAGCATTGAGCTCCTGAGCAAGTCGCACTGTCAAGGAAGCGACTCTTTCGGAATGTCCCGAAGTTGTAGGATCTCTCGCTTCAATGGTTTGGATGGATGCTCGGACGAACCCTTCAAAGAGATTTTCGATGCTTTCTTGCAACATATTTCGTTCCAGGGAAATAGCTGCTTGAGAAGCGAGCGATCGCACGATTCCTTCTTCCCATTCAGAAAAAGGAACGGTGATATCTAAGGCATTTTCCTGGTTAATTCTATCTTCTCTGTTCTGTTTCCGATTAATTAGCTGCAATACACCGATGATTTCCCCTTCTTGGTTTTGCATTGGCAGTACCAATACGGAACAAGTACGATAGGAAAAATCGCGATCGAAACTCTTATCTAGTTGATAGGGAAGGTCTGAAGATATATTATGAGCGTCAGGGATGTTTAAGGTTTCCCCGGTTAGAGCCACGTACCCCGCAAGGCTTTTCTTGGTGATGGGGACTGCAAATTCTTTAAAAGAAACTTGGTGTAGAGAATCGTTTTGAGATACTTTAAAGAGCAGAAAAGAGATAGAGTCGTTTTTATCGATTAAATAAACACTGCCGGCATCGCTGCAAGTGATTTCCCGGCTTTTGGTTAAAATGAGATGGAGTAGTTCATCCAGCTCTCGGACGCTAGAAAGAGCTTTACCAATTGCTAATAGCTCTTCTATCAGTTCCACTCGTTGCTGGGATGCAATTTTAAACTGGTCGCTGTTGATTGTCAGATTGGAAATATCCATAAATTTTAGTTTCTGGGCTTTTATTCAACTTAAGACTCGAGCTGAGAAGCTCGTTGCTCTTATTCATTAAATATAGTGAGGAAGCAAGGGATGTGACACTAAGGGGTATTATTCCTTATAAGATTGTACTTTAATGGGGGAAAAATAACAGCTTTTATCGCAGCGGTCAGTAACCAATGTGGGGACACAGGTCTGTGGGCCCTTGCCTTGTAGGGGCGGACTTCGGCTTTGTTCACCCTCAGCCCCTACTCTAAACTGTGATAAACCAGCCTTTGCGATACATTATCCCAGCAACTAACCACCAGAAGGCTAAAATGACCATGGCAAATAATAAAGAACCATTAGCTGGACCTGCCCAAGATGAGAAAAAATGCTGGTAAATCCAATTATAAATACTTGTTTCTTCTGTCACTTTAGTTTTTACTAATATTTTAATGAGTAATATGGAAGCAACGAAGATAAAAATAGGATTCAAGCCCAATATTTCTAAAGGTTTGCCCCAACTGCGTTTACCTCGCACTTCGATTAATTCGTAACAAGCTGCTAATACTAGCAAAGCTATTCCCGCAGTAAAGAGAACGAAGGAACTGGTCCATAGTTTCTTATTGATGGGAAACCAAACATTCCACACCAGTCCTATCACAGAACTGCTCAAACCAAAGATAGCTAAATTGAGGCTGGTGGTGCTATTAATAGATTGGCACACTAACCATTGGGTGGTGAAATAGCCAGCTAAAACCGTTACTACTGCTGGTAAGGTACTGAATAATCCTTCTGGGTCTCCCATGTTGTTATAATTATCCCATTGATAGAGATGATTGGCGGGAATAATCAAGCGATCGATATAAGCACCAAAATTGCCAACTCTAGTAAAGTCACCTGCTCCATATTCGGGAACGGGGATAAAAGCCATGGCCAACCAATAGCCTACCAGCAATACTACTGCCACTAGCCACTGTCTCTTTTGGGGTAGATTGAGGGCAACCAGTATGGCTAGTAAATAAGCTAAAGCAATTCTTTGGAGAACCCCCAAAATCCGGATAGTGCTAAAATCGTAGCTCCAAAAGCCATTTAAGAACAATCCTAGGGCAAAGAGGATGGCACAGCGGCGGAGAATACGCTGGTAAACTGCAGCGGTAGGTTTATTGTTTTCGTTGTACTTGCGCACTGAGAGGGCGATGGCCGCTCCCACAATAAAGAGAAAGAAGGGAAAGATTAAATCTGCGAAAGTACAGCCATTCAAGTCTACGTGTTTGAACCAACTATAGGCGGAGGACTCCAGTCCTATCTGGTTGACTAGAATCATCCCAGCAATGGTAAAACCCCGAAATGCATCTAAGGAAGTGAGACGTTGTTGTTTATGTTGACTCATGATTCTTTGGAGAAGCTTTTGATAGTCATCTGAATACCTAATGCAATTAAACCTAAGGTGGCTAAAGCAAAAATAAAGGTAGCGAAGGTGGAGACTCCTACTACTAAGGTACGGACGGCTATGGCTATATTCAGGGTAATGACGTTGCTGGAAACTACTGGTTTAGCGGCAAATGTTTGGGCGATATTGGTAGTGAGCCAATAGAGGAAATAGGCTAAGGATGCGGCAAGGGTGGCTCCGAAGAAGCAACGCAAGGGACTGGCTGTAATGGGATTGTTGGGTTGGGGGTCGGTATCGCTCATGGGTGGGACATGGGAATCAGGAAGATAACAAACAATTATATCGGTTTTGTCCCCCTCAATTCCCCTTATCCAAGCAATAGTTTCAGTAGGCTGTTTGAGTAGGGTGGGCATTGTCCACCATAGTTTGATTTACAATAAGACAACAATTAAATTAATTAATAGCTCCCTCTGGTCGAATTCAAAATTCAAAATTCAAAATTCAAAATTTAATTCGTGACGAACATCTGCGCAAAAAATGCCCCCTACTATACTCGCCTTATTCCTCTTGGTTTTTAGCTTGTTGTCAATTTTAAGATTCGGTCGAGTTAAAATCTTGGCCAAGGTAGACGAAGGAGAAGTGATCGCTAGTTAAAATAATCAACAAAATTGCGATATTATATATAACTATAACCAAAGAATATATGTAATGTAATAAACCGCAGAGGAAGTCACAGGCAAGATGCCTGTGCCACGGACGCAGAGGGAAGATGGATAGTTACTGACTACTAATTCTAACCAATTTCTATTCCCATACTAGCCAACTTTGTCACCCAAAAACCTAAATCCGATGAACGCAGATAAA
>JH610826.1 GCA_000252485.1 Prochloron didemni P4-Papua_New_Guinea | reverse complement strand
GAGCTAGATTTGAGTGAAAATCAATTAACACACCTGCCAGAGTCTATCTCTAACCTCTCCAACTTGACTCAGTTAGATTTGAGAGGAAATCAATTAACAAACTTACCGGAGTCAATCACCAAAATTTCTAACTTGACCGAGCTATATTTGAGTGACAATCCCCTAGTAACTCCACTACTGGAAATTGCTAATAAAGGAATAGAAGCGATTAGAGATTACTTCGATCAACTGAAACAAGACTCAGATTATCTCTACGAAGCAAAACTCCTCATAGTAGGAGAAGCGGGAGCTGGAAAGACCACTTTAGCCAAGAAAATCCAAAACCCAGATTACGAACTACAAGAAGAAGATTCAACTGAAGGAATAGATGTAATTAGCTGGTATTTACCCTACAACAACCAAAGAGATTTCCGCATAAACATCTGGGACTTTGGGGGACAAGAAATCTACCACGCCACCCATCAATTTTTCTTAACCAAACGCTCCCTCTATATTTTAGTAGTAGATACGAGAAAAGAAGATACGGATTTCTATTATTGGCTCAATATCGTCGAACTTCTCAGCGACAACAGTCCCTTGCTGATTATCAAAAACGAAAAACAAGATAGACAAAGAGAAATTAACGAACGAGGTTTGCGAGGGCAGTTTACTAACCTAGAGAAAACCTTAGCTACCAATCTCAAAACTAACCGAGGTTTGGATGACATTCTCACTCAAGTTAAACATTATATTACCAATTTACCTCACGTAGGCGATAAGTTACCTAAGACTTGGAAGCAAGTTCGAGAAGTATTAGAACAAGACAGTCGAGATTATATTAGTTTGGAAGAATATTTACAAATTTGCCAAGCTAATGGCTTTACCGAAAGAAAACACAAATTACAATTAAGCGGCTATTTACACGACTTGGGAGTGTGTCTCCATTTCCAAGACGACCCCTTATTAAACAAAACCGTCATCCTGAAACCGGAATGGGGAACCGCAGCAGTTTATAAAGTCTTGGATAACGATACGGTGCGCAATAATAAAGGGGAATTTACTAAAGAAGACCTGGCTGAGATTTGGCAGGAAGAACAATACGAAAATGCCCAAGATGAACTGCTACAATTGATGATCAAGTTCAAACTCTGCTATCAAATACCGAACGAGCCTATTTATATCGCTCCTCAACTACTAACGGAGAACGAGCCAGAATATGATTGGGATACCCGTAATAATCTCATTCTCCGCTATCGGTACGAATTCATGCCGAAAGGAATTATAACCCAGTTTATTGTGGCGATGCATCGGTATATTTGGCAGCAGCAATATGTTTGGAAAAGCGGCGTGATTCTGGAGAAGGAGGAAACTAAGGCAGAAGTAATTGAATATTACGGCAAGCGAGAGATTAAAATTAGAGTTGCAGGAAAGGGCAAACGAGACTTATTGACTAATGTCACTTGGGAATTAGATAAAATTCACGATTCTTATCAGCGCTTGCAGTATAATAAATTAATACCTTGTAATTGCGAGAGGTGTATCAACAGTCAAGATCCTTATTTTTACCCTTTGAACACATTGAAGAAATTCGATCCAGATAAACACAAGTATATTCAATGTCACAAAAGCTTGGAAATGGTAAGTATTTCTGCTTTGATTGATAATTCATCTTCCATCAAATCAGAAGACGTAATAGCTTTATCAAACTTCGATGACTTCACGGAAGAAGAACTAAAAATTAATAATTTTGCCGCTCCTAATAAAAAACAAGACTTAGAAAATACTAAGTTGGGAATTAGAAAAGTTTTTCAACGTTTAGTAGGCAAGTAAAACCATCTTGAGAAAGAGTACAAACTTTCTTTCAACCCAAGCCAAAATATGAGCCGAAAGCGAAAATATCAAATCTGTTATCTAGTTTTTCCTGATGCTGATGAAACTAGAATAATGTCTAATTATCTAGTAGAGTGTGTATGGGAAAAATTTTCTATCTCCTCCAAGGAAATATTTTACAACAAACTAACCAAACAGGGAGGTAATCAAATTAATAATTACTTGCAAAATAATTGTATTTTGGTTTTTGGCTATCTAGATGCTTATTTAGCCCAAAATTGTTACCTATTAGGATTAGCTCATGCACAGAATAGACCAGTTATACTAATCAATTTGACTGACAACCCCAATCTTAGTAGGGAAAAGTTACCGAGCTATATAAGATATAATTTTATAGTTTATACTCCTCCAATAGTATCTCCATATTTTAAAATAAAAATGGATAAGATATTAGATGTTATAATCAAAGGGGAGCCACGGGAAATTCTCTATTATAAAGCAGTAGAATTTTGCTCTAAACCTAAATATCAAACAAAATATAATTTTTATTTAGAAGAATTAGATATAAGCTCTTTTTCTAGAGCATTGACTAAAGAAAAACTGAAATCATATTTTGATTTATATTTAGAGAATAGCGAAAAATTAGAATCTAAGCTCATCAACATAGTATTAAAAATCCAGGAACCTCTTATAAATAAGACTTCTCCTCCAACCTCAGAATCCAAAGAACAAGTTTCAAAACAGGCAAAAGTAGAAAAAGATAAACAAATTGGTCTTTTCCAATATATTATATATAATATAAATAATTACGTCAATCAAAATTTTCAAGGAGATCTAAACGTGGCTAATCGCGAACAAAACATTTCAGCAAAAATAATAAGTGGTAGTGCTTTCAATCAGGGAGATAATAGCGTCACTATAGCGAATCAGATTAACCAGTTACCAGAGTCCAACTCTGAGGAACGGGAAATAAAGAAATGTCTCAAGGAATTACAAGAAGTAATTAATTCTTCTTCCGACCTAGATGAAACCCAGAAAAATACAGCATTAAACCAAGTTGAAGTGTTGACAACTGCTGTGGCAAATCCTCAAGATAACGAAAACAAACAAAAGGCAAAATCTGCAACTTACGTACTGGAAATAATTATTGCTAACTTACCTGCTGCTGGGGCATTTGTAACCATTGCTCAAGCAGCAATACGTCTTATTAGGCATTTCTTGGGAATAGGATAGTGTGGTGCGTTGCAAACGCACCCTACGGGGGAATTGTGCTTTATTTTTTATTAAACTCTTAATTTAGAATTAATTAAACTCTTCCTCCTCTCTGAGTCCACCTGCCTCTGAGGGAAATAATTCTTAATTATTAATTAAAAAAACCTTCTGGCTTTACATCTCCTTGTTAATTCTAAAAATGAACGTAACCCAACAAAAACAAGCAGAGACAAGATGCTCGACAAATCCGAAGCTACAATCGAAGCCATTGATGCTAGAGAAATATTAGACTCTCGCGGTCGCCCCACCGTCGAAGCAGAAGTGCGCCTAGAGACCGGCGCATTTGGCATAGCTCAAGTTCCTTCTGGCGCTTCCACCGGAACCTTTGAAGCGCGAGAACTGCGGGACGGAGGAACTCGCTATGGAGGGAAAGGAGTTCTCACGGCTGTCAGCAATGTGAAGGAGAAAATTGCTGACCAATTATTAGATTTAGATGCTTTGGATCAGGTCTCCATCGATCGCACCATGATTGAATTAGACGGTTCCCCCAATAAAGATAATTTGGGAGCCAATGCCATTCTCGCCGTTTCCTTAGCCACAGCCAAGGCCGCAGCGGCAGAATTGCAACTTCCTCTCTATCGTTATTTAGGCGGTCCCCTGGCCAATGTGCTGCCAGTTCCCCTGATGAACGTAATTAACGGGGGGGCTCATGCAGCTAATAACGTGGATTTCCAGGAGTTCATGATTGTGCCATTAGGCGCTCCCAATTTTAAAGAAGCTTTGCGCTGGGGAGCGGAAGTATTTGCTGCTTTGAGCAAGGTATTGGATGAACAAGGTTTGCTCACCGGCGTGGGAGACGAGGGAGGTTTCGCTCCCAATCTGGCATCCAACGAGGCAGCTTTGGAAATCCTGATGACTGCCATCGCCAAGGCTGGATACGAACCGGGCAAGCAAATCGCCCTGGCTATGGATGTGGCAGCCAGCGAGTTCTATCAGGAGGGACAATATGTCTATGACGGTGAACCTCACTCTGGGGAAGAGTTTATCCATTATCTGGCTAAGTTAGTGGAAAAATATCCCATTGTTTCCATTGAAGATGGTTTACATGAAGAAGACTGGGATAACTGGCAACTTCTCACTGAGAAAATAGGTTCTAAAGTGCAGTTAGTGGGAGATGATTTGTTTGTCACCAATAGTAGTCGCCTACAAAAAGGCATCGACCTGAAAGCGGGCAATTCTATCTTAATTAAATTGAATCAAATTGGCACTTTAACGGAAACCTTAGAAACCATTAATTTAGCCCAGGGAAACCAATTTAACTGCGTTATTAGCCACCGTTCTGGAGAAACGGAAGATACTACCATTGCAGACCTAGCAGTAGCTACTCGGGCAGGGCAAATTAAAACTGGTTCCCTCTGTCGCAGCGAACGGGTTGCTAAGTACAATCGCTTGTTGAGGATTGAAGATGAGCTGGGCGATCGCGCCATTTACGCACCTCCTAAAGCCTGGCTGCAACAATGAACAATGAACAATGAACAATGAACAATGAACAATGAACAATGAATAATAGGCGATAATTAATGGAGAAGCTTGAGATTAAAATTAACAAAAATCTCAAGCTTATTCTTATTTATATCCCCATCATCTCAAAATCCCATCATCCCATCCATTATCATCTGCGTTCATCCGTGGCACAGGCAAGATGCCTGTGAGCATCGTAGGTTGGGTTGAGGTCACGAAACCCAACAAACCCAGGAAACTTGTGTTGGGTTTCGCTATCGCTCAACCCAACCTACAATTGTTTATAACACTAACGCCTACGAACTAACCGGCACAGTTTCCGCAGTGGGGGATGGGGTAACTCATCTGAAAGTGGGCGATCGCGATTGAGGTTATAACGACGATTCACCATTATTCCCCCTCTTATTGGTTAATCGGGGGGGATGGTTGAAAATTAGAATTATGTGCTAATATTAGCAATGTCATGCTGAAAAGCTTAGTGTATAATAGTTTTAGCCATTTTTGTAACTCTGTCAATAAAGGAGATACCTATCTGACAAGAAAATGAAAAACACAAAAAAGATGCTCAATTGCTGTTGCAGCAGCAATTGAGCTGTTTGACTTGAAAATTACCCATTTAATTACCAATCTAAGGAAGCAATCAAATGAATGTAACTGTCTTAATTACGCATCTGCCAAAACGAGGAAGCAATGTTGATATACAAGGGTTTCGTACCAAATTCGGGTAAAAAAGTATAGTCAAAGTCTAGACACTGTCTGGATGACAGGCTGTTTTTTCCTTTACTCTGTGGAATTTGGTATATAATCATACTTTTTTCTGGAGATGTCTATTCCCATTATAGCAATCTTCAGGAAATAATCAAATGAATGTAACTCTCTCAATTTTCATTGTAGCAATCTTCGGCATCGGACTTGGAGCATTTGCGTTAGTTCACGCAACTAATGTAAAACACGTCTTTGAGTTAGAAATAACCTCAAAAGGGTTAAAGCTGAAGAGTGAAATCGATAAGAAGTAGGCTAATTTTTCAATTAGCTGTTAGAATAAAGAGGGATAGTGAGATTCTTTTCTTGCTCCCTCTTTGTTGTTGAAGTCAATATTTGAAATAATTAATATAAAATACAAAAGTATTTGCTACCAATAGTTTATTGTATAGTAGTATAGATTGAGATTATCCCGAGGGTTGAGAAACTGGGCTGAAATCTATTCATTCATGGCGGTCAAATCTCATCATCTCATCCATTATTATCTATAAATCATCCGCGTTCATCCGTGGCACAGGCATCTTGCCTGTGTGTTCATCTGCGGTTAAAAATAACAACCAAATTGTTCTAATTGCGCAATTAAGTCACGTCTTTTCATAGGAGTTCAAACTCTGCAACTCTTTTTATTCCAGGAATTTCTTCACTAGTAAATGTTCTATAGAGATCTGCCAAGTTTTCTCTTAATTCTTCTAGATTTATTCCTTGTGTCCAATGGTCTGGGAATTCATTCAAATAACCCAAAAACATTCCATCTGATTCTTTCCAGTATGTATATGAAATCTTCATAGTCAAAGTTTATTCTGTGTTGCCAACGATTTTATAACTCTTTTATTATATCATATCCGTTAGTTTACTAAATAGTAGTATAGATTGAGATTATCCCGAGGGTTGAGACACCGGGTTTCTTCCACAAATCTAGGTATTAATCCCAAAATAATGATAGAAACCCGGTTTCTGGGCTGAAATCTATTGATACATGAATTAAATAAAATCAAGTCTCATCATCTCATCCATTATGATTTATCAATCATCCGTGTTCATCTGTGTTTATCTGCGGTTAATAATTCCTCTTTTTTAAACTAACAGGCACTCACTTTAAAGACTTTTTAGCAAAATAAGGATTCTCGGGATTAACAATCAATTTTTGTTGTTTCGGATGAATTAATACATCCAGATCCTCCATGGGAATGGAACCTAACAACACTTCTGCATCTCCAGGTAAAACCACAGCTCGACAAGAAGTAGAACGATTCTCAAAATGCACTTCAACTGGACCGACTATTTCTAGTTTTTGTTGAGAACCATCAGCTAATTCGGCAACTTGTTCGTCTATTTTCGGTAAATCCAGTTGAATCTTGATTCCTTCATTAATAGCTAACATGTAAGCACCGCTATCTACTAATGCTTCTACCTCTAGTTTTTTGATGTCTTCTTCCTTAAGATAGCCTTTTTGGGCTAGGTAAACATCTCCTGAATTGATTAATTGGATTTTGGCGTAAATCAGTCCCATATCTAAGTCATTCCTGAAATAATAAATTTTATTTGAATTAGACTCGATTATAGTTTAACACCTTTTAGCTAAGATATAATCAAGAGAAAAGAGAAATAGTAAAGATTTTTTAAGAGATTGACTATTATTTTATATTTCTAGTATAATGTTCATATCATTATTAGTAGAGCTATCTATACCTCATGATGAATGCTGTAGTTTTGAGTTTAGATACTGTGGGTTTAACCAACCAACAATTCCATCGCCTCTGTCAGGTTAATCAAGATTGGCAGTTGGAACGTACTGCGAAAGGAGAACTTGTGATTATGACACCACTGGGAGGACTAAGTGGAAATCGCGAAGCAGATTTGATTGGTCAACTCTGGTTGTGGAATCACCAAAGAGGAAAAGGCAAAGTATTCAGTTCTTCTACTATTTTTCGTTTACCTAATGGAGGAGATCGCTCTCCCGATGCTGCTTGGGTAAAATTAGAAAAATGGCTTGCTTTAACGCAAGAGCAACGAGAAACATTTCCACCTCTTTGTCCTGATTTTGTCATCGAACTGAGATCTCGTACTGATATGCTTAAGCCGCTGCAAGAAAAAATGGAAGAATATCTTAATAGTGGTTTGCGTTTAGGTTGGTTAATTAACCCCCAAGACCAAGAAGTAGAAATTTATCGCCCCAGTCGGAAAGTAAAAATTGTTTCATTGCCTGCTAGTTTGTCTGGAGAAAATGTTTTGTCTGGGTTTGTCTTAGATTTGCCTCTTTTTTAAAGGTATTCATTCAACAAACAACAAATAACAAATAACAAACAACAAATAACAAACCATGGATTCAATCGAACAATCTTTAAATCAACTAAGAAGGGAAAAGCAAAAACAAGAACAACCAAAACAAGAAAATTTCCTTTCTCGCAAAACCCCTGCTCCAGGAGCTAGTTCTCCTGTGGATAATATCTTAAATGAAGTCAAGACCAAGTTTCAACAACAACAAGGAAGAAAACTAGATAGAAACACTAGTTCTCAGGGAGAAGATCCCTTGGCCCAGATTAAAGCTAATTTTGCAGCGAAGCAAAAACAAAAGCAACAACAAAAGCAACAAGATGCTGCGGCAGCGGCAAAAGGAGATTTCTTATTACAACAGTTGCAGTCTGAGTATCGTCAGAATCAGAAAGATACTAGTCAAGAGACACAAAAGCAACAGTTAGAAGAGATAAGACAGTCCGAACTGCGGCGACAGCGAGAGAAGAAGGCCCTAACCCGTAAGGCTCAACAGTGGCTGGATAATCTGGATCCCTATTCTGATGAGGGTTTTTGGTTCGAGCAGTTTTGCTATAGCTACGAATCTAGATTAGAAGCGGCAATGGATTATCTCAAGGCTTTGGAGTGAGGGGACAAAGGCCCAAAGGCGCAAAGAGTTACCAATAGAAGCCATTATCTATCCAAAAAACATCTGTGTTCATCTGTGTTCATCTGCGGTTAAAAAAGACATTATTAAGATTTGGCTAGCCAATGGGTAGGAGAGAGTAAAAATAACATTACCTATGGCAAGCAAAATTTTCAAGCAGGAGTAAAGGGAATCCGTGCAGACCACAAATAATAGTACAACCAATAAGACCCCAACCCCCACGGAGACAGTCAAAATCCAGGTGGAAGACGATCGCACTGGCATGAGTAAAGAAACCCTCAAGCGTGCCTTTGCAGACCATCTTTTCTATTCTCAGGGCAAGTACGAGTCTTTGGCCACACCTAAGGATTACTATATGGCTTTGGCTTATACTGTCCGTGATCGTCTGTTGCACCGTTGGAATCAGACGGTGAAAACCTATACAGAACAGGATGTAAAGGTGGTTTGTTACCTATCCGCCGAGTTTCTGATGGGTCGCCA
Source organism: Prochloron didemni P4-Papua_New_Guinea (assembly GCA_000252485.1). Lineage (GTDB taxonomy): Bacteria > Cyanobacteriota > Cyanobacteriia > Cyanobacteriales > Prochloraceae > Prochloron > Prochloron didemni. The sequence goes on along the minus strand of JH610826.1, from coordinate 2,361 downwards.
TCTCAGCAACAATTTGATTAACTTGGGTATCTACGATTTAATCGGCGAAGTAGTGGCTGAGTCCGGTTTGAACTTGGATGAGTTAATCGAACAAGAACCCGATCCCGGTCTGGGAAATGGAGGTTTGGGTCGTTTGGCTGCCTGTTTCCTGGATTCTTTGGCTAGTTTGGAAATTCCCGCCATTGGTTATGGTATTCGCTACGAGTTCGGAATCTTCCACCAGGCAATTAAGGATGGGTGGCAGTGCGAAGTACCGGACAATTGGTTGCGCTATGGCAATCCTTGGGAAATTCGCCGTCCAGAATCCACCGTAGAAGTTCAATTTGGCGGCCATACGGAAGTATCTCACGATAAAAAAGGCAATTCCCATAAGTGTTGGGTTTCCGAGCGCAATGTAACTGCGGTTCCTTACGATACTCCAGTGGCAGGATATCAAACTAATACAGTTAATTTTCTCCGCCTCTGGAAGGCAGTGGCCAGCGAAGAGAAGGATTTCGATTTTGCAGCTTTCAACGCCGGAAACTACGACGGTGCGGTGGAACAAAAGATGAGTTCCGAGACTATTTCTAAGGTACTCTATCCTAACGATAATACTCCTCAAGGACGGCAACTGCGGCTGGAGCAACAGTTTTTCTTTGTTTCTGCTTCCTTGCAGGATATGATTCGCTCTCACTTGCGCAAGCAGCCAACTTTGGATAACTTCTGCGATAAATTTGCCATTCAACTCAACGATACCCATCCAGCCATCGCTATTGCGGAGTTAATGAGGCTGTTGGTGGACGAATACGAGATGGATTGGCATAAGGCTTGGCAAATTTGCCAAAAAACTTTTGCCTATACCAATCATACCCTGATGCCGGAAGCTTTGGAAAGGTGGCCTGTTAGTTTATTTGGCAGTCTCTTACCCCGTCATTTGGAAATTATTTACCACATCAACCATCTGTTTTTGGAGGACGTGCGCAGTTGGTATCCAGATCGGGAAGATTTGCCCCAACTTTTAGCTAGCCTTTCGATTATTGAGGAATTTCCCGAAAAGGCAGTGCGCATGGCTAATTTAGCCTGCGTGGGCAGTCACGCTATTAACGGGGTGGCGGCCCTGCACACGGAACTGCTCAAGTTGGAGACTTTGAGGGATGTGGCTAATCTTTGGCCAGATAAGTTCTATAATAAGACTAATGGGGTGACACCTCGTCGCTGGATGTTGCAATCCAATCCTAAATTAGCAGCCTTAATTACAGAAAAAATTGGGCATGGCTGGCCGAAGGATTTGGCTCAATTAAAAGGATTGGAAGCTTTTGTAGATGATCAAGAGTTTCGGGAGCGCTGGAACCAAATCAAGCAGGAAAATAAACAGCAACTGGCTAAATATATCGAAGAACATAATGCTATTGAAGTAGATCCCAATTCTATCTTCGATATTCAAGTAAAACGAATCCACGAGTACAAGCGGCAATTACTGGATGTTCTCCACATCATTGCTTTGTACAATCGCCTCAAAGAGAACCCAGATTTAGAAATGGTTCCTCGCACTTTTATTTTTGGCGGTAAAGCTGCCCCAGGCTATTTTATGGCCAAATTGATAATTAAGTTGGTAAACTCCGTGGGGGAAGTAGTCAATAAAGATCCCGACGTGCGAGGTCGGTTAAAGGTAGTTTTCCTGGCTAATTTCAATGTCTCTTTAGGGGAGCGCATTTATCCCGCCGCCGATGTGTCGGAGCAAATTTCTACAGCCGGAAAAGAAGCTTCCGGGACTGGTAATATGAAATTTTCCATGAATGGGGCTTTAACTGTCGGTACTCTGGACGGTGCTAATATTGAAATCCGGGAAGAAGTAGGAGAGGAGAATTTCTTCTTATTCGGTTTAACAGCCCAAGAAGTAGCAGAGTTGAAAGCTGAGGGCTATAATCCTTGGGATTATTATAATAATAATCAGGAATTGAAGAAGGTAATCGATCGCATTTCTTTGGGTTATTTCTCCCACGGCGATCGCAATTTATTCAAGCCCATTGTAGACTCTTTACTCCACGAAGACCGCTACGTACTTTTGGCCGATTATCAGGCTTACGTAGATTGCCAAGATCAGATTAGTCAAGCCTATTTAGACCGGGAGAAGTGGACCCGCATGTCTATTCTCAATGCGGCGCGGATGGGTAAGTTTTCTTCCGATCGCACGATTTGGGAATATGCCGATGAAATTTGGGAGGCAAAACCTGTTAAGATTGTAGTGGAGGAGTATCTTCAATCCACTGCCGGTTTGAAGGTCAGCACCCCGCGCCGGAAGCAGCAGGGCTTCGTGCCCTAAAGCCAAGGCTAGCTGACCAGTCTAAGTCTTCTTCATGGGGACTACGTTATCGGCAAGCG
>JH610825.1 GCA_000252485.1 Prochloron didemni P4-Papua_New_Guinea | reverse complement strand
TGATCGAGCTGGGGCAGGCTTTGGTTATGCCCTGGATTTAAATCAAACAACCCTAGTGATTGGAGCCTACGATCGACGTAGACGGCTACCAGATAAACTAGTGGACTACTCTGGGGCAATTTACACTGCACAGATACGTTCCGATGGAACCATTCCGATTCAGGAAATACCAATTCCTCAAGCTGATTTAATCGTAGGTTATACACTTTCATTATTTGGTGACAAGGTGGCCTTTACTGGGGTGACTGAAATTTCTCCTGATCTATGGATCCAACGCATTCTCATAGCAGATATCCTCTCAGGCCAGATTATCAGAGTAATTGGCGCGAACATAAGGCCAGAAGAAAAAAGTATTTGGCCCACAATAGAGTCCCCAGATGAGGTGGATTTCGACGGCTTTGTCCCCAATGTGTCCGGACATCAGGACACACTCCTGATTGGGGTAACGAGTGGCCCACCAAAAGAGGTGATCTATTTAACAACTGCAAAGGGTGACCTGCAAAGGGTTGAATTTGAGGCACCCCGGCTGTATTCAAACTTATATGCTGGATCATCAGTGGTACTCACCGACGATGTGATGGCAATTGGCCGTTCCGGAACTTATGGACCCGTAGATACCCTTTTGCTAAGGCGCTCTGCAGCAGGGTGGTCTTTCCTAGGTGCTGCAGACTTGAGCGGTCCTCTGGACGCAAGTGGATCCTATGTCTTGATCTCCCACGGGCAGAAGAGAGGAATGATGATTGCTTCTACTTCACCGGATCCAGAACATCTACTCGTTCGAATTGACAAGGACGAAATGGTAGTAGAGTCAGAAATCCGGTGGCAATGGGGCTATCAGCTTCCCATCAGAACCAATGGGGTGATTGACTCAGGCAACCTCATCCTTAGTGCAGAAGGGCGAGTTGTTCAGTTACCCATAGCAAGTGTGAGTAAATCTTCCCTCAGGCGAATTATTCAGTTACCCATAGCAAGTCTGAGAAAACATTACCACATTAGAGATTGTTAGAGATTGTAATCTATTTTAACAATCATCAGCTTGACTTATTGGCTCCTTCAAGCTAAACAAGGGGTGTCCCCATGGGGAATTAAATTAGAAGCTTACCGATAAAAAATAAAAGCTTCTAATTTAATCAGATGTTATCTCATATCTAAAAAAAATTCTACAGTTACAATAACAGGAAGGAAAATCATATTGTTAGTCCCTAGGCGCTCTATCCCCCCCTGCCCCCCGTAGTCATTGGGGGGAGTCTGGAAAGGGGGGAGCCTGGAAAGTCCCCCTTATTAAGGGGGATTTAGGGGGATAGCAAATCTAAACCTACTTTGATATTAACAATCCCGCCGAAGGTAAATGAGCAATGAAAAATAAATATTTAATCATCTTAGGCTTATTGGGGCTATGCTTCTTGTCCTTCAACAAACTCACGGACGGGAAAATGTGCCTGGCTAACGAACCCAGTGATAGTAAATCTTTTGGTGATGCATTAGCAGTAGACGGAGATTATCTGGCTGTTGGGGATCCAGAAGCTAACCGGGTTGTACTTTATCAAAGAACAGATCGGGGCCGTTGGTTGAGAACCCAAGAAATTGTCCCCCCCAAAGGATCTACTGCTGATCGAGCTGGGGTAGGTTTTGGTTATGCCCTGGATTTAAATCAAACAACCCTAGTGATTGGATCCCATCATCGAGGTAGATGGCTACCAAATGGGGGAATTTACACTGCAGAGATTCGTTCGGATGGAACTATTCCCATCCGGGAAATACCAGTTGGGAAAGCTGATATCGTAGGCTATACACTTTCATTGTTTGGTGACAAGGTGGCTTTTGCTGGGATGACTGAAATTTCTCCCGGTCGATCGACCGAACGCATTCTCATAGCAGATATCCTCTCA
>JH610824.1 GCA_000252485.1 Prochloron didemni P4-Papua_New_Guinea | reverse complement strand
GGATCGAGCTGGGGTAGGTTTTGGTTATGCCCTGGATTTAAATCAAACAACCCTAGTGATTGGAGCCTACGATCGACGTAGACGGCCATCAGATAATGTAGTGGAGTACTCTGGGGCAATTTACACTGCAGAGATACGTTCCGATGGAACCATTCCCATCCAGGAAATACCAATTCCGAAAGCTGATTTAATCGTAGGTTATACACTTTCATTGTTTGGCGATAAGGTGGCCTTTGCTGGGAGGGAAATTTCTCCTGATCGATTGATCCAACGCATTCTCATAGCAGATATCCTCTCTGGCCAGATTATTAGAGTAATTGGCCCTCCCAAAAGGCCAGAAGAAAAAAGCATTTGGCCCAGAATAGAGTCCCTTCCTGAGGTGGATTTTGACTTCTTTGGCCCCAGTGTATCCGGACATCAGGACACACTCCTGATTGGGGTAGAGAGTACCCCACCAACAGGGGTGATCTATTTAACAACTGCAAAGGGTGACCTACAAAGGGTTGAATTTGAGATACGAGGGCTGTATCCAAACTCATCTGTTGGATCGTCAGTGGTACTCACCGACGATGTGATGGCAATTGGCCGTTTCGGAAATTCAGGACCCTTAGATACGCTTTTGCTAAGGCGTTCAGCAGAAGGGTGGTCTTTCCTAGGTGCTGCAAACTTGAGCGGTCCTCTGGACGCAAGTGGATCCTATGTCTTGATCTCCGACTGGGAGTTGGAAGGCCTGCTGTTTCGTCCTTCATTGGCTCCAGAACATCTACTCATTAGAATTGACAAGGGAGAAATCGTAGTGGAGTCAGAAATCTGGTGGCAGCGGAGGGAACAGCTTCCCATCAGAGCCAATGGGGTGATTGACTCAGGTAACCTCATCCTTAGTGCAGAAGGGCGAGTTGTTCAGTTACCCATAGCAAGTGTGAGTAAATCTTCCCTCAGGCGAATTATTCAGTTACCCATAGCAAGTCTGAGAAAACATTACCACATTAGAGATTGTAATTTATTTCAACAATCATTAGCTTGACTTGTTAATTCCTTCAAGCTAAACAAGGGGTGTCCCGATTGGGAATTAAATTATAAGCTTA
>JH610823.1 GCA_000252485.1 Prochloron didemni P4-Papua_New_Guinea | reverse complement strand
CATTTGGCCCACAATAGAGTCCCCGGATGAGGTGGATTTCGACACCTTTGTCCCCAATGTGGCCGGACATCAGGACACACTCCTGATTGGGGTAGAGAGTACCCCACCAAAAGAGGTGATCTATTTAACAACGGCAAAGGGTGACCTGCAAAGGGTTGAATTTGAGACACTCGGGCTGTCTCCAAACTTATATGCTGGATCATCAGTGGTACTCACCGACGATGTGATGGCAATTGGCCGTTTGGGAAGTTCTGGAGCCTCAGATACCCTTTTGCTACGGCGCTCCGCAGCAGGGTGGTCTTTTCTAGGTGCTGTAAATTTGAGCGGTCCTCTGGACGCAAGTGGATCCTATGTCTTGATCTCCCACGGGCAGGTGGGAGGAATGCCCCGTATTCCATCGGATCCAGAACATCTACTCATTCGAATTGACAAGGACGAAATCGTAGTGGAGTCAGAAATCCGGTGGCAACGGAGCGATCAGTTTGCAATCACAGCCAATGGGGTGATTGACTCAGGTAACCTCATCCTTAGTGCAGAAGGGCGAGTTATTCAGTTACCCATAGCAAGTGTGAGTAAATCTTCCCTCAGGCGAATTATTCAGTTACCCATAGCAAGTCTGAGAAAACATTACCACATTAGAGATTGTAATTTATTTTAACAATCATTAGCTTGACTTGTTAATTCCTTCAAGCTAAACAAGGGGTGTCTCAGTTGGGCGTTGAATTAGAAGCTTGCCAATAAAAGGTAAAAGCTGAAATTTAACCAAATGTTAGATCATATCTAAAAAAGAATGCTACAAATAAATAGTATTTATAAACAATTAGTACAAGTTATAACGCTGGATCCCCCCCAGCCCCCCAAAATATCGGGGGGAGCCTAAGAAGTTGTTGTGTTCGGTTTCGCTACGGTCCAAGCCAACCTACGAACTGCGGATTTTTAACCACTTGTTGTAATATTTAGTTGTCTTGTGTTAGGCTATTAGATGGTGGTAGTTGGCACTGACCATTTGAATGAGGGTCAACCTATGAAAAAATTGTTGGTTGCATTAATTGTGGGCGGATGCTTTCAGGTTGTTGTCTCAGCCTCACCCTGTACATGTCTGGCCTCTGAACCAGGTGACAGTGAGGCATTTGGTTACGCCTTAGCAGTAAGCGAGGATTATTTGGCTGTTGGCGATTGGAGAGCGAATCGAGTGGTGCTCTATCAACGGGATGCTAGAGGAAGATGGACAAGGAGAGAGGAAATCCTGCCCCCTGTTGGTTCTACCGTGGCTGAGGCTGGTGCTGGCTTTGGTTCTGCCCTTGATCTAGATGGAGAAACCCTTGTCATCGGTGCTTATTATGAGATTGTCTTGGATGCCGCAACTCGTATTAAAAATAGAGACCACCGTGGAATTGAATGGGTAAGTGGAATCTTTACTGTAAATTTGGCCAATCAATTAGATGGGACTTCCAGCAATTTAGAGGCAAGTTCCATATCATCTAACCCTTTCTTGCAGGATGCTGTATATGGATTTGATGTATCTATAGATGAAAAATTTATTGCTTTCAGCATTAATAAAGAAGTAGAGTTAGCACTGTGGCATGGTTATGTTGGTATTTTACCAAGAGAAAAACCCTGGCAAGAACCTGAAATCATAGCTCCTCCAGAGGGAGGAGCTATGGAACATTTTGCCGTTAGTATAGATCTGGCCAATGGTTTACTGATAGCAGCAGCGCCTAGAGCAGGTGGTGGACACGGAAATGCTTACCTCTTCAATCTCACAACTAGATCCGGGTGGGAACAGTTGCTCAAGGATGAAAATTTTTCTTCTATGCCTCCTAATGGATGGTTTGGTGGGGAAGTTGCACTGTCTGAAAACTTAGCCTTTCTTGGGGGAAAATATCGCACTGCATATGGAACCTCGGCAGCTGTTATAACAATTTCAGATAATGATGAGAGTACAGTCAGTTATGTATTTCCTGGTGGTCCAGGGAGCGTAGATCAGGATGTTGCTGTGATAGCTGCAGGACTTCCTGGCCGTTGGAGTCAGATGGAAACGTTTCCTCCTCTGAAAGATGCTCCAAGGTTAAATATTGTCAATCAGAGTGGTGTTCATCCGGTGATGGTTGACGACCCATATACAGGTAAACCGATTGCCTACATTCAAACAGTTGCTCTTGGTGAAGACTTTGTCTTATTGACCCAAAAATATAGTAGTTTAAAATGCCAAGTCTTGACTGTGCCCACCACAACATTGCTCAATCGCAGTAGTTCAACCTCCCATGAAAGCATTAGTCAAGCAAAATCTATAGGAGTTAATCATGAATGACGATCGCATTGTACAAAACCCCAACGTGAATCCGTTTGATTCTGTAGTTGCAGTTGATACTAGATTCAACCATTCAATTGGTCTTGGCAGTGGGATTGTAATTGGCCCATCCCATGTTCTTACTGCTGGTCATGTGGTAGTAGATAAAGCCAGAGGTAACCAGGTGGCTCAGAAGCTTACCAATAAAAGGTGAAAGCTGAAATTTAACCAAATGTTATCTCACATCTAAAAAAGAATGCTACAAATAAACAGTATTTATAAATAATTAGTACAAGTTCTAACGCTGGATCCCCCCCAGCCCCCCTTAATAAGGGGGGAGCCTAAGAAGTCCCTTGTCCCCCTTTGATCGGGGGGATCGAGGGGGATCGAAAGGGGATTTAGGGGGATAAAAACTATCTATAGCAAATCTAAACGTACTTTGATATTAACAATCCCGCCGAAGGTAAATGAGCAATGAAAAATAAATATTTAATCATCTTAGGCTTATTGGGGCTATGCTTCTTGTCCTTCAACAAACTGACGGACGGGAAAATGTGCCTGGCTAACGAACCCAGTGATAGTAAATCTTTTGGTGATGCATTAGCGGTAGACGGAGATTATCTGGCTGTTGGGGATCCAGAAGCTAACCGGGTTGTACTTTATCAAAGAACAAATAAGGGCCGTTGGTTGAGAACCCAAGAAATTGTCCCGCCG
>JH610822.1 GCA_000252485.1 Prochloron didemni P4-Papua_New_Guinea | reverse complement strand
CATAGCAAATCGCTACCTCATCCTAGACCGACTAGGTGCGGGAGGAAGCGCCATTACTTATAAAGCCCTCAACCTGGAAACAAATCGGCAAGTAGCTTTAAAAGCACTATCTTTAGGAGAACTAGAAGACATTAAAAAAGTTGAACTATTCCAGCGAGAAGCAGAAACGTTACAACAACTGAGTCATCCTGCCATTCCTCAATATTTAGATTGCTTTACTATCGATACAGAAAAGGATAGAACCTTTTATCTAGTTCAAGAACTAGCAGAGGGTCAATCTTTAGCTACTTTAGTAGAACAAGGCTGGCGGGGAACGGAAAGGGAAATTAAAGATATTGCTGGACAAGTACTAAAAATCCTCATTTATCTTCATGCTCAACATCCGAGCGTGATTCATCGAGATCTTACACCAGGAAATATAATTAGAGGAGCAGATGGAGGCATATTTCTAGTAGATTTTGGCGCAGTACAGCACAGCTATTACACAACTTTAATGCGGGGAAGTACTGCAGTGGGAACTCTTGGCTATGCAGCTCCAGAACAGTGGACTAGTAAAGCAATTCCTGCTACAGATTTGTATAGTTTGGCAGCTACTTTATTGTATTTATTAACTCATCGCAATCCTGGAGATATGTGTCCAGATGGACTGAGGATTGAGTTTAGAGAACAGGTTAATATTTCGGAAGGTTTGGCTAACTGGTTAGAAAAGATGTTGCAACCGGCAGCGGAAGACCGTTTTGCTAGCGCTCGGGA
>JH610821.1 GCA_000252485.1 Prochloron didemni P4-Papua_New_Guinea | reverse complement strand
ACCAAAATTTTGGGCAGAAACCCGGTTTCTAACCCACAGGATAACCTACATGATATAAGGAGGGAATAGGAGGACTTTTATTTAAGTCTCTCCTCATGTTAATGAAATTGTTGTTTGTTGTTGGTTATTTGTTGTTTGTTTTTTGTTGTTGGTTGTTTGTTTTTTGTTTTTTGAATAAGAAAATTGTAGGGTGGGCATTGCCCACCGACAGCGTTATCAGCGCAGAAACCGAGTTTCTTTCATGATATTAGTTGTTGGTTGTTTGTTGTTGGTTGTTTGTTGTTTGAATAAGGAGGAACTAAAAATTATTCAGCGCAGAAACCGGGTTTCTTTCATGATATTAGGGTAAATTACCAAAATTTTGGGCCTATTCCCGGTTTCTAACCCACAGGATAACCTACATGATATAAGGAGGGAATAGGAGGACTTTTATTTAAGTCTCTCCTCATGTTAATGAAAATTTTGCTAGTCTAGGAACTGGTTGAATCTTCTTGAGGTGAATTTTCTAGGGAGCGTGTACTTCCATCTTGAGAATCGTTTATCAAAAAAGTTCCAGTTGTCGCAGCAGGTGGATATTCGTCCTTTTCCTTAATTGGACGAGGTTTTTTTCCTTTTGTTTCTTCTTTTTCTGACATGGTCTTGTTTATGGAACCAATAAATGAAAATCAATATATCAATACTAACTTAATCTACGAATATACTGAATCCTTGTTAAACAGGATAAACGACTCATTAGAGCGTCTAAACTCAAAGTTGGCTACTGTCATTGGTTTTAGTGGCGTGATTTTACGCTTTACCCTGGACCTCCCAGGATTAAACTCCCTGGAAGACATGCCCTGTTACATTTGTTTGATATTGAAGGTTTTAGCTACTTTAGCGGGGGCGATCGCCGTCATATTAAGTATAATTGCTTTTCGCACTAAACAAGCAGGAACAGTAGTTAGTTCAAGAGAGTTACATAGAGAGTGGTTGGATCGGAAACAAGAGGAATGTAGACTGAGAATATCTAGAACTTGGCGAAATGCTATAGAAGAACTTGAAACTGTGAGAGAAAAAAAAGCAAGATTATTGGATTGGAGTTTACTAGCATTAGCAGCCACCGCTTTATTTTTTGCTTTAGATATAGTTTTGTCTTCTATTTTTGAGTAGGTTTCACAACCATGATTATTACTCAACCTATTATTATAGCGCAGAAACCGGGTTTCTTTCATGATATTAGGGTAAATTACCAAAATTTTGGGCCTATTCCCGGTTTCTAACCCACAGGATAACCTAACAAAATGCGATAATGCGATCGCTTCGTGGCGCTGCGCGGGCTCAAAGAGATCCCTGCGCGTGCTGCGGAGCAGATCGCTTCGCGAGCGCCTCCAAACAGGAAATCGTAGGGTGCGGCACTGCCCACCAATAGCGTTATCAGCGAAGAAATGGAAAGTTGCGGCTTTTACCCATATCAAAATGCGAAAGCACTCACGTTTCCATTAATTTGCGAGCCGAAGAAATTGAAAGAGTCCCATTTTGGAACCCTTGCCAGCATAGCATTTCAGCGCTCGAAATTTCCGGTTTAACAAAAAATTAACAATAGTGGATAGTTGATAGTGGATAGTTGATAGTTAACCATTTTATGAATGTTGCTCTCAAACAAAACAATTTTTACTCATTTTATCATTCTAGAGAGATAACTGTCAACTGTCAACTATCAACTATATCAGTCTGTTGATACAAACAGTCTCAAAAATGCTATAATTTAGATTATCCCGTGGGTTGAGAAACCGGGTTTCTTCCCCAAATTTAGGCATTAAGTTATAAAATAATAGAAGAAACCCGGCGAATTGGCTTGTTGGGCGTTGCCCTGCTCGTGACCTCAACCCAACCTACGATGGAATAATCTGTTGATACTACGTATTTTATCATGATGTTGATACAAACGCTCTATAATTTTAAAAATTATAGTTATTGTTCGTAAGTTCCACAAGAGAAATAACTGTCAACTGTCAACTGTCAACTATCAACTATAAAGAGTGAACTGATGACCGCAATAACTATTACAATTCCTGACCATCTCATGTCCCAATTGATTGCCCAAGATAAACCTTTAGAAGAGTCAATATTGCAAGCAATTGAAGAATATGTTGGTTCCACTCAGTCCACTTTTGACTTAACTCAAACAGAAACATGGCAGCTTTGTGGAACTCTTGAGATTACCAACCCTTCTCCCCATGAGATTTCTGGATATGACGAGCAAGGCAAAGCTATTACCAACTTTGCTGAACAAGTGGATGAGGTTCTTTATTAGATTCAACTAGCTTTATATTTTAATGAATGAATTTTTAGTGGATACTTCTGCTTTAATTGCCTTTTTTGTGCCGTCGGAGACTCATCATGCTGTGGCCAAAAAATTTTTTTTTGCAGCATTCTAGCGCTCGCTGGATTATTCTATCGACAGTTTTTGACGAAACCGTTACTTGGCTGCGGGTTCGCTGTTCTATTCAAGCTTCTATTACTATCGGGAAAACCCTTCGTCGCGATCATCATTACGTATCTCTTTCTACCACAGAGGACCAAGCTACTTGGGAGGCGTTCTGTCAATATGATGATAAATTTTGGAGCTATACAGATTGTTCTTTGCTGATTATGGCATCTCGGTTAAAAGTGCCATATGTAGTTGCTTTTGATGAACACATCCGCCAAATGAGTGGCTTGGGTATTATTCGCTTGCCATGGATAAATATGAGCGTTGCATCGGTCGGGGATGATTTGAATATATGCCCAAAATTTTTTCCTTATTTATCAATAGTTTCAGCGAATTGAAATTGGACTATCATCCCGCAATTGTGCAACGCCAAGGTTTTAGCTACTTTAACGGGGGCGATCTCGAAGAGATCCGCAAAGAGTGCGCCGTCATATTAAGTATAATTGCTTTTCGCACTAAACAAGCAGGAACAGTAGTTAGTTCAAGATAGAGAATAGTTTTATATTCTATTTTTAAGTAGGTTTGACAACCATGATTATTGCTCAACTTGTTATTTTAGCTCAGAAACCGGGAATATCCATGATTTTAGGGTAAATTGTCAAAATTTGGGCCTATTCCCGGTTTCTAACCCACGGGATAACCTAAAAAATGCGGGCTCTTCGCAGCTCCCTGCGGTATCGCCTACAATTGCTTATAAAACTATTGTATTTGTGTTAAAATAATGACAATCCCTCCTTTTGACGAAAACGGCAACCTGCCACCTGGAATACATTGGGTAACCTGGGATGAATTTAAAGAGCGATTCGGGACAAATTACAAGCGTTTAAGACAGATAGAAGGGTTGAAAAAAGCAATGGAGCAATTAAAGGCTGCCGGATGCAGAACTATTTATATTAACGGGAGCTTTGTCACCAGTAAAACCTATCCCAACGATTTTGATGCTTGTTGGGATATAGATGATACTGATTTAGATTATCTCAGAATTCATGCTCCTAGATTACTCAATTATACTGATAGTGCTGCTCAAAAAGCAATGTATAGAGGAGAGATTTATTTTTCAGAGCAGCGAGTTGGCTCCTGTGAGGAAACATCCATAGAATTCTTTCAGCAAGATAGAAGCAAAAACAGAAAAGGTATCATTGCTATAGATTTATTGAGGTGGAAAGCATGATTAAAAATGACGAGCAATATGAATATAGCCAGTATTGGGTTAAGAGATTTGAAGAGTCTATAGCCGCTTGCGAACGAGATGAAGAAAAAAAGAAAAATGACCCTCAAGGTTGGGAATTGAATCGTGGAACTTTGCAACATCATCTGGATACTTTAAAAGCAGAAATTGTGGAATACGAAACTCTTACTGCTCACGATTATGGCAGTCCAATAGTACTCAAGCTCGATGATATTGATTATTTACCACAAATTCTGATTAAGGCTCGCATAGCAGCTAGTTTGAGTCAAAAAGAATTGGGTGATTTGGCTGGGTTAACAGAGGAGAAAGTTAAAGAATATGAAGAAAATGATTATCAAACCGCTAGTTTTCTAGATTTTTTAGCTGTTCTTAATGTTCTGGAACTAAAGATAAAAAATTGCGAGTTTTTAGCTCCTCTCCATACTATTAGAAGAACACCAATTACTTTTGAGGAGTTGGCAAGTAGGAAATCTCTCGTGCCGTCATGAAAGTTTAAAGATTTACCCCTTTGCATGAGCGGAAAGAGTTTCCATTAATTTGCGAGCCAAAGAAATTGAAAGAGTCCCATTTTGGAACCCTTGCCAGCATAGCATTTCAGCGCTCGTCATAGGTGGCTTTTGTGTTGGCCCAATTTTCACTTGCTCCTGGCACAGTACTTTCTGGTTTTTTAGCTAGTTTAGAAGGACAAGAAATTTTCCCACAGAGGGAAAGAGTCAAAAAACAACTGGCATCTGGTCTTTCTCGCCAACTAGAGCCAATTTTGACTTCAACTATGAACAAGCTGCAAAAGTCTGTTATCATGGAAAAAAATCAAGAAATTTGGAGCTAGCAAAGATGAAACCAATTCGCCAAGGGGATGTTATTTTGCAACCAGTCCAATTAACTGAAGGGAAAAAACTATCTCACCTGGTTCTGGCAGAAGGAGAACTAACGGGACACGCTCACCGTATTAGCGAGGGTCAAGCAGAATTGTACGAAAAAAACGGTACTCTCTATCTACGAGTACTTTCTCCTACGGCACTGCTCACTCACGAAGAACACAACGAAATAAAAGTTCCTCAAGGTAATTGGATGGTTAGGATTCAGCGAGAGTACGAGCCCGAAGGATGGCGTTACGTCGTTGATTAAAATTAATCTAACTAATGATGGGAAACCCAGACTTTCCGATTAAATACTCTTGTATGACTGACAGTAACGAGCCGCTGAGTAAGAAGCAGTTCCAGGAGGAGCTGATGGAACTTCCTCGAAGCGGCTCATCCTGGTAAGACAAGCGATCGCCCTTTAGAAAGAGTCCTCTAACTCTAAATATTAAGTTTTGTTGAGCAATTGAACATTTCTGGTTTTATTGAGATAGGAAACATGGAATGACTGGAAATTTACAGCCAGAGCCAAAAAAAACGGAATTAACTAAGTATTCTCAGCCTCAATCTACTAGTGAACTTACCTTTTATTATTATTGTGGTAGCTCAATTTTTAGGGATTCCTTTAGCCAAATTATCGAAATATATTAAAGGATTTGACTAATCTTATAAAGGAGGTTAAAGTACTTACGGTATTTCCTTGGGTTAGTGATATAAAGGTTGAGATAGATAAAGGTGAAAAAATTAGTAAAATGAAAGAAATGGAGAAAAAAAATGAGGAAAAGACAAGATAAATATTATAGTTTTTTAATTGGTTCATGGCTTTCCGGAGTTGCAGTATTTTTAATATTTTTATTAGTAGTAAAAAGTGAAGTTTCTGTCGGAATTCAGCAGGCTTTAATAGTAATTATTGGACTGATGATATTGGGAGCTTTGAATGCTTTCGGTTCAGGATTAGAAGACACAGACGCTGAATCTTTTATTTTGAACAAAACTCTTGTTGATCGAAGTCTAAATATTCAGCAGGACTACCCTGTAAAAAGACAAAACCTTGCGGAAGTAGCAGAAACAGCAGAAGAAATACAGCAACTCCTTGACCAACTATCCCAGACCAATCCAACTACAACTACCAGGGAAAAGATGACTGTTGTAGCTGAAGCAGTTGACCAAATAGAGAATAATTTAACACTGAAAGAGAAGGTAATCAATGTACTGAAAGCGGGAGAAGTAGAAGTGTTAAAAGAAGCAATAGACAACCCACTGACCAGCATTCTGATGGCGACTATTGAAGGATGGAGGGAATCGGATGAGTATATTGGCATCAGAGATTAAAATATTACCATATCTTCATCCAGCAGGAGGAATTTAGATGTTTAAAGCTAAAATCACCAAACTAACTCCAGAACAGGAAGCTCTCATTCCAGTATATAAGGAAAAATGGCAGGCGATCGCCCTTTCTACGGAACCGGTAAACTACAATAAAAGCAAAAGAGCGATTCAATCTCTCTATCGGGCCATGGAACAAGAATCGCCAGAAATCCTCTTTTTCAGCAGTCCTCATGCTGCGAAATCGGAACTGTTGGCCCGACCGACGGCAGAACTAGCGAGAGAATTTGGTTCTCCCTTGCTATCCATGCCTTTATCAATACAACTATTAACTCAATTACAATCTCAAATAGATCCTTCTCTCTGGCAATCTTTCGATTTTCAATTGCAGTTGGGATTGGAACCTCTATTTATTTTAATGCAGCAATTGCAAACTACTCTCTCCCCAGAAGAAAGTCGGAGGTTAGAGCAGTTGTTTGAGGAACTGCCAGAAAAACAGTGGGAAGGACTGTGGCAAGAAAAGCAAAATTGGCTGGGAGAAGAATTCAAGAAATTGCCCCTAGGAGAATTAGCAACACAATTTGGCTATAATCTCTGGCTCCAATTGGGAGAACCTGTTTGGCAAAACTTTAGCGAACCTATTGCCGAAAAATTATCTGAGCAATTTCCAATTGGCGAGTTTCAGCAAGAGTTGAGGATGTTAACTTTGCCTTTTCTCCACGTTGGCAATGCTTTTGGCTTCATGTCTAATTTCATCGATACGGTTACCAAAGCTTCCATTCCTGCTTTAATTGACTTCTGCGTTACAGAATTGCAATGCGAAGTAAATGCGATTAAATGGCTAACTTTGCAAGGTTTGGTCAAGAATTGTGGTTGGATTCTGCCTTTTGAGAAAGTTTGTCTTGTTTGCGCTCGCCCCCGTCATTTCTCTTTCAATGAAGAAGGAAGGCTTCACGGCGAGGGAGAACCGGCAATTCAATTTGCGGACGGTTACAGTGTCTACGCCTATGGAGGGGTATCAATCCCGGAAAAATACGGTAGAATACATCCCGCTCAATGGCAAGCTGAATGGCTCTTAAGGGAGCAAAATGCAGAATTGAGACGTATTTTGATTCAGGGTATAGGCTACGGTCGCCTGGTGAAGGAATTACAAGCAGTTGAAATCGATTCCTGGCGGGAGTATACTCTGTTGTATATTGCCAACAATGTAGATGTGGAACCGATTCATTTATTAAAGATGGTTTGTCCCAGTACTGCCTCCATTCATGCTTTGCGAGTACCTCCTAATATAGTTTCTGCGAGAGAAGCCATTCGTTGGGCCAACTGGGGAGTAGATCCGGAAGATTTTGCTGTGGCAACTTAATTGATGAACAAACAACAAACAACCAACACTTCGGCGACCCTCTGTGCAGGCAACCAACAACAAAGAACAAACAACAAAATTACTCGACTAAATTCTACAGAAAAAGCACTGATTCCGGCATATCGAGAAAAGTGGAGAGCCTACGGTCTCTCCACTGAACCTATCGACCATCAACTGGCTGCAGAAATAATTCAAAATCTCTATGGATTTCTCAATTTATCCCCACCAGAACTGCTGTTTGTAGATAGTCCGGCAGAAGGATGGGAATTAGTTCTCCACTGTAACCAAGAGAACATGTACGGCCAACTCCATTGGTTTTTCAATCGCAAACTGTGGCGCAAAATTACTCTACAATTAGATAGTCGGGTACTGAATAAGTTAGAAATAGAATTAGAAATGGAATTGGCTCTACAACTATTTAGCCAATATTCTCTCCACGTTTGCAACCAAATTGGTATTAGTGGCAATCCCCATATTCGACCGGAAATGTGGGCCGGTTATGGCAGTTGGCTGGATTTTGCCATGGAATTATTAAACTGTAAGTGCGATCGCTATATTTGGGACTCCTTTCAATCTCTAATCATGGATTGTGGCAACGTCTATATGTATGAGAAAATGGCAGTGATTTGCGATCGCCCCCACCGCCTCACCTTCGACCCAGAGAGAAGACTCCACGGCTCTGGGGTTCCAGCCATTGAATATGGGGATGGTTTCAAGGTATATGCCTATCATGGAGTGAGATTGCCAGAAAAATACGGTAGTTTGCCGGATTATCAATGGCAACCAGAATGGCTTTTAACTGAGAAAAATGCAGAAATGAGGCGAGTATTAATTCAAACTATAGGTTACAAACGTATTTGTGAAGCATTGCAAGCAGTTGAATTAGATTCTTGGGGAGAATATACTTTAATTAAAATAGAAAATGAAGTAGATGTGGAACCAATTCATTTGTTACGCATGACCTGTCCCAGTACTGGGAGAATTCATGTTTTAAGAGTTCCTCCCGAAAGGCGATCGGCCCTAGAAGCTATTAGTTGGATTAATTGGGATATAGACCCGGAAGATTTTGCTCTTTCTACTTGATTGGCCTGGCCCTCTCCCCAACCCCCTTCGGCGACCCTCTGGGCAAGCCTCTCCCAATGGGAGAGGGGCTATTGGCTATTAATTCGTGGCTATTTCCTAAAGCTATAGTAGGGTGCGGCACTGCCCACCATAAGGCTGTGCTATTTTGCTTTTTTTTACTGTAGATGAAACTGCAGGCTGGAAGCCTATGTTAATGTAGATGATTGAGAATGAGTTATTTGTTAGTAGCGGTGTTTTTTTGATATATAGCGCTTCGCCCTGGTGTCTTTATATGCTACATTGTTAATTGTTAATTGTTCATTGCTCATTGATATAGGTTATCCCGTGGGTTAGATGAGGAAATTGCAAGACAGCAGATAAGGAAAGTAATGTTAAAATAAGCTAGATAATGGAGAGAAAATTATGACAAATACAGTGGTTACGGAAAAGGCAATTGCTTCCTCTTCAATCATGTCTTTAGAGGACTTTCTCAACTACGATGACGGGACGGATTATCGTTACGAACTAGAAGATGGGAGACTGCTATTTATGCCTAGCGAAAGCGAAATTAATCGAAGAATTGCCTCTTTTTTGTTTGCCTATTTTCTGCAAAGAGGAATCCCATTTTATTGTTTGTGTATAGGAACGGAAATTACAGTTAGTGGTATGAGGGCAACAGTGCGAGTACCTGATTTAATGGTGCTGACGGAAGAGTTAGCCCAAGTAATGGAAGGGGCCAGCCGTTCCATTGTCATGTTAGATATGCCTGCACCTCAGTTAGTAGTAGAAGTAGTTAGTCCGGGAAAGGAAAATGAAGAGAGAGATTATAGTTATAAACGCTCCCAATACCAAGCAAGAGGTATTGCTGAATATTGGATTGTTGACCCGATAAAACAACAGATTACAGTGTTGAGTTTGGTGGCAGGACTTTATGAGGAAGCGGTGTTTGCCGGGGAGGATAAAATAGCATCTGGTTTGCTGTCAAATACACAAATAGAATATAGTATTTACAAGTTATTTGCAAATGCTTTACAGTTGGATCCCCCCCAGCCCCCCTTCAAAAGGGGGGAGAAGAAAAAGTCCTCCTTTAATTATTTATAAATACTGAGAGTTGAATAGATTTCAGCCAAGAAACCCGGTTTCTAAACTCAGGGTATAATCTCAATTATAGCATTTTTGAGATTGTTTTCAAGTTTTTCTTTTTTATCTCTTATTGCTATACTACCAAAGTACAATTATTGTTCATGCTAGGGTTTTTTCATAGGATTAAGAACTATTGGAATTTTATCAACAAGCTGTTTTCTTGAGTTGAGGAACTAGATTGTGTATCCTCTGCTACAAAATTGGAAGTATCAACCCATCAAGTCTTTGACTGCCAAGGCTTTCAGCTATTGTTAAGAAATATTTTTCGAGGGGGTCGGACAATGGCCAAAACCCTCATTCTGCCGTAGACCCCCTCGAAAAGCTTACCCAGTATAGGTTTGAACCCTGTCTCTTCTTGGTTTATTGAGAAAGATTAGCAGTTATTTGTTAATTTTTTGTTAAGCCCGAAATTTCGAGCGCTGAAATGCTATGCTGGTAAGGGTTTCAAAATGGGACTCTTTCAATTTCTTCGGAAATCAAATTAATGGAAACTCTAGGTAATTGGCTAACTGCATTGCTTCTTGATTGCTTTCAATTTCTTCGGAAATCAAATTAATGGAAACTGCAAATTTAGAGGTTTATTTGTTATAAACAACAAACTTTAGACTTCTACTAAAATTCAATTAAACGAGAAATTCCTTGTCTTCAAATGAACAATCGAAAAATAAACTGTTTGTAACTTTTATCTTGAAAGTCCCCCTTTGATAAGGGGGATTTAGGGGGATAGCAAATATTTTTGTATTTAATATCAATTTTCGTTTTTAGATTTGATAAATAAAGCTGTTGGTGGGCAATGCCCACCCTACAATTCTATCCACTGTCAACTGTCAACTATCCACTATCCACTATGGAAGTTATTTTTCTTGAAACTCCTCACAATAACCGGTAGGATCTACCTGACGCTTATAGAGAGGACTGCCATCGCCAAAACATTTTCCTCGTTGGAAAAACTGACAAATGGCACAACATTCAGCCCCAGTAACTATCGCTTTCTTAATATTAGAATCTCGCGTAATAGTTTCTGGATTTACCCCACTCAAACGTAAGTGGAATGCACCATCCCATTTAGCCCGAATCACCCCACTCCGAGCTATATTTTGCCAGCGAGGGTCTTCCTTTACTACTTGACGGGGAACTCGCAACCAAGCATCTTCGCCAAAATTCTCTAAGTGCAGTTCAAATTCTTGGGGTTGCTCCAAAACTGCTATTTTCTTTTTATCTAAATGTTTGGGAGCGTTGCCATATTCAATTTTGTCTCCTATTTGAGGAATGTGGATGTAATATTTAGAACGATTATCTCCGGAACGAGCTAGTTCGTGTAAGGCATCTTCTTTCCCATGAACCAAAACCAAATGTTTGGGATTAACTTTACCAATAACTTGTCCCAAACCCACCCGGTCTGCATGGGTAGGGAGACTAAAACGATGTATTTTCGCTCTCACCGTCACTTTACGACCGTCTAATTCCATCCAGTCTCCTGTCTGAATTTCCCTTAAAGCCCTGCCGGGAAACTCTTCGTCTTCACAGTTACAAATAAAGACAGCGGCATTACTCTTTTCTAATAGAGTAGCGGCGTAAGACACGGAAGCCCCCCCTGTCAACCTGCCGGAACTAGCTAGAATAATGCTGGGTCGCACCATAGCCAAATCCCTTTCTTCTGGGCTAGTCACAGGAGTTATTCTCGAGATACCCACAGAAGCAAAAAAGGGCCGATTGTTATTTTGACGGGCGAAGTTCTGCAAGGACTCCGGCAAAAAGGCTAAATTCCGTTCGTATACTTGAGTTATCTCTCGCAATAGTCCGTCTGCATAAATGGCAGGATTGAGGGATTGCAGTTGAGGCGCAGTGCGTAGAGAGAGTAAGATTTCCTGTGCCCTTCCCAAAGCAAAAGTGGGAATCAGCACGTTGCCTCCTGCCTTGATAACAGAGGCGATCGCCCCCAGCAGTTCTTTTTCTTGAGTTTTCCGACTGGTATGAGTAGTACCGCCGTTAGTGCATTCCGTGATCATTATATCGGCATTAGGCAAGTCCGTCAGTTTCAGTCCTGTGGTAGTGCGACTGTTGGAAGTGTGAAAATCTCCTGTATATAATAGGCTTCGTTCTCCATATTCCAAATAAATACACACAGCCCCCGGTATATGTCCCGCATTAATAAAACGCACCTTCAGTCCGGGGAGAGGTTCAAAGTCTTTACCGATGGCTTCTGTTTCCAGATAAAAAATAGCTTGCTTTAAAGCTTGTGGCTGGAATAAAGGAAGAGAATCCTCATTCTCCTGAGATTTTAACTCATCTTTCAGCATCACCCGCGCTATTTCCCTGGTGGCAACAGTGGCGATCGCCCTGGTTTGGGGATACTTGCCGTGAAAGAAAGGCAGACCACCTATATGGTCTTGGTGAGCGTGGCTGAGAAGCAAAAGGTCCGGTTTATCCAAGAACTCAAGGGCAGGTAAGGGTTCCTGATCTTTAGTGCTACTACCGCAGTCCAAGACTATTTCATAGGGTCCCATGCACACTTGAAAACAGGAAGCGCCAATACTGCGAGCGGCTCCTAGGGCAGTGACAGTGAGGCGGTCTCGATTTTCGGAGCTTTTTCCCGGTCTGGCGCTGGCCATACCATAGCGATATACTTGGATTTCCTCCCCTTCGAGCCACACTCTCACTTTAGTATTGGTACTGGGACTGTAACCGTTCCATTCCCAAGAATCTTCATACTTGCGGGGGTGGAGAAATTTCCAATCGGAGATAGAAGTTTCTTGTTGGATAGCGGCAATTATTTTTTCTTTGTTTTTCGAGGAGGTTGGAGAAGCTTCCTCTACTTGGGCTTTATCTGATGAGTTATTTTGTTCCTTAAAAGAAGGGATAAAAGTAGCTGTTGCTACTGCCAGCATCTTGCCTTGACGTTGGGCTTCTATTTCCCAAAGTTGACCTATTCTCATGCTGGGGTCAGGAGCCATGAGAGAGAGTTTCAAGGGTTTTTGTCTGGGTCTATCTATTTGGAACAAGAATGAAGAGGTTTTCTTGCTGATTTGGATTACCTTTCCTTGAAGAGAGCATCGATCTGCGGCAGCAGCATCAGCAGTTTCACCTACAGTAATAGTGGTTATTTCTCCATTAGAGTTAGTGCTGGGGAACACTTGCCAAGCCCCTGTTTGGGATTCGGTGTCCAGTTCCATGAAAGCGTTCTTAATGCGAAACTTACTGCCATCGGCACAGGTGAGATAGAGAGAGTTTTCCCGCCAATCAACAGCACCGGCCAGGACCAACTGGATACCCCAATCTAATCGAGGTTTTGCTTGTAAGTTAGGGCTGTCACCTTTTACAGCTTTTCCGGAAGTGTTGGGAGGAGAAGGTTGCTGTTCTGCGGGAGTCGGGAAACCTTGCTTCCCTCCCGTTTCTTCGATGTAGAAGTGGAGTTCGTCGAACAGTTCCAGATGTTCCTGGTCGTATAAGCTTTGGCTGCCTTGCTTGATGGGTTCTATGGTATAACCCAAGCTTTGCAAGTATTTCCGACGGCGATAGAATGATGATTCCGAGATTCCGTATCTTTCTGGTAATTCTGATGCAGGCAACATTTGGTTGGTTGTTGGTTGTTGGTTATTTGTTATTTGAACCGCAGATAAACACAGATGAACGCGGATAAATACAGATATTTTGTTTGTTTATTGTTCATTGTTGATTGAAAAATTTTTTGTTGATAATTTATTATAATAGCATTCCTGCGGTACAAGCGTTGACGAAACAGGAGATTGCTCCCGCAATCATGGCTCTGACTCCTAGTTTAGCTAAATCTTGTTGGCGACTGGGGGCGATCGCGCTGATACTACCTATTTGAACAGCGATGGAGCCAATATTAGCAAAGCCACAGAGAGCGTAGGTGGCGATTATAGTTGTTCTCGGGGATATGGGGGGTCCGGGCTGGGCTAAAAGTTCTTTCAGGTCACTATAAGCAATAAATTCATTGAGGATAGTTTTTTTACCTAGGAGAATAGCTATTTCCGGGCAATCTGCCCAACTCACTCCCGTGAGCCAAGCTAGGGGAGCCATGACATAGGAAAGAAGCCATTCTAAAGAGAGTTGAGGCAACCCTAGATAACCCCCTACCCAGCCTAGAATACCATTAATCAAAGCCAGAAGACTTAAAAAAGCCACCAGCATGGCAACTACATTGAGAGATAGTTTCATTCCTTCTATAGCACCATTAACAGCCGCATCAATGGCATTGACATAGCCTCGGTCTCGTACCAGTTTCAGTTCTTTTCTGGTGGCCGATGGTTCTGTTTCTGGGTAGAATAGTTTGGCGATGGCCAGAGATGCGGGGGCCGACATGACGGAGGCGGCAATGAGGTGTTCCGCGGCAATGCCAAAGGAAATATAGGCTGCCAGCACCCCTCCTGCTACAGTAGCAAAACCAGCCGTCATGACAGCATGGAGTTCGGAATTGGTGATGGTGGGAAGATAGGGTTTAATCACCAGGGGGGCGGCACTTTGACCCACAAAAATATTCGTAGCGGCAGTAACGGATTCTGGGCCGGAGGTTTTCATAGTGCGCTGCATCACCCAGGCGAGAGCTTGAATGACACGGGGAAGAATATTGTAGTGATAGAGCAAGCTGATGCAGGAGGAGAAGAAGATAATGGTGGGTATGACTTTAAAAGCGAAGAAATGGTCTCGAAAGTTGTCGCCGAAGACAAAAGCCGCTCCCGCATCAGCATAGTTGAGAAATTGTTCCGCGCAGGAGCCTAACCATTGAAATAAAGTCAGTCCCAAGGGGGTTTTGAGAATGAAGAGAGCGAGGAGGAATTGTAAGCCGATACCCCAGGTTACTGTAGTCCAGTTGATGGCTCTCCGGTTGTTAGAGCAGGCGTAAGATATGGCGATGAAGCTGAGGAGTCCCAGGAGGGAGATGGCTCTTTCCACGATGTTGTTTGTTGTTTGTTGTTTGTTGTTTGTTGTTTGTATAACTTAGAGCTAAAATGGAAAAATGACCCTTATTTTTAACCCCAGCAAGTATAGCGAATTGTTATCGCGCTATCAACCGAAAGTCAGCACCCCGCTCTGAA
>JH610820.1 GCA_000252485.1 Prochloron didemni P4-Papua_New_Guinea | reverse complement strand
AACAAGCTCGATCAACATTGACGAAGCGAACTTAACCCTAGCAATAGGAGTATTCACATTATGCGTGTATTTGTACTAGATAAAAACCGAAAACCACTAGATCCATGTCACCCCGCTAAAGCAAGAAAATTGCTGAAATCTGGAAAGGCTAAGGTGCTTAGAAGGTATCCATTTACCATCATCATCAAAGACTTGGAGGTAGAAAATTGCGTAACTCATGACCATCAACTAAAAATAGACCCAGGTGCTAAGACAACAGGACTTGCAATTGTCCAAGGTAACCGAGTTATTTGGGGGGCTGAATTAACCCATAGAGGCGAACATATTAGGGAAGCTTTGACATCTAGGAGACAGCTTAGACGCTCTCGTCGTAACCGTAAAACTCGGTATCGTCAGCCCAGATTTCTTAATAGGACTCGCTCCAAAGGTTGGTTGCCTCCTAGTCTAATGTCACGAGTTCATAATGTTTTAACTTGGGTCAATAAACTAATTAAATTTTGTCCGATATCTGGTATTTCTCAAGAGTTAGTTAGATTTGATACTCAAAAAATGTTAAACCCAGAAATCTCTGGGATTGAATACCAACAAGGAACTTTATATGGCTATGAGTTGCGAGAATATCTTTTAGAAAAATGGGATAGGACTTGTGCCTATTGTGGAGCAAAAAATACACGATTAGAGATTGAACATATCAAGCCAAGGTCTAAGGGTGGTGTTAATAGGGTCTCTAATTTGGCCATTGCTTGCCATGATTGTAACCAAGCTAAAGGAAATCTTGAAATAGAAGAGTTTCTATCAAGTAAACCGAGCATCCTGAAACGTATTCTATCTCAAGCACAAAAACCATTAGCAGATGCAGCAGCAGTCAATGCAACTCGCTGGAAGTTATACAATGAACTGAAATTAATTGGACTCCCGGTTGAAGTAGCTTCAGGTGGTCTAACTAAATACAATCGTTGCCGCCAAAACCTACCAAAAACTCATTGGCTGGATGCTGCAAATGTTGGTAAAGTTGATACGTTATACATTGAAGATTATCAACCTTTGTTAATTGCAGCCAAGGGACATGGAAAGCGTCAGATATGCGGGACAAATAAATATGGGTTTCCAATTCGCCATAACTCCAGAAAGAAAATTCACAAAGGTTTCCAGACAGGAGATATTGTCAGATCTGTTGTAACTAAAGGTAAAAAAATCGGTACTTATATCGGTAGAGTGGCAACGAGAAAAACTGGTTCTTTTGATATTACTACTGCGCTCGCAAGGGTTTCAGGAATTAGCTATAAATATTGCCAAGCTATTCATCGTAAAGATGGGTATAGTTATCAATTTCACGGCGGATAAAATCCGCCGCGTCAAACTTCAATCTGCTC
>JH610819.1 GCA_000252485.1 Prochloron didemni P4-Papua_New_Guinea | reverse complement strand
GCAGTTTCCGTTTTCCCGGGAGGTATCATGAAAAAGACAATGAAACGGCTTTAGCTATTATTGAGGAATTAATGGCTCGTCCTAACCGAACTCCAGAAGAAGATGAGCTGTACGAACTATTGGTGGTTCTGGTAGAAAAATTTGAACGAGAATACTACCAACCAGGTTCTAGTTCTACACCCCATTCTATGCTGCTTTTTTTAATGGAGCAACAGGGAATTGAAACTGCTGACTTGGCCAATATCTTTGATTTAAAAGTAGTTACGGAGTTGGTTAGTGGCAAGGAGGAAATTTCTACAGAACAAGCAGTGGCTTTAGGAACCTTTTTTCATGTAGAACCCGGAGTATTTTTAACCACAGATGAACACAGATGAACACAGATGTAGATTTGGAATTTCCCCCTCAATCTTCGTTAGTTTATTCTTCTGGAAGGTCGCTTATTCCAGTTATAGCATCCAGAATTACTTCTAGTTTACCTTCAAGTCGATTGAATTGATGCTCTAGGCGATCGCACCGAGAATTATTCTTTCGCTCCAGCCGATTTAGACTAGCTTCCAGACTGTCAAACCTTTCATCAACAAAGTCAAATTTTTCATCAATATGGTCTTCCAAACTTGTAAAGGCTTCATTAATTCTCCCTTCTGGTTCTAGCTCCAATTCTAAAGCTTTGATACGCTCTACTGCATTGCCTAATTGTCTTCGGAGTTGGTTTATCTTGGCATTTTGTTCTTGTTCGCTCATATTACAATTAATGATTAATGAATTTTTGCGTGTTTCCTAGTTGCTTCTAGGAGACACTTTCAGTTTAACCGATTTTGAGCGAAAAATAATAATCAATTCTCACAGAGAGGCCCAAAGGAGAGAAAATGTAAAGATTTGTATTTGTAGTATTTTAGAAATGTAACTCGGACAAAAACTATCAACTGTCAACTATCAACTATCAACTATCAACTATCAACTATCAACTGATATAAGCTAAAATATAAAGATTAATTCCAACTGCCAATCTTTCGAGCCAGTACGACTAATTTCAATTTGACGAATGAATTCTCGGAAATAAAATCGCCGCTCTGCTTCCGATAAATCCAACCAAAATTGGGGAATGGAAACAGTCTGGGCGATGGCCATTAAATTAACAGGAGGCAACTGAGCTATTTTTCCCTCCAAAGCAGCAATTTCCACCTGTAATTTATAACTGCGCAACTGAGCAGTTTCCCCATCTAAAATACCATCTTGTTCCAATTGAGGCAATTGCTGAATAATCGCCTTTTTCCCATTAATTTCTTCTTGTAACAAAGCTTTCAAGCCATCAATATTAGAAGAACCTAATTTAGCTACAGCAGGGGGTAAGTCAGTGCAAATCCTTTCGATGGTTTGTTGCAACACTTCTTCATAAGCAATAGCACTGCATTTCTTCTGCAAAGGACAATTAAGAGGACGCAAATAAAGATATTCTCGTTTCTTCTTATAAGTAGTTACTTTGGCTACTTTGAAAGTAGATTGACACTGATGACAAACTGTCAAACCTGCTAGAGAACGGGGAGCGCTGGCGGTACGGGGAGGTAAAGGACGATTGCGACGCAACAGCCGATCTATTTGGGCCGCTTCTTCCTTAGACATAATGGCTGCATGAGTGTTGGGGATAACATCCCCATTGCCATAGGCTAAGTTGCCCCGATAGACTGGATTTATCAGCCAGTTTCGTCCCGTAGAAGGAGCAATTTTCTTGCCATATCGCTTTTCTAAATAGCGCACTGCTCCCCGTAAAGAACCGTAGAGAATAAAGCGAGCAAAAAAATCTTTCACTACTGGGGCTGTGCTGCGGTCTACAATATATTTATCCTGACCTCGACGATAGCCGTAGGGGGCTTTACCCGGTGGTGGTAGGGCTTTGAGGCGGTTGCGAGCATGTCCTTGACGCAGGCGGCGGCTTTTTTGACTGGCTTCAATTTCTGCCAGCAGTTTGGTTAAGTTAGCGCGAATATCTTGGGGAGCGCTATCATTTAATTGGGAAGAAGAATAGGACTGTTGGGTGGCGATAATTGTAATGCCGAGAGCTTCTATTTGGGTGAGGCGATCGCCTATTTCTAAAATAGAATCTCCCAGTTCTTCCAAGCGGCGAATTAAGAGATATTGAGGAGGATTTACTTGGCAGTCGGCCAGCAGTTGTTCCAGTTGGTGCCGTTTACCCAAGTCTTGATATACCAGATCTACCTCTACACCCCAAATTGATTCATCAGTTGAGGTGTCCAGAATTGGATCGCTGTAGAGATAAGCTATAGTAGTCATTTACCCTTGAATTTCAATAAATGGTCCCAAGTTATTACCAGTTTTGCTATATCTTAGTGTTTATTAAACCTTTTGGGCTTATTCTACAGATGAGAAAAATTGTGAGGAAATAACTTTGGCAGTAAATCGAGATACAGTAGATTTATGGAAAGCTGATGTTGCAAGGTCGGTGGATTTTTACGGAACTCCTTAAGCTGAAAGCCCCGCGTTTTCAAACCGGGGATGAAAGCTCATAGCGACTTTAGTCGCCGTGAAGAAAATCTCGACATTCTCTTGAGACTTTTAGACAAACCTGTTAGTATAAAAGATAGATCGAAGGAGGTCGAAATTCGGTGATTATTTTAGAGTTTAAAGCCAAAGGCAAAGAGTCTCAGTATTCAGCTATAGATGAGGCTATCCGGACAGTTAAATTTATTCGGAACAGTTGCATTCGTTTGTGGTTGGACAATAAGGGGACAGGGAAAAGTGACCTTAGTAAGTATTCTAAAATCCTTGCCAAGGAATTTTCTTTTGCCAATGAACTGAACTCTACTGCCCGTCAGGCTGCGTCTGAGAGAGCATGGTCATCGATTGTTCGCTTTTACGATAGCTGCAAGAAAAAAATCCCAGGTAAAAAAGGTTTTCCCAAGTTCCAGAAGCGTGCTCGCTCCGTCGAATATAAGAAATCAGGATGGAAGTTATCCCCTGATAAGAAGTCCATAACATTCACTGATAAAAAGGGGATTGGAAAACTTAAACTCAAGGGCACTTGGGATTTGTGGCGTTTTGACAAAAAACAAATAAACCGGGTTCGGATAGTCAAACGAGCTGATGGGTACTACGTTCAATTTTGCGTTGCAGTCAACGTAAAAGAAGAAATAGACCAGACAGGCAAGATGATAGGACTAGATGTAGGACTCAAAGAGTTCTACACAGACTCCTTAGGCCATTCTGAACCTAATCCTAGGTTTTATCGCGAAGGAGAAAAACGACTAAAATTTTATCAACGCCGAGTTTCTCGGAAAAAGAAAGGCTCATCCAATCGAAAGAAGGCAGTTAATAGATTAGGCAGACAACATCTCAAAATAAGTAGGCAACGTGAAGAACATGCAAAGAGACTTGCACGTTGCGTAATCCGATCTAACGATCTGGTCGCCTATGAAGATTTGAAGATTAGAAATTTGGTTAAGAACCATTGTTTAGCTAAGTCTATTAATGATGCTGGTTGGTATCAATTCAGAAAATGGTTGGAGCATTTTGGAACTAAATTTGGTCGGATAACTGTTGCAGTTAATCCTGCCTATACTAGCCAGAATTGCTCTGATTGTGGCGAAGTTGTTAATAAGTCCCTATCCACTAGAACTCATACCTGTAAATGTGGGTGTCAATTGGATAGAGACCATAATGCTGCCATCAATATCCTTAAGAGAGCCATAAGTACGACGGGGCACGTCGGAACTTGGGTCATAGACCCGAACGCTTCAGGAGATTTAGCCTCTACTGTTCTTGGTTCCGACCAGGAACAGCAAGCTGGGTCGTTGAGTGAAGAATCCCCGTCTATGCAAGAGCGGGGAGTGTCAAAATAAGTGGTTTGTATCCTTTGCGCCAAAAGCCTATCGGGATACTCGCATTGCTACCACAAAACAGGTGGAGGAAGCTTTTAAACGGACGGAAAATTTAACCAATATACGTCCCGAAATCCTCCAATCTCATCCCTCAATATTGTCAATACTTCGCATGACAACCTGTCCCCCACTTGCTCGCGATCGCTTAATTGGCTTATCCAAAACATCTCCTAATTTAGTGGAAAATATGGAGAAGAAAAACCGAATACCTCCGAGAATGTCTCAATTAGATTTAATCAATAATTTAGAGAAAATAGCAGAAATTATTGAAAATATGACCGATCCTGATATTTTAGTTTGGAAAGAGCGTGGCGATAAAGGTACAAAAGAGGAAGTACGCAGAGCTTCAACTATTATTGCCGATCGCCTTTGCGGAGCGGTTACAGATCCAATAATTCGCAACGCTCAAGAAAAACGTCAACTTTCAGCAATCAAAGCATGGCTTGAAGCTCGCGATTATCGCGAACTAAAACCAGGAGAAGTTGAAGATTTTCGCTCCATACCAAGAGGTAGTTTTGCTTTTCACTTTAATATTCCAGTTCAACAAGGTAAAGATAGAAATAAAAAAAATGTCAACATTCCCATTGATGTAGTAATTATGAGAAAGAATGCCAAAACAAAGGATTTTCCTGCTCTCTTTGAAGCCAAATCAGCAGGAGATTTTACTAACACCAATAAACGCCGAAAAGAAGAAGCTGTCAAGATTCAGCAGCTTCGCCAAACCTATGGTGATAAAATTACTTTCGACCTGTTCTTATGCGGATACTTCGATTCTGGCTATCTAGGATATGAAGCTGCTGAAGGGATAGATTGGGTTTGGGAACATCGTATTGACGATTTGAAAAAATTTGGATTTTAATCGGGTTTGAATCAATGGTAAATTTCGCTCAACTTGAAGATAAACGTCAAATAATTCAAGCTAAATTAGATAGTTTAAAGACGCAAAAAGAACGTAATATTATGGGGCAGTTCTCAACACCCATTGCTCTTGCTAATGATATTCTTCAACATACAGCCAAGTTAAGATTAGAAAATACCAAAATCAGTTTTCTCGATCCAGCATTTGGCACGGGAGTATTTTTTAGTGCATTAAATAATATATTTCCATCAAGCTATATTGAAACAGCAACTGGCTATGAAATTGACGAACATTACGGCAAACTTACTCGCGAACTATGGGCTGAAACTAACCTAAATTATAAATTAATCGATTTTACTCAAGCAGTTTCGCCAACTGACGATCAAGACAAATTTAATTTAATTGTTTGCAATCCGCCATACGTTCGTCACCATCATCTCAAGGGGAAAAAAGAATATTTACAAATTGAAGCTTTAAAAACAGCTAACGTAAAAATATCGGGTTTAGCTGGTTTATATTGTTATTTTATAGCACTGGCACATGGTTGGATGAAAGTTGATGGTCTTGCCACTTGGCTGATTCCCAGTGAATTCATGGATGTTAATTACGGCCAAGCAATCAAAGATTATTTATTAAATCAAGTAACTTTATTACAAATTCATCGCTTCGATCCCAATAATATTCAATTCCATGATGTTTTAGTTTCTTCTGCTATTATTTGGTTTAGAAATCAAAAACCGAATCCAAAACATCAAGTAAAATTCACTTTCGGAAATAAAATTGCTACACCGTTATACGAAAAAGAGATTGGTATTGAAATATTAGCTAGGGAAACTAAGTGGACGCGGTTTCCTGTTTTTTCTCAACGTTTTGCCGAAAAAAAATCAAAATTGGGAGACTTTTTTACTATCAAACGCGGTATTGCAACTGGAGACAATCAATTTTTTATTCTTTCACCAGAACAGATGGAACAATGGAATCTATCAAGAGAATGTTTTCGTCCCATCTTACCCAGTCCGCGCTATCTGGATGAAACTGAAATATATGCTGATGACAAGGGAAATCCCAAAATCAAACAACAGTTGTTTGTTTTAGATTGCCAACTACCAATTGACGAGCTAAAACAACGCTATCCTAGTCTATATATTTACCTTCTTGAAGGTATCAAACGAGGTGTTGCCCAACGTTATTTGTGTAAAAGTCGTAAGATTTGGTATTCTCAAGAAAATCGGCTTGAAAGTAGGTTTTATTGTACCTATATGGGTCGTTCCGATAAAAAAGGGAAAAACCCCTTTCGTTTTATTCTCAATTATTCAAAAGCTATTGTTTCCAACTCTTATCTGATTCTTTATCCTAAACCAAACTTAGAAAAAAAAATTGAGACTCATCCTATTCTTGGCCATCAAATTATTAAAATACTTGCTCGAATTACAGGTAAAACCATGATTGATGAGGGACGGGTTTATGGTGGTGGAATGCACAAATTAGAACCAAAAGAACTAAGTAAAGTGTTGGTAAGGGATTTAAAAGATTTATTCTAGTAGTTGACAATTAATATATTAATCTTTTTGAAGATTAAAGGGAGAATTAACTATTCTGCATTAAATTTCGGATTGAGAGAGAGCAACTGCCTTCTCTTTTTGTCTTGTTAATATATAATTAAATAACAGCTGTAGAGATAAGCTATAGTAGTCATTTCTTAGGGAACAGGGAGTAAAGTTTTGGCGTTGCATAATTGAGACATGAATAAATAAAAACTACCTCTCTCTTTTTCCTCGTGGCACAGGCATCTTGCCTGTGACTTCCTCTACAGGCATCTTGCCTGTGACCACCTCTGCGGTTTATTATTATTTCATATGTTGATTCAGCAACGCCAAAGTTTTTTTATAATTAATTAACCGAACATGGTGTGAAACCCTTTATCCTCTACTCTTGCAGTTCGATAACATTTCCATCTGGATCTTGAGTAAATAAAGCTTTTCTCCCAGAAGCGCTCATTTGAAATGAATATCCGTTTTCTTCCAGACATTGCTTTACGAATTCTAGATTGTCCACAGCCAAGGCAATATGGTGATTGCGACCCCATTTTTCTTTGTTTTGTAACTCTTGAACCAGATTAGGCTCCAGAATTAGATGAAGTTGAAAATCCCCCAGTTGGTACCAAGCACCGGGATATTTGAGAATTCTATTTATTTTACTTAATCCTAACACGTTGCTATAGAATTGTTCTGCTTTTTCTAGGTCAGCAACAAGAAAAGCAGTGTGAAGATGGCCAATAATTTTCATAGTTCAAATCCTCAATCTATTCTACTATTATATGAAATACAAAAAAACTTTTTGCTGCAAAGAGGGGGGGAGGGACTTTATCAGCGGAATGTGGGATGATGTTAATTAATTATTCACCAAATTAATTTAGCAAACAACCAATAACAAACAACAAACAACAAAATTCATCAAAATACCCCGCCAAACAAATCTTTTTTAGCCCTTTCTGCCGCTGCAAACACTTCTTCATCGGAAACTTCATCCCAATCTGTGTTTAAATAATGAATTGCAGCATCTTGTATTTTCTTCCATACCCAGGAGTAGCTTGCCATGCAGTGGCATTTCAAATATTTCCAGGCACTCAAGACATGCTTATCAGGGATTTGCCCTGCCAAAATTGGATCTTTCATCAAACATTTGAGGGCATATTCATCTTGGTTAAAGGCTTGACTGATTCCATTATAGGCATGGCAACTACAGGTAATATTTCCATGTTCTAACAATAGTCTATGGTCTTGAGCTTTTGAGCCTTTGTGCTTGAGAATGTACCATTCATTGGTTTCTTCTACAAAGGACGAATTGGCTTGCCTACTGTTTCGCTCCATCAAAGCACTGATAAAATCTTTTTTGCTAATAAAGCGGCTGATGCTCTTTGTTTGTTTGTATAGCGCCGTACCGCTTATGGGGACCCATTTTGGGATGTGAAACCTGACGATGTACGGCCAAACGTCAATGCTGATATGGTTTTTGGCCTCTTTAATTTCTTCCCTAGTCCAGCCGAGTGTGGCTAAGATTTCTTCTGTATTTTTAATGTTATACAGGTGTTTGAGGGCGAAATCCTCATTTGGTACATAGGTTAGCAAAGACATGTGAAACGGCGAGTACTTTCGATCAGTGCGACAGTGCGCTTTTGCGGTATTCATGGTTATACTAAGGGTTAGTTTTTGTTTTTGGTTGTTGGGGGATAACCTCCGGCAGCCCCATTTATTTTATTATAAAGCAGAAACTGGAATCTAGATAAGCGAGAAAGTAATATTTCTTTACATTGAATGAATTGTTGAGTTGATTGGTCAAGCGCTCAAGATGAGGCATGCTGGGAAGCAGAAAGAAAAATTGAAGAGACAAGGCGCGATCGCAGGCAACTGAACTAGATCGATCAAACATGGGATTGACTGAGTTGGAAGAACTTTTTCTCAGTCACCATAGTCTAAATCTAACAAAGCAGCAGCTTGAGAATCAATAATGAAACTAAAACGAAGACCTTGGCTCTTATTACTCTCATTAATTGTAATCCTCTGGTTAGGACTGCTGATAGGTTCGCCAGTAGCCGGTTTATCTACCCTCATTAAGCACTGCACCTCCTCAATCGTCTCAGTTTCGGTCCTCGTCCGGGGGATCTGGAGATGGTTAAATCCACAGGCATTAAAACTTATATTCAATCTCAATTAGATCCGGAATCCATTCCAGAACCTCCAGAACTAACAGCAAAACTGGCTGATTTAACCACGCTGCAAATGACTCCTACTGCACTATGGCAAGAGTATCAGGTTCCACAAAAGACAAAGGAGGGTCAGCCAACATCTCCAGAAGAACGACGCATGGGGAGGCAAAAAATGCGTCGGGTCTCTCAAGAAGCGATTAATGGGAAGTTATTGAGAGCGATCGCCAGTCCCCGACAACTGGAAGAAGTAATGGTAGACTTTTGGTACAACCATTTCAATGTCTTTGTCAATAAAGGACAACCTACTCGCATCTGGGTTGGTTCTTACGAAGAAACAGCCATTCGTCCCTACGTTCTGCACACGAAAAACGTAACTCTTGCAGTTCAATAACATTTCCATCTGGATCTTGAGTAAATAAAGCTTTTCTCCCAGAAGCGCTCATTTGAAATGAATATCCGTTTTCTTCCAGACATTGCTTTACGAATTCTAGATTATCCACACCCAAGGCAATATGGTGATTGCGACCCCATTTTTCTTGATTTTGTAACTCTTGAACCAGATTAGAGTCAAGAATTAGATGAAGTTGAAAATTCCCCAGTTGATACCAAGCACCGGGATATTTGAGAATTATATTTATTTTACTTAATCCTAACACGTTACTATAGAATTGTTCTGCTTTTTCTAGTATAGCCTATAACTATAAAAATGGTTTAAGTGCTATAATAACGAAAAGCACTCCATTTCAATAATCTTTAGTAGAAGAGCTAAACCTTCATGAATAATACCCTGATCACCCTCAGTTTTCTCGGCTTGATTACCACTATCCTTGCCTTAAAACAAGCTCGAACATCCAACCATCCTCTGCGCCGTCTTCCCTCTCCTCCTGGAATTTGGGGTTTGGGCAATATGTTAGAACTTTTAACAGCTGTGAACAAAGGCCAATATTCGGCAACATTTTTCCAATGGGGTCAAAAATATCCCGATAAATATGTGGTTTGGATTGGGAACCGCCCTCTCTTAACTATTAATAATCCTAAAACTATTGAAGAAATTCTCCTCAAAGGTCAAAAAGAGGGGACTTTTACTAGAAGTCCTGTCTTTTACAAAGCCTATGAATCTATTTTTGGCACTCATATGGCCAATCAAACTGGAGAAGAGTGGAAATGGCGCAGGCAGTCTCTAGTGCCGAATTTTAAAGCTAATCGCTTTAGTCAAAAATTAGATAGCATTAAGGAAAGCTGTGAAAAGGTGGTTGAATCAATAAATGATGCTATTAAACTTGAGCAACCAATCAAAGTAGACCCCTTGTTTATTAACCTAACTATGGGGGTTATTTCCTATTTTTTATTTGGCATCGCCCAAAAATCAGATGGCACTTTTACCAATCCCTCCTTTAATCCTGTTAAACTGTACAACGCCTTGGGAATCTTAGAAAAACAAGTATTATTAGAATCCGCTAATTCCAATAAAATTCTCAAGCTATTTTTTGGTCGTAAACTCCCAGAGTTTGACCAGTCTTGGCAAGATTTACAGGACTTTCTCAACCCTCAAGTTGCCTTAGCCTTAACCATTGCCCGTGAACGGTCGTCGGAAACCGCTCAACAGGCAGATCCTTTGGTAAAACAATCAATTCTCGTACAATTGGCCAAGTCTCCCAAATATAGCCAAGATACCCTCTTGGCAGAATCAATGGCTCTCATGTTTGCTGGTCACGATACTACAGCTCATACTCTTTCTTTTATTGTGGGTGAATTAGGCATGAATCCCCATATTTTACAGAAGGCGCAGGCAGAAGTGGATCGGGTGTGGGAAAAAACAGAAGGGCTTGCGGTAGATAGTTTGGACCAATTAACTTATCTAACCGCGATTATTCAAGAAACCATGCGTCTTCATCCTATTGTCCCTGGGATTCCCCTAATCACAACTTGCGAAACAGAAATAGATGGTGTAACAGTGCCTCAAGGAGTTGGGATAGAACTTTTGTTTCTTGGGGCTGGGCGTAATGAGGAAATGTACCCCAATCCCAATAAATTTGACCCCGATCGCTGGTTAGTTCCTCCCCAAGCACGGCCCTTGATGTTAGGATTCTCTTTAGGAGCCCATGGTTGTGTTGGAAATCATTTAGCCCTATTAGAAGCGACTGTCATGTTAGCTTTACTATTGAGGCGATTTAATTGGGAATTAGTCAACGGAGGGAAATCTTTAACAGAATTAGATCAAAATTTAACAATTTTTCCCCGGGATAGAATGCCTGTAAGATTCAGCCTGCGTTAATTTTTAGTAACCAGCGCTGAACGAAGACAGGCGCTTTAAAATACCCAGCCAAACAAATCTTGTTTAGCCCTTTCTGCCTTTGCAAACACTTCTTCATCGGAAACTTCATCCCAATCCGTATTTAAATAATGAATTGCAGCATCTTGTATTTTCTTCCATACCCAGGAGTAGCTTGCCATGCAGTGGCATTTTAAATATTGCCAGGCACTCAAGACATGCTTATCGGGGATTTGCCCTGCCAAAATTGGATCTTTCATCAAACATTTGAGGGCATATTCATCTTGGTGGAAGGCTTGACTGATTCCAGTATAGGCATGACAACTACAAGCAATATTTCCATGTTCTAACAATAGTCTATGGTCTTGAGCTTGTGAGCCTTTGTGCTTGAGAATGTACCATTCATTGGTTTCTTCTACAAAGGACGAATTGGCTTGCCTACTGTTTCGCTCCATCAAAGCACTGATAAAATCTTTTTTGCTAATAAAGCGGCTGATGCTCTTTGTTTGTTTGTATAGCGCCGTACCGCTTATGGGGACCCATTTTGGGATGTGAAACCTGACGATGTACGGCCAAACGTCAATGCTGATATGGTTTTTGGCCTCTTTAATTTCTTCCCTAGTCCAGCCGAGTGTGGCTAAGATTTCCTTTGTATTTTCAATGTTATATAAGTGCTTGAGGGCGAAATTTTCCTGATGTGGTTCATAGGATCGCAAACATTCGTGAAATGCTGAGTACTTTCGATCAGTGCGACAGTGCGCTTTTGTGGTATTCATGGTTATACTAAGGTTTGATTTTTTTGTTTTGTGCCGCTGGGGGATAACCTCCGGCAGCTCATTTATTCTATCATAAAGCAGAAACTGGAATCTAGATAAGCGAGAAAGTAATATTTCTTTACATTGAAAGACTTGCTGGGTTAGGTGCTTGAGGGTGTAGCTCTTATACCCGTTATGAAGTAGCAGAGATTTGTGAATTGAGAAATGTTTCGGTCCGTGCGATAGTGCGCTTTTGCGGTATTCATGGTTATACTAGGATCTCTTTTAATTTTTAGTTCGCCGCTGGGGGATAACCTCCGGCAGCTCACTTATTTTATTCTAAAGCAGAAACTGGAATCTAGATAAGCGAGAAAGTAATATTTCTTTACATTGAAAAACTGAAGAGCCCGCAGGGATCTGCGAAGAGCGATCGCAGGCAACTGAACTAGATCGATCAAACATGGGATTGACTGAGTTGGAAGAACTTTTTCTCAGTCACCATAGTCTAAATCTAACAAAGCAGCAGCTTGAGAATCAATAATGAAACTAAAACGAAGACCTTGGCTCTTATTACTCTCATTAATTGTAATCCTCTGGTTAGGACTGCTGATAGGTTCGCCAGTAGCCGGTTTATCTACCCTCATTAAGCACTGCACCTCCTCAATCGTCTCAGTTTCGGTCCTCGTCCGGGGGATCTGGAGATGGTTAAAGCCACAGGCATTAAAACTTATATTCAATCTCAATTAGATCCGGAATCCATTCCAGAACCTCCAGAACTAACAGCAAAACTGGCTGATTTAACCACGCTGCAAATGACTCCTACTGCACTTTGGCAAGAGTATCAGGTTCCACAAAAGAAAAAGGGGGGTCAGCCAACATCTCCAGAAGAACGACGCACGGGGAGGCAAAAAATGCGTCGGGTCTCTCAAGAAGCAATTAATGGGAAGTTATTGAGAGCGATCGCCAGTCGGAGACAACTGGAAGAAGTAATGGTAGACTTTTGGTACAACCATTTCAATGTCTTTGTCAATAAAGGACAACCTACTCGCATCTGGGTTGGTTCTTACGAAGAAACAGCCATTCGTCCCTATATTCTCGGGCGTTTTCGGGATTTACTGGGAGCCACAGCCCGCCATCCTGCCATGTTATTCTATTTAGATAATTGGCAAAATACCGATCCCAACAGCAAAGGGGCTAGAGGTAGATTTAAAGGTTTAAACGAAAACTACGCTCGAGAACTGATGGAACTCCACACCCTAGGAGTAGATGGGGGCTATACTCAAGATGATGTAGTAGCCTTGGCTCGCATTTTAACCGGTTGGGGTCTCATTCGTCGCCGGAGGGGACAGGACTCCAGCGGATTTATTTTCCAGGGCGATCGCCACGACTATGGTGATAAAGTCTTCTTGGGAACTACAATTAAAGGTACTGGCATGGATGAAGTAGAACAAGCCTTAGATATTCTTGCCAGTCACCCCTCTACCGCCCGCTATATCAGTTTTAAATTAGCTCAATACTTTGTGGCGGATGTGGGTAATACTACTCCTCGTATCCTTCAAGGAACCATGCCAGTAGCCCATTTACCGGTCCGGAAACAAGCAACTCGGCCCATGGCCCTAGACCGTCCCCGAATCCATGCTGCTTTCGATCGCTTGTATGGCGGTAACGATCCACTCAGTCTAGCTTATCAGGAAGGAGATGAGGCCAGGAGGATAATTTTAGAAGAATTGAATACGGAAATGATGAATGCCAACCGAGGGGCAGCATCCCCAGGGAATTTTGCCAAGGATGCTAGTAAATTAGCACAATTAATGGTGGGAGATGGGAGAACTCAATTGGGATTCATGGCTTTAGGGGGTTGGGATACCCATGTGAATGAAACTAATCAATTAAATCGCAATTTAAAGTCTTTAGCTGCAGGTTTAAAAGCCTTAACTGGGGGATTGGGAAATCTTTACCAACATACGGCGATCGCGGTTATCTCGGAGTTTGGGCGTACTGTAGCGGAAAATGGCAATGGAGGTACGGACCACGGACATGGCAACGTCATGTGGGTCTTAGGAGGAAGTGTGAGAGGGGGGAAAGTATATGGACAACGGCCTGGTTTGGAAAAAGAGGAGTTGTTTGAGGGCCGGGACTTAGCCGTAACTACCGATTTCCGGGACGCGATCGCATCTCTATTAGTTCAGCACTTGCAAATTTCTTCTGCGGATCTGAGGGAGATTTTCCCTGGCTACGTACCTCAGAACAACTTGAGATTGCTAGCTTAACTTTATCAACTATCCACTCTCAACTATCCACTCTCAACTATCCACTCTCAACTATCCACTATCAACTATCAACTATCCACTATCACCTCCTATTCATCGCAATAGAAGCGATAGAATAAGTATTTATTTTCAAAATCATGTTCATCCACAACATGATGAATCCATTTCTCCTTAATCAGTCTTTGTCCTATCCTCAACGCCTCTTCCGTGGAAAAATTAAAGTAACATTTCAACCATTGTACGGCTTCTCTTCCCACAAAACAACGAGGATAAATTTTCAGATAATAGCGCCTATCTTGAATTTTTATGCCCCCTTCTTTTCGCATTATTTTCACAAGTTTTGGTAATTTAATTGTTCCTACTACATCTATTTTTTTCTCTACCAATTTCAATTTCTTATCTTCTTCCCATATAGTGACTCCCTCCTCTTCTTCAATCACTAAAAACAACATCAATCCTTTTCGGGCTAAAAATTTCTGACGACCGTAAGTAATTGCTTCTTGTAACTGCTCTTTATCATAAGTTTTTACCCGAAAAAATAATTTTTCCTGGTATAACACTCCCGGTAGTTTAATCTTTGCCTTATCTAGGCGGATAACCTCACTATATTGAACTTGTTTAAAGTTTAGAATATGCATCTTAATCAACTGTCAACTACTATGTCAATAAGTCGTTATTCGTTATCAACTCTTGATTATTAGAGTACAGGAAAATTTAATCAAGAGATTATCTAAGGATTATTTTTCGCTAAATTTGTACTCAGTTAATTTTAATTTGAGATTAAGGAACTATTTTTTTGATTACCAAAGTCCTCGAACTAAGCGAAGTGCAGCGAGCGCGTAGTCGAAGTGCACCGCAAGCTGTATAACTATCAACTATCAACTATCAACTATCCACTATCAACTGTTATCATTACTTCCCACCTCCACAATTTCCGTATACTCAAACTCGTTAGGACTTAATTGTACCAAAGAATAAATCTTGCTGCCCAATTCTATGGTATCTTGTTCACAATCTGACTTAGGAGAATTATAAGTCAAAACATATTGTTTGCCAACGCGATTTTCTATTTCCTCTTCTACTTCTCCCCGCCATTGAGTCTGAGTAACCAAAACAATCAACTGATTGGCTAATGCGGGAATTGACTGCGCAACCTGACGGCGATATATTTCATCTAAACTGCCAAAAGGAGAATCCATAACGATGGGGAAGGTACTGCTATCTGGTCCCATGAGAGTATTTTTCTGACTCCACTCCCGAACTCGGTCAATAATACCGCCGATAAATGATAAACTGAGGATCTGATTTTCTCCTGTAGAAGCTGCTACAGGAACTGCAATCCCGGAAGTATTTTCTACGAGAGTTAGTTCGTATTTATCGCTGATTCGCGGTAAATAGGGAGTGAAAGAGATATGGCTAAATATTTGCTGGACTCTTGTTTCCAAAGAATAACGAAATTGTTTTTCCAACCTTTCTCGCACTTCAATCAAACGGGCGATCGCCTCTTCTGCCGCTTTAATTCTTCTTTGGGCGATCGCTTGCTTTTCTTCCTTCATTTCGTGCTTGCTGATTTCCTTGGCGATGGTCTCAATCTCCCTAGTGCAGGCCACCATTTTCTCTTTAATACTACCTTGTTCTAAAGTTAATTCCTTAATCTTTTCTTCGCTGGCATCCAAACTAGTTTGCAGTTGTTGTAAATCTTCATCGGGAGAATTTCTAAACTTATCTTTAATCCCATCTAACTCATTTTCAATTCTAGCTAATTCCTTGCGCCATTGATTAATATTTTCTTGTTCCCGATCTACTTCTTGCCAAAATTCCGGCACGTGCTTTTCAATTTCTCCCACCCTAGCTTCCATGCGAATAGCAGATTCTTCCAACTCAGCCGTACTAGCTCGATTCATCCAAGTTTGTACCTTTTGA
This sequence comes from Prochloron didemni P4-Papua_New_Guinea, assembly GCA_000252485.1. GTDB lineage: Bacteria > Cyanobacteriota > Cyanobacteriia > Cyanobacteriales > Prochloraceae > Prochloron > Prochloron didemni. The sequence goes on along the minus strand of JH610819.1, from coordinate 12,908 downwards.
TAAGCCTTTCCTCCCTCAGTTAATTTAGTGCCGCAGATACAAGCATGTCTTGCTAATAATTCTTGCACAAATTGCCGTTTAATGCCGCTAGGTAAATCCCCCTTTTCCCGCAATTCATTCACAAGATAGCGAAATTGAGCTACCACATCAGTAAAGAAAACCGCATAACCCCGAGTGGAAATAACTCGCTGCAGGTTCTTTTTACTTTTGAGCAGATTTTGGCGAATGGACTTTTCTTGTTCTTCCAGTTGTTGTTTCAGTTGCTTCAATTCTTCAATGCCGCTCAGTTCCAGCAACCGATTGGCAATAGTTTTTTTTCCTTCTTCTTCATTCCTTAACTCTCTGTCAATTTCTTTTTCTCTTTCAATTAGGTTTTCCTTGGACTTCTCAATTTCTTTCTGCTCTTTTAACAGCTTTTGAGTGGCGGAATCGCCAATTACTTTGAGTTCTTCCTGTAAATTGCGCTTGGCTTTTTTCAAATGGTCAACTGCCCGGTCTAACACCTTGACCCCAATCAACTCCTTAGTATCTTCCGCAATATTATTTTGTTTGCCATAGCGAAAAATATGGTCTATTCTTTCGCCGTCGAAGAAAAAATATTGATGTAAACTTTCCGGCAAAATTCTTTCAATAATATCCGTAGGTTGTTCCATCGGGGGAAACCATTTCCCATCATCTCCAGCCACCAACATGCGTAACTCGCTTTGGCTATAGTTGATATTATCTTTTTTATCTTTATAAGCCGAACAAAGACGTTTTACCTGATACCGTTTATTATTATCTTCAAACTTAATTTCTACCCAGCATTCCACAGCAACACCCAAATTGGTTTCTGTAACTGCTCGTTTATTCACCAGTTGACCTGGAGAAGCAAATGCAGCGGTAAACTTCTCATAGAGAACCCAAGTAAAAGCATTCAAAATAGTAGTTTTGCCAGCACCATTATTGCCATGAATGATAGTAGTATTCCGTTCGCCAGCAGCCAGAATTATTTCTGGAGTTTTGCTATAGAATTGACGAAAATTACAAAGTTGAATTGAGAGGAGCTTCATCTAACTATTTCTTTAATAACTTTTATTATATCATCGTTAATACCTCTGGGCACTTTCATGTACAACTTATCCTTTTCCAGTTGTAACACTCGTTCGATGATTTCCTTCACTTCAGAAGGTGCTTGGGTAATGGGTACTTGTACATCTTGGATATTCGGTTCTGCTGTCATGGTACATCTCGGGGGAGCGGATGAAGTTGACACGGCTAATTTATTAGCCTTCCCCGTAAGGGGGAGGGAGACTTTGTTTTGTCTCCCATAAACTCCCATTTCTGGGGTAAAGTTGGCCTCGTCAAGGTTATCGGTCGGTACTATCCAAGCCACACTGCCTTACCCGGACTAGAGCTGTTTAATGACTTGGTTCTAGAGCCGGTCACTGGCTCATCCCAGGGTAGGAACTTTAACACTTGCCGATAACGTAGTCCCCATCAAGAGAACTTAGACTGGTCAGCTAGCTTTGGCTTTAGGGCACGAAGCCCCGCTGCTTCAGCGCGGGGTGCTGACCTAGAGTTTTAGCCAGGGTTGATGGATTTAACACAATCATAATAGCACGGAGCGAACGTTTTCACCAACCCCTATGCTTGATAAACATCTTTCTTTACAAAAAACTTGACAAAAGCGCATTTTGTGTATATAGGTCTCAAATACCCATTCTCTAATCTATCGATAGGGTAGCTGTCAAGGATTCTCCTAAAAAATCTATAGCAGTTGACAGTTGATAGTTGACAGTTGATAGTTAATACAGCACAGCAGCGGTTGCTAATCCGTGTAGCAATCGTTCTAATATTGCTATATAGGGCTTCGCGCTCGTCTCGAAACAGATTTTTCTGAGACTCCAAATGTATCAAAGGCTCTTTATTTAGTTGTAACAATACCGATTGAAGCGCTATAATTTTGGACTAAGCAATAATACTCAGTTTCTAATCTATCGATAGAGTTGATTTTTCGTAGGTTCCGTTGAGGTAATATCAAATCTAAAAATGTTTGCTACAGATACAATAGTGTTATAAATAATTGTAGGTTGGGTTGAGCGATAGCGAAACCCAACAAGCCCAGAAAGCGGGTTTCTGGCCGAAATTTTGACAATTTACCCTCTAAAATCGCGATCGCCCCCGTTAAAGTAGCTAAAACCTTGAATATCAAACAACTGTAACAGGGCATGTCTTCCAGGGAGTTTAATCCTGGGAGGTCCAGGGTAAAGCGTAATATCACGCCACTAAAGCGAAAGGCGCATTTTTCTTATCAACCTCTTAATTGTTCATTGTTAATTGTTCATTGGGAATTGCTATAGCATTTCTTGGACTCAATATGTACATCTATATACTGGCCTATGAAAGTGTTTACTATTGAGTTCCAGCAACCGCAGGTTGCGGTATAACTATCAACTGTCCACTATCAACTGTCAACTGCTATATTGATTTTCATTGGTTATTTCAATCCCATCAGCCTCGATAATACTCGTGAGAGAGGAAAGGTACTGCCACTAGTTCTCCTTCCGTATCTCCCACCTGAACTTTTAAACCAGCACCTCCAGCTTTAGTGCGGATGTAGCCTAAACCAAATGACTTCCCATCTATTTCTGTATAGCTAGTTAAAATGCCTACTTTGCTGTCATTTAAACTTATTTGAGTACCTGCTGCTACTGGCTCTTGCAATCCTATGCCCCAAAGTCTTTGCTTGACTCCTTCGTAAGTATTCAACCGAGCAATAGTTTCCTGACCGATATAACAGCCTTTATCAAAGGAAATACAGCGCCACAATCCTGCTTCTAAGGGATTGTAATCTTCCGTGAGTTCTTTATCTGGGTAGGGTCTTCCTTGATAAACTCGCAGGGTTTCCCAAAAACTATCAGTCTCCTCGATCGCTCCATTTTCTAATATGGCTTGGCTGACTGTAGTTGCTCCATCTTGCGGTAGGATTAAAGTATAGCCTGTTGCGTCCAAGCCAGTACCCCTAGCTAGTCGCACTGGAATGTTGCTTATTTCTACTATTGCGTGACTGTTTTCCCCAGGATTTGCTAACTTTGCTAACCAAGATTGAGGAATATTTCCCAATAACTTTTCCATGATAGCGTCGCTTTCAGTACCAATAATATTCAAGATTTTATAGTCAGAAGAGATATCCGTTAACAGTACCTTATCGAAAGGAAAGATAAATTTATCCAACCATTCCATTAAATATTGGGTGCGATTGGGAGAAACTAAAACTAACACTTCGTTTTCTGTTATATAAGCAGTAGCTAAATCGATGGTTCTTCCCGTAGAAGTAACAAACACTGTCTGACAACCCTGTCCCGGTTGCAAACTGTTAAAATCGTTAGTAGTTTGATTGTGAAGGTAGCGCAATCTCTCTTCATCGGTAATTTTTATCAATCCCCAATGGGAACGATGGCACAAGACAACCTTTTTTTCTATCAGGGACAAAACCTGTTTATTTTCCATGTTATTTGTTGTTTGTTGTTTGTTGTTTGTTGTTTGTTATTTGTTGTTTGTTATTTGTTGTTTGTTGTTTGTTGCCTGCACTTTTAATAAGCGCGATCGCTCTTCGCAGATCCCTGCGGTGTCGCCCCCGCAGGATGAGTTCAAGTTCTCCCAAATCCTCTATTGCCTCTTCTCTAGTTTTACCTAGTTTTACCACAAATTACTATTTTCTAATACTCCTTTAATCTCAGGATGTTCCAACAACTTTCTCGTATCTTCTAATAAGCGATCGCCCCAAAGATGAGTTCTCAAAAATTCTAGATCCCCATAACGCTTATCGGACTGCAACACTTTTCTACTCATAGAGATGCTTTGGTCTTGGTTCCCTTGAGAATACAAAGCAACTGCCAAGGCAAAGCGAGGTTCTAACTCATTTTCAGCCACTGTTACTGCCTGTTGCCACTGTTGGACAGCTTCTTGTTTCTGCCCCATTTCATATTTAATTAAACCAATATTATTCATGGCTTGCCAATATCCATTGTTGAGGGCAACAGCTTGGCTATAATCCGCAATAGCCTGTTCTTTCTGGCCTAAGTCAGACTTGGCTAAGGCTCTGTTATAATAGGCATCAGCTAAATTAGGATCCAGACCAATAGCTTCATTGTAATCTTTAATTGCTTCCGACAAATCTCCCTGCAAAGAACGAGCATTGCCCCGATTATTAAAAACTTCAGCTACATTAGGATTGAGAGCAATGGCTTCACTGTAATCTTGAATTGCTCCCGACAGATCTCCCTGCAAAGAACGAGCTTTGCCCCGATTATTATAAGCTTGTAGTAACTTAGGATTGAGACGAAGAGCCGCATCAAAATCTGCCATCGCTTCAGTCTTATTTCCCAAATTTAACCGCAACACCCCTCGGTTATTGTAGGTAGAAGCCAGATTGCTATCCAGTTCCAGTGCCTGGTTGTAATCGGCGATCGCCTCCTCTACCTGGCCCAAATTTGCCTTAGCCACACCTCGATTAGTATAAGCATAGGCATAATTAGGATTGAGACTAATAGCTCGGTCCAAATCCCTAATCGCCCCTTCATAATCTCCTTGCTGATACTTATCTCCCGCTTGCAGCAAGAAATCATCCGCTTTCGGCTGAGTTCCCGGTTTTGGCGTAACAGTAGGCACAGTATTCCCTCCAGAAGTTTGCCCCGTATCGGCCCAACCGAGATAAATATGAATGGGAATACCCAAATTAAACCCAGTCTTAATCCTCACATTGGGATTTCCCGTTGCTTTGGTGGTACTTCTCTCAATATCTGCTCTCCCGTGAACCCCAATCAAGGCCCCATCCTCATTTAACACCGGACCGCCGCTCATTCCCGGCAGAGTACTGTTGCTATAAACCAAAGAGTAACCATCAGCTAAAGGTTGAGAAGCATTAGCAGCTATTTTCCCCTCAGTGAAAGTATAGATAGAACGAGTAATGGAAGTAGTGATGACTGGATAGCCGGACACGTAAACCTTGCTTCCCGCTATGGCTGCTGCGGAATCACCCATTTCCGCCACCAAGTAATCCTGATTACTCACCAACTCCAAGGTAGCCATATCCACGCCGGGAACTATTTTAATGGTATTCGCCAGAACCCGATGCTGTTGCTTGTCGTAGGTAGTTAAATAGACTTCCCCTCCTCTAGTGGCATCCCGAATCACATGTTCGTTAGTTACAATGGTGTAACTATTGCCATCACGAGCAACTATGATGCCAGAACCAGAAGCATAGCGAGTTTGGATTAATACCGTAATTTGTTGAGCAATCTGACCCACTTCAGTAGGGGATAGAGCCGCAGCAGTTTCCGGAGCCACTAAGACCATGGCACTGGCACCCATTAGTGCTGCTGGAAGTCCGTAGTAGAGATTATTTATCATTGATAACAGTTGATAGTTGATAGTTGATAGTTGATAGTTGATAGTTGATAGTTGATAAGCTCTTCTCCCCCCTTGTTAAGGGGGGCCGGGGGGGATCCAGCGTTAGAGCTTTGACAAATAATTGAAAATTGCTAGATGTTAGGGAACCCATATCATGTCTGCCCGATTGCTTATAAGATACAGTAGATTGTAGGTTGGGTTGAGGCAACGAAACCCAACAATACCAAGTTGTGTTGGGCGGTCCCTGCAGGTTTCGCTATCGCTCTACCCAACCTAATAAAACACCATTTTAGATATGTCAAGACACTAGGTAATATCACTCTAACTGACTATCTACAGTTATTTCTAGAGGCAAATTAGGTCTAATTCTAATGGCTTCACTATAATCTCGAATTGCCCCCAAATTATCCCCTAATTTCTGACGGGCAATACCTCTATTATAATAAGCATAGGCGTAGTTATCATCCAAATTAATAGCTTGGTCATAGGCAGCGATCGCCCCCTTATAATCTCCCTCTTGATATTTTATTTCCCCTTCCAGAAAATAATCATCTGCTTTCTTTACTATGGCGATGGGAGTTTCAACAGGTACTGGACTTTCAACGGTAGTATTTTCCCTCTTTCCTTGCCAACTCAAATAAGTGTTAATAGGAATAGCCAAATTAAAACCCGTCTTCACTCTAACATTAGGATTGCTGGTGTTTCTCTCCTCAGTAGTATCCCCACGACCGTGAACCCCAATCACTTCTCCTAACTCATTAATTACCGGCCCACCACTCATACCTGGCAAAGTAAAATTGCTATAAACCAAACTATAACCATCATCGAAAGGAACCGCAGCATTAGCCGTCACTCGTCCCTCAGTAAAATTATAAATAGGACTAGTAATTGCTGCTGTAGGCAAAGGAAATCCCGCTACATAAACCTTAGTTCCAGGGACTACTTCCGTTGCGTTCCCCAAAGAAGCAACTGGATAATCTTTCTCGCTAACAAAACTAACTACCGCCAAATCTACTTCTGGCTCTTTTTTAATATTATTACTATCCAGAAAATATCGCTCTCCATCATTAGTGACAATATCCGCCTCTTCACCAGGATTCACACTTTTCACCACATGTTTAGCCGTTAAAACCGAATAAACATTCCCTTCTCTACCAATAATAATCCCCGAGCCTAACGTCCCTGGTACTTCAATTAAAACCGTAATTTCTACCGTTCTTTTATTTAATTCAACAGGGGAAAGAGCCACAGCAACATATTGCTGTACTATTGCCACGGCTCCTATTCCCAATGCTGTTAATTGATAGTAGCGCATTTATAGCAGTTGATAGCTCCTTCGGTCGAATTCAAAATTCAAAATTCAAAATTCAAAATTTAATTCGTGGCGAATGTCTCCGCAAAAAATGGCAGAAGCTCGAAAAGCCTTATTCCTCTTGGGTTTAGCTTGTTGTCAATTTTCAGATTCGGTCGAGTGGATAGTTGATTGTTATACAATAACCGGTTGGTTGCTCTTACTCAATACTAAACACGTTCATAGGTTAGTATCATAGATGTACCTCATGAGTTCAAGAAACGCTATATTCAGTAATCTGGAGTTATTGCTTAATTATTATTTGACTCCCAAACTAATTGTGCTCCTTTTTATAGTTGTTAAAATCTTGGGTAGTCTGTCTGGTGCGTTGCGGTCGCGAAACGCCGGGAAAGCGCGATCACGCAGTGGCAGGCTTCGCCTGATCGCACCCTGCTTAGTTCAGATTGTACTGTGGGTTTGCCATTGATCTAACTACAAACCAATCCATAGGAACGCCAATAATAACACTGCCCATCCATCTTTTTGTTTTGGATGTCCGCACTATTCAGCGTCCCAGTGAAATTATTACCACAGCTCCCCTGGATTGGGTTGAGGAGCGGGCTGAGGATTGACTTGAGGGCTAGGATTAACGCTTGGGGTACTTTCATCAGGGAAACCGATGGTAGATTCTGTTCCTGTTGTAACAGAAAGACCCTCTTGCAGATAGTGGTTCATATCGATATAAACCCGATCGCGTGTTTCATTCAAAGGACCGCTACTTTGAGACCGCCGTGCCAATAATTTTTCTAAGGTTTCATTGGGATCGCTTCCTGGTTTGAGGGTAAACAATAACCCAGAACAGGGTCCATTCTCCCGTTCAGCTACACAGACTACATTTTGCCGATTCATACGCCCCGTAGTCATGAATTTCAAACTGCCGTTTTCGTAGTATGTTTGGAAGCGATTAGAAACTTCCTGACATCGACTTTCGGCGGTATGTCCCGCACTGTCAAAATAGCCCGATGACCAGAGGATAATCGGTACTTCACCGTTGGCAGTCTGGGCAACTGTGGCTGGTACGCCATCACTGGAGCTACAAACAAATTGGGCAGTGTTTTTTTGGTTGGTTTCAGCTACAGTAGCGTCTATGGCCGTCAAGGTAGTTGCCGCTGTCAGAGCTGAAATTGTTAAGATAGATGTGAGTAGTTGTGGTTTCATAGGAACCTACCAATAGCTTGGCTGCTAACGATCTTATATTTTGGCTTAATTTTAACTTAAAAGCGCCAATAATAACACTGTCGCACTATCAGCGCCTTAGTAAAATTACCACAGATACCCTGGATTGGGCTGAGGAGCGGGCTGAGGAGCGGGCTGAGGATTGACTTGAGGGCTAGGATTAACGCTTGGGGTACTTTCATCAGGGAAACCGATGGTAGATTCTGTTCTTGTTGTAGCAGAAAGACCCTCTTGCAGATAGTGGTTCATATCGATATAAACCCGATCGCGTGTTTCATTCAAAGGACCGCCACTTTGAGACCGCCGTGCCAATAATTTTTCTAAGGTTTCATTGGGATTGCTTCCTGGTTTGAGGGTAAACAATAACCCGGAACAGGGTCCATTCTCCCGTTCAGCGACACAGACTACATTTTGCCGATTCATGCGCCCGGTAGTCATGAATTTCAAACTTCCCTTTTCGTAGTATGTTTGGAAGCGACTAGAAACTTGCTTACATCGACTTTCCGGGGTATATCCCGCACTGTTAAAATAGTCCGATGACCAGAGGATAACTGGTACTTCACCGTTGGCAGTCTTGGCAACTGTGGCTGGGATGCCATTGCTGGTGCTACAAACAAATTGGGCAGTGGTTTGAGCTACAGTGGTTTCTATGGCGGTCAAGGTAGTTGCCGCTGTCAGAGCTGAAATGGTTAAGATAGAAGTGAGTAGTTGTGGTTTCATGATATTTCTCGGGAAAGAGGGATTTTTTTTTACAAGACCTTGACTATAAGAATATTAGATTCTCTTTGACCTGGAAAAGTTCCACTATTGATTGATTATGACTTCTCTTGTTTTAATGAGTTTTCCCAATTCTTGTAACATTTCTTAATAATTCGTTTTTTTTGATTTTGATGCTATAATATGAGGTTTAGGTAATTGAGCATCGTAGGTTGGGTTGAGGTAACGAAACCCTGAAGTCGAAGGGCAGGGCAACGCCCAACAAGCCACAAAATTGGTGTTGGGTTTCGCTCGCGCTCAACCCAACCTACAAACTTATAACACTATTGTATTTGTAGCAGGGCGTTTTCAGATTTGATATTAGGTAATTTACATATACAGGACTTACGCAAATTTTGCGCTTTATACACTATGGTTCGTGAAGATCTAGTTTTTTCAGAATATGGTAACTGCAGTCCGTCAGGAGACTATTGATACTGCTTTTGACTACAGCTCCTGATGTTGTGGTGGGCAATGCCCACCCTACTCCAAAACTCTATCAACTACTTTTGAACACACCAATTTCCCACTAATCAAATCAAAGCCCGGAACCATCTAAAAATTCTTCAATTTCCTTGTCTTCAAGACGACAACTTTCGGCCAATGCTGAGACATCTACAACATGGTTGGCTGAGGACAGACAGGCTACCAAAGTATTACTGCTAGATTTTTCTTGCTGCAACTGAAGTACTTGTTGTTCTAAAGTCTCGATCCGGTCCAATAAAGTCCGAATCACGGTAGCTTCCGAGTCAGGTAAATTGCCATGAGCGAGAGGGTCAACTCGTACCCCCGAGCGATAGACTATTCTTCCTGGTATTCCCACCACAGTACAATTAGAAGGAACGCCCCGCAAAACTACCGAACCAGCGCCAATACGCACGTTGTTGCCAATTTGAAGGTTGCCGAGAACTTTAGCCCCTGCCCCCACAACCACATTTTCCCCTAAAGTGGGATGGCGCTTGCCTGTTTCTTTTCCCGTACCACCTAGGGTAACTCCTTGATAAATCAGACAGTAGTCTCCGATAATTGCGGTTTCGCCAATAACTACTCCCATACCGTGGTCGATGCAGACACTTTTCCCAATTGTGGCACCGGGGTGAATTTCAATCCCCGTCAGAGCGCGAGCAAAATGAGAAATTAATCGGGGAATGAAGGGAATATTTAGCTGATAAATCCGGTGAGCGAAACGATGTAAAAACAGTGCCTGGAAACCAGGATAGCAAAAGAGAACTTCCAACCAATTACGGGCTGCTGGATCTCGGTCGAAAATAATGCGAAAGTCAGCAATTATTGAAGATAGCACGAGTTATTTTTGTCTTGAGGTCTATACATTAGTTACTTCTATGATACCTCTTAGCTGCAGGGCAAATCTGGGGTAAAACCCGAACGAACTAGATTGAACTATATTGCTTCCACAGACAAGCGGTAATCCCAATTTTGCTCTGGTTCGATGCAACCGACCCAAATTTGATATTTTCCTGATGGCCAATTAAGGTCTTCAATGGCTGCATCGGGGGTTTCGTTGCTACCGAAGTCACAGCGAATAATGTTGTCTGGTCCCCTAACAACTAAGGTGGTATCTTTCCCTTTGCTATCAACTTGTAGTTTTAATTTGGCTAGATCTTGCTCCAAAATCATCACGTGATCTGGATTGACGGAACCGTAACCAATGCAGGGGTTACCTGCTGTATCGGTTTTGGCAATAATGGATAAATCGTAGGAGCCATCAGTCCTTCCGGTCACTGCGGCTGCGATCTTGTTGGCGCTACTTGCCAGGGTGAACTCACCGAAGTGGGCTGACTGGGCTATGGCAGGTGCGGAAATTAAAGCTAAACTTAAAGCAAGCAAACTGCTATGTTTTGTAAACAGCATGACTGTTATCCTCCAAGCTGAGTAACAATGAACAATTAACAATGAACAATTAACAATGAGCTATTAAGAGTTTGACTATCAATAACAACTAAATTAGATAATTCATGATTTCCTAACATTCTCCCGCTCTACAGGTTGTTACAATGCTTTCACTGCCATATTAATAGCTTTTTCAGATCTTGTGGGCACAATAACAGGACAGTTGCGGTTTTGTCACACTTGGTGGTTTTAAGAAGAGCGACCGCCTGAAACAATCCCCAGTTTACGATCGCAACCCCGATCGCCCCGACAGTCCCCAGTTAATCTCAAAAGATTATGCCTTTACTGTTATTGCTCATTTTCCTGCTCTTCAACAATTGGTTCTTCTCTGAAGTTCTAGCGTTTATTCCTATAGAACTGATTAATCTGCTCAGTTCGGCTATTTGGTCGGTATTGCTGTTGGGTTTTTTGTTCTTATTGAGTTGGTTGCTGGGAGATTGATCGGGCCGCCAGCTTGGCAAGGATTTTGCTATTTTAGTTTTAGCAGTTATTACCCCAAGGACTTGCCCAGACAACCATAGAAACCGGGTTTCTAATTCAGAGAAAATGGCTAAGATCCAGATTTTGCGTTAAGAAACCCGGTTTCTGCGTAAGTCCCAACCTGTAAACTTCACACTCTCGCCAGGCAGTTGAAAATTCTATGTTATTGAACCAAGCAGCTTTCACCTTAGAGTCAGCAGCTCAAAACTCTCTAGCCCTCAAGCAAGTCTGGCACACTATCGATAGGGATAGTTGTCCGAGAAAATACAATTTTCACCTGCATACCGTTTGTTCTGACGGACAACTGACAGCGAAGGGATTAATGGAACAGGTAGTGGAGATAGGGTTGCTAGGCATGGCTATTACAGATCATCATTCTGTCAAAGGCTATGAAGCAGCCCGGCGCTGGCTTGATAATTATTCTCTCAGGTACTCCAGAAAGCTTCCTCATCTCTGGACTGGCATAGAAGTGACTGCTCAACTGCTGGAAACTCCTGTTCATATCCTTGGTTATGCCTTTGAACCGGAACATCCAGCTATGAAGCCCTATATTCAGGGGGCAGAACCTCGGGGAAGGGATGGTTTAGGGAAGAAGGCGATCGCTGCCATCCATGAAGCAGGAGGTTTGGCAGTTCTGGCTCATCCCAAACGCTATCGTCGGAGTGCAAAGCAACTAATTCCTGCTGCTGCTGCTTTAGGTATTGATGGGGTAGAAGTTTACTATGCTTATAACAATCCCAAACCTTGGATTCCCAGTCCCGTGCAAACTGAAGAAGTAAAGCAATTGAGTCGAGAATACAATTTATTTGCCACTTGCGGTACGGATACCCACGGTCCAAACGTACTCCATCGAGTTTAGCTTTAAACTATGAATGAATGAATACTATGAGTGAAAACAGCAGCCCAAATTCATAACTATGATTGAATGAATACTATGATTGAAAACAGCAGCCCAAATTCATAAACAACAAACAACCAACAACAAACAACCAACAACCAACAACCAACAACCAACAACAAATAACAAACAACCAACAACTAATTCGTCAATCCATGTTTTAAAGCATAGCGAACCAGTTCCGTGCGACTGCTAGTTCCAGTTTTGCCAAACAAGCGACTAACATATTTTTCTACATTCCTCACGCTAGTTTCCAGCCTTTTGGCAATTTCTTTATTCATTAAACCTTGGGCTACTAAGTCCAAAACACTTTTCTCTCTGGGAGTGAGGTCGATATTAACTGTGGGAGTAGTAATGGCCGTAATAGATTGCTGTCCTAACATGAGCTTAATGTCTCTAATTTCTTGAGCAACTTTTTCCCAATCAGAACTGTTGTTATTGCTACTAGAAATTGTAGAACGGCGAGCGAGCAAACTTTTGACAATTGCCTCTAATTCTTCTGGGTCAAAGGGTTTGGGCACATAAGCATCACATCCCGCATTGTAACCTTCAATGCGGTCTTGAGTCATGCCTCTAGCAGTTAAAAACACTACGGGAATAGCTTCAAAGCGGACATCTTCTCTGAGTTTTTTGAGAAATTGATAGCCATCAACTTGGGGCATCATGATGTCAGAAATGACTAAATCTGGTGTTTCTTGTTGCAATAAATCCCAAGCTTCTGTTGCATTGCTGGCTACTTTAACTTCAAATTGTTCGTCATCTTCGAGATATTCTTGAACTGATTCTCTTATGCCTGGCTCGTCATCTACTAAAAGCAGTTTTTGTGGTTTGGACATTTGTCTAGCTTGGATTACGATTTTAATGCTTTTTAATGCTATTATAGCAGCTATTCCGTAAATCGGTCAATTGCTACAGCAATGAAAAAAATCGGAAAACTCTTCG
>JH610818.1 GCA_000252485.1 Prochloron didemni P4-Papua_New_Guinea | reverse complement strand
TTTATTGTTCATTGTTCATTGTTCATTGTTCATTGTTCATTGCTAATCTACTGACACAGCATCTACATCAATAGTCTGCTCTACTTTTTCTTGGTGTGTTTCAGGATTAGATTCTAGGGATTTAAAATAATTCCCTATTAAGTTGAATATCTGAGTAAAGAAAAAAGTCAAAAGAATGACATCATCAATCTGACCAACAATGGGAATAAAGTCGGGAGCAAGATCCAGAGGACTGAGGAAGTAAAGCAGACGAACGAAATCATCCACAAACGATACTTGGGATTGTGGAACCCTTGCCCGTAGGAATTGTAAATTGATTTGAAGTTCATGACAGTTTGTATTTGCTTATTAATTGATTTTTTCTAGTTTAGCGGACTGAAGCAAGAAAAACGAGGATCTGGATTTTTGAACCGCAGATAAACACAGATGAACGCAGATGTTATAGTTGATTTTCTGTTGTTTGTTGTTTGTCGGAAGGTTTCATGGCAATTGTAGGTTGGGTAAAGCGATCGCTCTAAGCGAAACTTGCTAATAAGTTTAACAATGATGATACTCTGCTAAGTCAGATATAGGACTTACGCAAATAGCTCTCTTATACCGGGTTTCTGACCTGGATAAAATGGCTCAAATTAAGATTTTTCCGCAGAGTTACTCGGTTTCTGCGTAAGTCCTAAGATAAATAGGACAATTTCTACTGGAGGTTACCAATGGTTAAATCCGCTAGCAATCTATTCTGGTCTCGTCGTCAGGTACTGCGGTTTCTGGCAACTACAGCTGGAGTAATTAGTTTGAATTCTTGTAGAAGTGGCAATGAAGCAGAAAACACCAGTTCTCAAGACAAAAAATTAACCTCCATGACAATTGGTTCCAGTATCTGGATTGGATTTACTCCTCTTTTTATTGCTCAAGAAAAAGGGTTTTTTCAAGATTTGGGGATTGACGTAACATATAAGATATTTGGTACTAACACCCAGGCTATGGCTGCTGTCTTAGCTGGTCAGATGGATGGATTTGCTTCCTCTAGTTCGGAAGTAGTGATAGGGGCAACGAAAAGTCAAGACCACAGCATTGTTTTGATACAAGATAATTCTATCGGGGGTGATGGTATTCTGGCGCGTAATCGCATTAAGTCCATTGCGGACTTCAAAGGAGAAAAAGTAGCAGTGCAAAAGGGTAATGTTAGCCATTTCTTCTTGCTTCAGGTTCTTCAAGAAGCTGGGTTGACGGAAAAAGATATTATCCAAATCAATGCAGAACCGGCTGAAGCAGCGGCGGCTTACTTAGCTGGGAATGCGGACATTGCCGTCACCTATGCACCATTTATAGGACGAGCTAATAAAGCACAACCAGATGGGAGAATTATCTATGATTCTTCTCAGATGCCTACAGCCATTATCGATTTTTATCAATTTAGCAATAAGTTGATTGAAGAAAATCCAGCAGCAGTACAAGCTTTTGTCAATGGCATTTTTATGGGTTTGAAGTTTCTCGAGCAAAACCGGGAAGAAGGATTGGCGATCGCGGCTAAGAGATTGGAAGTAACTCCCGAACAATTAGCAAGCGATTTAGCAGGAGTTAACATGCCAGATGCTAAGACTAATATAGAAATGCTAGCTAATCCCAATAGCGAGCTTTATGTCCTCAATCCCCTAAAATCTATGGCAGAGTTTCTTCTAGAACAAAAGGAAATTGAGAAGATTCCTGACTTGGAATCTTTATTGGAACCTAAATTTGTCAAAGCAGCTCTTTAACAGTGACCCATGACCAGCAATTAGTATAAGGGATAAATAGTTTCTCATTAGACATCTCCAAAAACTAGGGGTGCAATCTTGATATACAAGGGTTTGAGAACCAATTCTTACGATGTCTATTTTTGATAAAAGCGATGGAGCTGGTAATTAATTGTTTCAAGTAGTTCTACCATCTGCCCAAGGCAATGCTAGCTTATACAGAAGCTTGAAACCAAAGTCAATTACCAGACCGATTAAGCCAATTATGACAATAGTAAATAGGACTTTATCGGTCTGCAAAAATCTTTGGGAGTAAATTATTCTAAAACCGAGACCTTTTTCTGCTCCAATTAACTCGGCGATGACTAAAAAATTCCAAGCTCCAGCTACATTTACTCTTAAGGTATCGATAATATTCGGTAAAGATGCGGGTAAAATGACTCGCAAGAGCAAATCTAACCTTGTTGCACCTAATGTATAAGCAGCATTGAGCATTTCATCGGGAATGAACTTTACTCCATCGGCAATCATAATTGCGTTGTAGAAGATAATACCGAAGAAAACAATTAAAATTTTGGCAGGTTCGTTGAGGCCAACCCACAGTACAATTAAGGGCATGAAAGCTACCACTGGTAAATAGCGTACCGTGCCCACAATGGGTCCAAAAAAACTGTCCATACTGTAAAATGTTCCCATAGCAACACCAATGGGAATTCCCAGGAATGCTGCTACCAAAAAACCGTAAATCACTCGGGTGGAACTGGCAAAAATATCCAGCAAAAAGTCGTCTTCCACGAACATTTTATAACCTGCTTCCATTACTGTCACAGGAGTAGGCAAAAAAATCGGGTCAACTATCTTGCCATAGCTGAGAATACACCAGATAATCAAGGGTAGTGATAAGGCACTGACTGTGAGGACAAGACTTAACCAGCGAGGAAAACCCTGACGAATGCTCCAAAATACAGATGGTTTAAGGTATTTTTTGGTCATGGTCCAGCTTGAAAATTTACGATTAATTCTAATTTAGTTGAAATGAAGCAATTTACAAATAAAACCCAACTAGAAGTTAAAAACTTGTCGAAACAGTTTTCCAGTCGCGGTAAAAAGACAATCGCCTTGAAAAACATCAATCTTCACATTGAAGCTAACGAGTTTGTCTGTATTGTTGGTTCCTCTGGTTGCGGTAAGTCTACACTTTTGAATGTTATTGCGGGTCTGCTTCCTCCTACTTCTGGAGAAGTACTGGTGGACGGCGAGGTTGTTCTGGGTCCTGGTCCCGATCGCGGTATGGTGTTCCAAACCTATACTCTTTTCCCTTGGCTGACTGTAGCGGATAATATTGCTTTCGGGTTGAAGCTCAAGGGCATGCCCCAACGACAACGTCAGGAGCGGGTTGACTATTATTTAAATATTATCGGTTTGGCTCAATTTGCTAATTCTTATCCGAAAGAGCTTTCTGGGGGGATGAAACAGCGGGTGGCCATTGCTCGCTCTCTGGCTAATGAACCGGAAATACTGTTAATGGACGAGCCTTTTGGTGCTTTGGACGCTCAGACGCGGGAACAGTTACAGGAATTTATGCTGGATCTGTGGGATAAAACTCATATCACTGTTTTGACCATCACTCACGACGTGTCGGAGGCTGTTTTCTTATCTCAGCGAATCTATGTCATGAGTAGTTCTCCCGGATCTATTCGGGAAGAAATTAAAGTTGATTTACCGGAACAACGTAATTTAGAGTTGAAGTTAGATCCTGATTTTATCAAGATTGAACGGGAAATTGTCAAGGCTCTTCATTGAGTTTGTTGTTTGAACCGCTCCTGTAGCAGATGAACACAGATATTATTGTTAATTGTTTGTTATTAGATTGGGTTGATTTTTTTTAGATAAAGGAGAAATTATGGCGCTAATTGTCCAAAAATACGGTGGAACCTCCGTGGGTTCAGTGGAACGAATCCAAGCAGTTGCCCGAAGAGTCAAGAAAACAGTTGACTCCGGTAATGCGGTGGTAGTTGTAGTTTCAGCTATGGGCAAAACCACCGATACTTTGGTCGATTTAGCTCGCCAAATTTCTTCCTCTCCCAGTGGCCGGGAAATGGATATGCTCCTCTCTACTGGAGAACAGGTGACTATTGCCCTGTTATCGATGGCTTTACAGGAGTTGGGACAGGCAGCTATTTCCCTTACTGGGGCTCAAGTGGGTATCGTGACGGAAGCAGAATATGGTCGCGCTCGCATTTTGGAAATTAAAACGGAACGGATTAAAAGGCATCTGGAACGAGAAGAGGTAGTTGTAGTAGCTGGATTCCAAGGTATTAGCAGTAGGGACCATTTGGAAATTACTACCTTGGGACGGGGAGGTTCCGATACTTCTGCTGTAGCCTTAGCTGCATCGTTACCAGCCCAGCGGTGCGAAATTTATACTGACGTTCCTGGGATTCTCACTACGGACCCTCGGATAGTACCGTCGGCCCAATTAATGGAGTCTGTTACTTGTGATGAAATGCTGGAGTTGGCTAGTTTGGGAGCGAAGGTACTTCATCCTCGAGCGGTGGAAATTGCTCGCAACTATGGAGTTACTTTAGGGGTATTATCTAGTATGAGCGATGCTCCCGGTACTCAAGTAATTTCCCCCGTTCCTCAACCTCGTTCTTTGGTGGGCTTGGAAATTACTAAGGCGGTAGATGGGGTACAATTTGACCGCAATAGGGCTAAAGTTGCTTTGCTGCGAGTTCCCGATCGCCCTGGAGTGGCAGCTCGCCTGTTTGGAGAAGTTGCCCGTCAGGAAGTAGATGTAGATTTGATTATTCAGTCCATTCATGAGGGCAATAGCAACGATATTGCTTTTACTGTACTGAAGGAACAATTAAATAAAGCTGAAGCGGTAGCAGCGGCCATTGCTCCTGCTTTGCGTAACAACCCAGACCCAGGAACTGGGGAGGCGGAGGTAATTGTGGTGGGGAAGGTGGCGAAGGTGGAAATTGTCGGGGCAGGAATGATTGGGCGGCCCGGTATTGCAGCTAAAATGTTTTCTACTTTGGCAGAAGTGGGAATTAACATTCAAATGATTTCTACTTCAGAAGTTAAGATAAGTTGCCTTGTGGATGAGGCAGAAGGCGATCGCGCCATTGCCGCTCTTTGTAGTGCTTTTGAAGTGGATAGTTTGGCCACCAATACTGTTACTCCTAGGGATTGTCCTGCTGTGAGGGGAGTTGCTCTAGATAAAAATCAGGCTCAGTTAGCTATTCTCGGAGTTCCAGACCGCTCGGGAATGGCAGCTCAAATTTTCGGGACTTTGGCAGCTAAAAATATTAGCGTGGATACTATTATTCAGTCACAGCGCTGTCGAATTATTGAGGGGGTTGCTTGTCGGGATATTGCTTTTACGGTAGGGGAAGGGGATGGGTTGATTGCTAAGGCTGCTTTAGGTGAGTTGGCCGGAAGTATCGGTTTGGGGGAGATTGTGGTGGATGCTAGTATTGCTAAACTGAGTATTGTGGGTGCGGGTATGGTGGGAAAACCAGGAGTTGCTGCTAAGTTTTTTGCTGCCTTGGCAGAAGAAGGGATTAATATTCAGATGATTGCTACTTCTGAGATTAAAGTGAGTTGCGTCATTGCTCAGGAGGAGGGTGTTAAGGCTTTAAAGGTGGTTCATGAGGCTTTTGGGTTGGGAAAGGAAGAATGAACCGCAGAGGTGGTCACAGGCAAGCAGAGGTGGTCACAGGCAAGATGCCTGTGCCACTCCGACGCAGAGGGAGGAGTAATTGTGGAGACTGTTCGCGAGTAATGTATAGTTATAACTAAAATTTAAGAACTTTGACTTCACGAGTACTTCACAAAAATCCAAGGACAATCTATTTTGACACTAGCGCGAAGCGCTAGATTAACTATCAACTATCAACTATCAACTGTCAACTATCAACTATCAACTATCAACTGCTATAAATGGTTCTTCCTACTGCCAATACTCCTTTATACAATCATCCTTTACCAGAAATAGAGCAATGGCTCGTTAGTTTAGGCTGCCAGCAAGATTCAAATGATTTACATTGCTGGTATACAGAGCGATCTGACTGGAAAGCGCAAATTTGTCTGGAAGTTGAACAAATAACTGTAGAATACTCCCAAACTAATGAGCAAGGAAAGGATATTAAGCGTTCTTTTAAATATTCTCTCAGTCGTCAAGATATTGAAGCTGCCGTATTTTCTGGTCCGTGAATCCCCCTAAATCCCCCTTAATAAGGGGGACTTTTATTTGTTGATTTTTTATTGCTTACCCATTGATCTTATATGAAATACAAAAATGATTGCTACAAATAGTTTATCCCATGGTAGTATAGATTGAGGTTATCCCGTAGGTTGAGAAACCGGGTTTCTTCCCAAAATTTCTACATTAATCCTTAAAATAATAAGAGAAACCCGGCGAATTGGCTGAAATCATTCACTATTGTATTTATAGCCAACATTTTCGGAATTGATCTTACAGGAAGATATTTTTAACTTTGATGGTTTGCCACTGTTGTGGCGATTTTGTCGCGCCAGTATCCAACCAGACTTATCCCCTCAGTTTCTCCACCTGGTCTTAGATTCTAGTATCACTACTCTAGCTTATGCCGTCTGCGGTACTTTTCTCAGCATTGTCTTGGGGATTATTTTGGGGGTTTTTAGTTCCCAAGTGTGGTGGCTTATTGTTTTGCCACAGGCTAGGATATCACAGAGTAGTGTGTGGCTGGGAATGAGAGGTTTATTGGCCTTTCCTCGAGCTATTCACGAGGCTATTTGGGGACTATTTTTTGTCAACATTTGGGGTTTAGATCCTCTGAGTGCTATTTTTGCCATTGCTATTCCCTATGGAGCAATTGTAGCTAAAGTTTTCTCGGAAATTTTAGATGAAACTCCTCGCAAACCTTTATTTGCTTTAATTGGTAGTGGTGTTGCACCTTGGACTGCATTTATTTACAGTCTAGTTCCCCAAGCTTTTTTTAATCTTCTTTCCTATAGTTTCTATCGCTTTGAATGTTCCATTCGCTCCGCTGCCGTATTGGGTATAATTGGAGCGGGAGGATTAGGTTATCAGCTGTCCCTCAGTTTGCAATCTCTCCGTTACGAGCAACTGTGGACCTTTTTCTACGCTCTAGTGTTGTTAAACGGGCTAGTGGATACCGGTAGCGCTTGGTTGCGCCGTCGTTTGGGTTGCCCTAGCCGTTTGGATTTAAATTCTGGCAAGTTATCTAGGGGCGGAAAGGGTGGCTTTTGGTTAATCGGGGTGTTGTTGATCGCAGTTGTATTGGTTTCCTTTTGTTTTTGGTACGTCAGTGCCGATTTTAGCAAGCTCTGGTCTGAGAGAACTGGAGAGTCGTTGGCAGATATGGGAAAAGAGTTATTTCCTCTGGAGATTAATAAGGAGATATTAACTCAATTGTGGCAGTTGTCTGGGGAAACTCTGGCCATGTCTTTGTTGGCCATCGCCCTTGCTGGAGTAGGAGGTATTCTCCTTTCTTTCCCCGCTGCCAGGAACTTCTTCCTTCCTGGAGGTTTGTTTGCTTCTAGGACCGGAAAGGGTCTGGGGGCCTGGCTGTTGTTTCTGGGTACGAGGATATTGCTGCTATTTTGTCGCGCTATTCCCGCACCTATTTGGGCCTTGGTGGCGCTGTTTGTCATGTTTCCAGGGATTTTACCGGGGGCGATCGCCCTTGCCATGCACAATTTAGGCATTCTGGGGCGGTTGATGGCGGAAGTGACGGAAAACTTACCCAGGGAGCCGTTACGGGCTTTGAAGGGGCAAGGAACCCCTGCTGAGTTAGTTTTTCTCTATGGGGTGCTGCCTGCTACTATATCCCCGTATGTGGCCTATATTCTTTATCGCTGGGAAGTTTGTTTGCGGGAAACTGTAATTGTCGGCATAGTAGGAGCTGGGGGTTTAGGTCGGTTGTTGGAGGAACAGAGGAGTAGTTTTGACTATTCCGGTGTCTTGGTTACTTTGGGCTGTTTTATAGTTTTGACTTTTGGGGTGGATTTGATTAGTGGGTTAGGGAGAAGAAAAGGAAAAAATCGTCCGCTGAAGTAAACTGGCCGTTACATGGGGCAATTACACTTTTTTTTCTTTCTTGCTCTGACTTGGGAGGCGCTACGCGATCGCGAACGAGATCCACTCAAAAAGGAATTAGACTATTTTGAATTGACAAAAATGATTCATGATTTTGATAATATAGCATTTCTCATAGCTATGAAGTACACAATTTCGGGATTTTAGAGAACAGTAACCCACCCCTAACCCCTCCCAGGAGGGGAAACCTAACCCCTCCCAGGAGGGGAAACCTAGCCCTCCCAGGAGGGTTCGTGAGGTACAGAGAAATAGGTTGTGAAGCAGTCCGCAGGTGTATAGGTGTACCTCATGACCAAGACAGACTATATCTATTATAATAAATATTATGATAAAATCCAACAAATCCAATGACTCGACAACCTTACGACCAGTTTTCCAAGCAATATTTATCGGTATTGTTCCAAACATCAGGTAAGATAGAAATAAGTCGAGAAGTCAGTGGAGAAGTTCGCCTGATAGATTTCACTTTTTCCCCAGCCCCCGACAAACAAGATAATTTAGCTAATTTGGGTTTATTGGGAAAAATGGGGGCCAGAGATTCTCTGTTTGAGCCTTTTCGCAACCAACCAAATTTCAGCCAGATTCATTCCTGCTTGCTGAAGCTATTAATCGTCAATAGCGAATGGGAAAGGAAAGCAAGACGAAAAAAATCCGGACTAACTCTTGCTGATTTACCTTTTCTCTGGCTAATTACACCTTCTGCTTCTGAAAATTTGCTCAAGACTTTTAGTTGTCAACTAAAATTAGAGCAGTGGGGCCAAGGGATTTACTTCTTCCCGGAAGGATTAAACACCGGTTTGGTAGCAATCAATAAGTTACCAAACAATCCAGAAACTCTCTGGTTGAGGATTTTGGGGAAAGGGACAAAGCAAAAACAAGCGATTCAGCAATTGTTGGAGCTACCGGAAACAGATTCATTGCGCAATAAAGTGCTAGAAGAAATTGTGAATTGGCGAATCGTAGTAGATGACAAACAAAATGTAACTGATGAAGAAAAGGAGTGGATTATGAGTTTATCACCAGCTTATGTCAAATGGAGAGAAGATACTTTACAGGAAGGACGACAGGAAGGACGACAGGAAGGACGACATGAAGGACTACAGGAAGGACAACGTTTAGTTTTAGAAAACCTGCTGAAAGTCCGATTCGGTCAAATGGATTCTGCATTGGCTTCTATAATCGATCCTTTGCTAGAATTACCATCGGAAGAGTCAGCACGGTTGTTGATTGAATTATCTCGTGAAGAACTATTAACTCGCTTTGAAAGCAATCGCATTTAATGGATTTTGAACGCTGATGTAGAACGTTCGCTACCCCCTGTTTTCCCCCCAATTGTTTTATTTTCTCAAAAGTTTTAATTGTCATGACGGAAATAGTTTAGAAATCGTAGGTTGGGTTGAGGTAACGAAACCCAACAAAACAACCTGTGCTGTTGGGCGTTGCCCTGTTTCGCTATTGCTCTACCCAACCTACAATTGTTTATTATTATATCTATAGCTATTAGTAGGGTGCGTTCGCAACGCACCACTCCTGTGATTGAACGCTATTAGTAGGGTGCGGTCGCTAAGAGCGGCGCTTCGCGGGTCGCAACGCACCACACGCTCAAGGCAAGCCCAACAGCCCGCTAGATTTGTGTTAAATTTATCTAAAACATTTTTTTATTTCATCAAAACTTTTAATTGTCATGATAGATTTGCTAACTGTTTGGGGTTTAGGAAAGATTCCGGGATTTTTATTTAAAGATGTTTTGTCATGTTTGGTAGAAGAAGGAGGAGCTAATTTTGTTAAATCTTTGTTCCTATACAGTACAATCAAAGATATTGCTGAATTACTTCCCAGTCAAGACATTGTAGGGTGCGTTGCGAACGCACCGCAACCCATAAATACAAGCGACCGCATTGAGCGAATATCCAATTAATTTTGCCTAGGTACTTAAAACGGCTAAAATCCAGAGTTTTTGTTCAGAAACCCGGTTTCTGCGTAAGTCCTATTCAGATTTGAGCTAAAATATTGTTTTATTTTATCAAAAGTTTTAATTGTCATGACTGATTGGTTAGTTATTTGGGGTGTAGCAAATACTGCTGGATTTCTGTTTCGAGATACTTTGCTAGATTTAGCGACCAAAGGAGTAGAGGACTATGTTAAATTCTCTTTCCGAGACGGTATTACCAAACTTGCGGATTTAGCTAAAGAGAAACCTTTACAAAAAGCTTACGGTCAAGGTCTTAAAGAGTTTTTAGCATTGGTACAGCAAGAATTGGAAGATGGTGAGTTAGAACCAGATGAAATTAAGACTTATAATGAGTCTCTCAAGCAATTTATTAATCATGAATCTGTTTGTACAACTCTCGCCTTAGCTTTTGAAAAAGCCATGGGCAAATATACCGCTTCTAGTTTCTCTATTTCTATCTTAGCACGAACTTGGCAAAATGGGGATTTTCAGCCTTTACCAGATAATTTTGATTGGGAACAGTTGGGTAAGCGTTATTTAGGCAAGGTAAAAGCTATTGTTCAAGAGTCGGATGAGTTGAGGAAACTGTTTGATACAGAGAATCTAGCTAAAATCAGGGAAAATTTAGATAATAATACTCCTACTATAGCTGATTTCAATTTAGAGCGCTATCGCAAAAATATTCTCGATCATTATAGCAGACTGCGGTTGGATTCCTTAGATACGAGGGATGAGAATCACAGCCAGGATAGTAGTCAAATTTTACTGCGCAATCTGGAACTTTGGCAAATATTTGTTCCCCAACATCTAGTAGAAGAAGGAAAAGAAGAACGATTGTCAGTTTTATCTCTTTTACAAAACCAAGAAGAGAATGATTATCCTTATCTGGTGATTTTGGGTAATCCAGGTTCTGGGAAATCCACTTTAGCCCAGTATAGAGCTTTAACTTGGGCGAGAAAGAAAGATTTCTCTGTAGCTCAAGAATTACCTTTAATTATTGAATTGAAGTGTTATAGCGATAATCGACGCAGCTCGGGACACAATTTTCTTGCTTATTTAGCACAAGGACATGGAGTAATGGGCAAGTTAAATCATCAAGGATTAACTCGATGGTTTAAAGAAAACAAAACTTTACTTATCTTTGATGGTTTGGATGAAATCTTAGATAAGCGAGAAAGAGAGAAGACCGTGAGAGAAATTATCGATTTCAAGAATACTTATCCTCAAGTGCGGATTTTGATTACTTCTCGTGTTGTGGGTTACGAAAAAAAGCAAGAACAAAGCAGATTGATTAATGCTGGTTTTCGCCAGTTTTGGTTGCAAGATTTAGATGAAGAGCAAATTAAAGATTTTCTCGCTAAATGGCACAAATTTGCTTTTGAGAATGAAACGGAAGGATTGAGAAAACAAGAACGGTTGCTAAAGGCTCTGGCTAGAAATCAGAAATATCAAGGATTGGCCGGGAATCCCTTGTTATTGACCATGATGGCTATTTTGAATCGCTATAACGACTTGCCCAACGATAAAGCTAGTCTTTATGAAGATGCTTCTAAAGTTTTGTTGGAACGTTGGGAAGCGGACAAGAACTTCGGTATAGATGAGGATTTACAATTACTGGATGTTCGCGATAAACAAGAGATCCTGAGAAAAGTGGCATTTTGCATTCAAGAACAACATAGTAGTTTGGCCGAGAATCTCTTTATTGAAAAAGAAGACTTGAGAAAGATTATCGCCCAACAGTTAGAAACACAATTTGCAGTTGCGCCTCAAGAATCGCAAATTAAAGCGAAACGTTTATTGGATCGGTTGACCAGTCGCAATTTTCTGGTTTGTTTGTTTGGGGATAATAAATATGGTTTCGTTCATCGAACTTTTCTGGAATATTTCTGCGCTTGGTATTGGGTGTGGCAGTTTGAGAAAGTTCGAACTGTGGATTTAGAGGGATTGAAAGAAAAGGCTATCATGGGTCGTTGGCAGGATGAATCTTGGCATGAAGTGATTAGTTTAATTGTGGGAACTATCCATGAAAGTCATGGGGTTAGTTTGGTGGAATATTTAATTCATGAGGATGGGGCAGCATCTGGTTGGTTAAATCTGGTTTTGGCGGAGAAGTGCTTGACGGAAGCCAGGAGTGAGATTAAGATAAGTGTAGGAGCGAGGAGGAGATATAATGTGTTGAGGAGTCAATATTTGTGATGGGAAATTGTCTATTGATTTGAGGTTGTTGATGAATGTTTTAGCGGTGGATCCCCCCCAGCCCCCCTTCAAAAGGGGGGAGAAGATTTTGAGTTTATTTTTCGTAGGTTGGGTTGAGGTAACGAAACCCAACAGCAGGGTTTGTTGTGTTGGGTGTGGTCAAAACCAGTTGGGTAGAAGATCTAGTTTTTTCAGAATATTGTAACTGTAGGGAGTCAGGAGACTATTGATACTGCTTTTGACGGAGGCGATAGATGCTGTGGTGGGCAATGCCCACCCTACGAAAAAACTAAAATTTTGGCCTATTCCCGGTTTCTCAACCCATGGGATAACCTCAATCTATAATTGTGGGGTAGCCCTCTGGGCTGCCTAAGCCAAAAGATTCTCTGTTGGGTTTCGCTATCGGGAAACCCAACCTACAATTGCTACAATTGCTACCGGGAAATTATTATATTTTATTGTTAATTGTTAATGGAAAAATGGATTGGTTAACGGAATGGGGAGTTTATTCCATCGTAGATTGGGTTGAGGTAACGAAACCCAACAGCAGCGATAGATGCAGTTCGACTCCGCGGTCCCTGCCCTTCGGCGACCCTCTGGGGCCGCGTAGTCGAAGGGCACCGCAAGCTGTGGTGGGCAATGCCCACCCTACGAAAAAACTTGAATATGGAGTTTTATGTGGATTGAATTTGAGCCAATTCGCCGGGTTTCTCGTATTATTTTAAGAATTAATCTAAAATTTGGGAAAGAAACCCGGTTTCTCAAACCACGGGGTTTAGTTATATCAACCCAACCCACAACTTAAATACTCTTGCCCCCCTTGTTAAGGGGGGATCAAGGGGGGATCGAAAGTTTAAAACGCAAGACAAACACTCTTGAATAATGACAATGGATTGGTTAACGGAATGGGGAGTAAATAGTAGTCCCGGTTTTGCTTTCAAAAGAATCTTACAGGAACTAGCTCTAGATGGAGCGAAAGATTACAGTCAAACTTGGTTTTGGTCCTATCTGCCTAATTTAGAACCAGAACAAAGCCAGATTCTCCAATTAACAGTAGGTAGTAGCGTCAAAGAATTCTTAGCTTTAGTGCAGCAAGAATTAGAAGATGCTGATTTAGAAGAAATTCAGTTACAGCAATACCTCCAACCTCTGCAAACTTTCCTGCACCAGGAACCAGTTAAACAAGTCTTAGCTAGGGCCTTTCAATTAAATTTAGAAAAATTAGATTCTCAATTATTAGCAGCAACTTGGCAGGAGCTGAATTTATTAGCTCTACCGGAAGATTTTAGTTGGCCAGCTCTTAGTAAGCGTTACCGTCGCAAGGTAAAAGCGATTCTAGAAGAGTCTCCCCAGTTGAGAGCAATTCTGGCTGTAGAAAGTGCCGGGGAAGGAAATGAAGAAAATCTGGCTTTATTTACTTATCAACAAGAGCTAAAAAAAGGCTACGGAAACTTACGTTTGGAGAGTTTAGATACCACTGGAGTTTATTACCAAGTAAAATTGTGGAACGTTTTCGTACCCCAAAACGTGCGACAAGTGGGGGAATTTTTGCCCCAGGTTTACGAACTGCCCAAGCCAGAACAAAAAAGGCTGCGAGAATCGGGAGAATGGGAAGGAGAAGACTTATCTCCTGGGGAGTTGGCGGAGTATCGAGAGGCTTATTTTCGTCAGCCTTTGCGTCCGGTTTTGGATGTCATTAAAGAATCCAACCATCCTCATTTAGTTATTTTGGGAGACCCGGGTGCGGGAAAGACTAGTTTATTGCGGTATTTGGCTTTACGATGGTCGGGATTATCTTTTTCTGAAATGTCTGCCACTCCTCTTCCTTTCTATGTGGAATTGCGCACTTATATTCGAGAAAAAGAGTCGGGAAATTGTGCTGATTTGCTGGCTTTTTTCCAATGGTCGAATTGTCTGATTTCTGGTGTGGCTGGGGAAATTTGGCGGGAAAGATTGGTCTCTGGTAATGGCAGGGTGATGTTTGATGGTTTGGATGAAATCTTCAATCCCGAGGAAAGAGAAAAAGTAGTAGAAGAGATTGTTGCTTTTGCTGGTCGTTATAGTTCCGTGGGCATAATTGTTACTTCCCGGGTAATTGGTTATAAGGAGAAACCTTTCATTGAAGCTGGTTTTACTCACTTCATGCTTCAGGACTTAGAAAAGGAGCAAAGAGAAGAATTTATTAACCGCTGGCATAATTTAACTTTTGACAAGGTTGAGGAGAGGGAGAGAAAGCGCCAGCGACTGGAGAAGGCGATCGGGGAGTCTGCTGCCATTGGGGAATTGGCTGGCAATCCCCTCTTACTGACTATGATGGCTATTCTCAATCGCAACCGAGAATTACCCAGGGATAGAGGGGAACTGTACGACCAGTGTTCCCAGGTCTTGTTGCATCAATGGGATGTGGAACGAGCTTTGGAGGATGGGCGGTTGGCTCCTCTCAATTTGGATTATAAGGATAAGCAGGGGATGCTGCGGCGGGTGGCTTATTGGATGCAGTCTAATAGTCAAGGTTTGGCGGGGAATTCTATTTTGAGGGAGCGTTTGGAGGGGATTATTGAGGAATATTTGGCTAGTGATTCTCGTTGGGGAGAGGTGGAGGATAAACAGAAAGTTGCTCGGGTGTTGGTGGAGAATTTGCGCTTGCGCAATTTTATTCTTTGTTATTTGGGTGGGGACTACTATGGTTTCGTCCATCGCACTTTTTTGGAATTTTTCTGCGCTTGGGAGTTTGTTTGGCGGTTTGAAAAGGAACGAACTATCGATTTAGATTATTTGAAGGATGAAGTGTTTGGGAGACACTGGCATGATGAATCTTGGCATGAGGTTCTGCGGTTAATTGCCGGGATGTTGGATAGTAAGTGGGTGGGGGAGATTTTAGATTATTTGATGGGGTTGGAGGATAAAAATAAGATTAATCTGTTGTTGGCGGCTAAGTGTTTGACTGAGGTGAGGAATAGAACAGCTATATCTTCTTTGGCAACAAAGCTTTTGCGCACTTTGCAAAATTTATTAAATGAGGATTTGAGTAGCAAGATAATTGGAGATGTTATTAAGGCAATTGTTATTGGTTGGCAAGATGATAAAGGTCTTCTTCCTTGGCTCAAAAATCAGGCTGAATCTCATGAAAGTTGGCCGGTGGTTAAAATTGCAGCACTTGAGCAAGTTGTTAAAGGCTGGAAGAAAGATCCTAATACTTTATCCTTTGTTGAAGATCTTGCTAAGTCCAATAAGAATACGCAAGTGCGAAAAGCAGCAGTGGAAGAACTGGTTAGAGGTTGGGGAGATGATTCAAATGTTTTCACTTTTCTTCAATCTCGCGCTCGATTAGATACGAGTTCGGCTGTAATATTGGCAATATTTGAAGAATTTGCTAAAGGTAGGAAGGATAATTATACTGCTCTTCTGATTCTTAAAACCTGTGTAGAGTCTCATCGTGATTTGACTATAAGACAAACTGCAATAGAGAAATTAGCTGAAGTTTTTCCAGAAGACCCAAAAACTCTAACAGTTCTCAAATATTTTGCTCAGTTTGATGAAGAATATTGGGTGCGAATAACTGCAATAGAGAAATTAGCTGAAGTTTTCCCGGAAGACCCAGAAACTCTAACAATCCTCAAATCTTTAGCTCAGTCTGATGAAAATTATTGGGTGCGAAAAACTGCAATAGAGAAATTAGTTGAAGTTTTCCCAGAAGACCCAGACACTCTAAAAATTTCCGCTCAGTTTCATGAAAATTATCGGGTGCGAACAACTGCAATAGAGAAGTTAGTTGAAGTTTTCCCAGAAGACCCAGCAATTCTAACAATCCTCAAATCTTCCGCTCAATCCGCTCAAGATTATTCGGTGCGAGAAACTGCAATAGAGCAATTAGCTCAAGCTTTTCCAGAAAACCCAGAAACTCTAACTATTCTCAAATCTTCCGCTCAGTCTGATGAAGATGATTGGGTGCGAACAACTACAATAGAGAAATTAGCTGAAGTTTTCCCAGAAGACCCAGCAACTCTAACAGTCCTCAAATCTTCCGCTCAGTCTGATGAATATTATTTTGTGCGAAGAACTGCAATAGAGAAGTTAGCTGAGGGGTGGAGCTATCGCCCCGATACATTCAACATCTTAAAGGATTGCGCTCTCAAAGATCCTTTTAAACGTAAATATCTTTGGGAGACTCACCCCAGACAAACAGCACTAGAAGCAATGATTAAATATTATGCCAACCATCCTCAAACTATACCTTTACTGCAAACTAGAGCCAAACATGAAACGGATGAGAAAGTGCGGGAATTTGCTCAACAACAATTAGAAAAATTACTAAAATAAGTTGTTGGTTGTTGGTTGTTGGTTGTTTGTTATTGGTTGTTGGTGGTTGGTTATTTGTTGTTGGTTGTTGGTTGTTGGTTGTTTGTTCATCGGGCTTATGTTGTAGGGTGCGGCACTGCCCACCATAGGGCTTATTATACCTAAGAGATTTCTTTAAATAGGCAATATTGCTTGAAAATAGTGTATCGCATTGTAACATAGATGGAGGTTATCCCTTGGGTTGAGAAACCGGGAATAGGCCAACGTTTCAGCATTATCCTTAAAATAATAAGAGAAACCCGGCGAATTGGCTGAAATCCAATCCACATTTTGAGTTTAGGGCTTATTATACTTAGGAGATTTAAATAAAAAATATTGTTTCTTCTCCTAATCCCCCCGCTAGACCCAGCTATCCAGAAGCCTGCGGTTTGCGTCATTTAGCTTTTGCTGTGGATAATATAGAGGAATCTGTAATATATT